>NZ_DLAV01000041.1:0-87469 GCF_002494055.1 Sphingobacterium sp. UBA7038
ACTTCGCTACGGCTGTTAGACTGCGCATTGGTAGCTTGAATCTTTTGATTGAAATCAGCTGCAAACAACTGCTCTACTCCTGCTGATTCTCCCTCCGTAGTGACCGCAACATAGTGATCAAGTGCCAAGTCTGCTGTAGAAAGGTTAACGTTTGCTTTTGTTGCTTTTGCTCCAGGTCCTTCAGCTGCCATAGCGAAAGTTGATACTGCGATTAGAGCTGCTGCTGCGAATGTTTTTACTAGCGTGTTCATAATGTCTTTATTTATAGTGTTAGTTTTTAGTTCTTATTTGTTGACTCAAAACTACAACACAATAGACCCCTAGCCTATGGCCTTTAGACCAACGATCAGGAAAACTCGGTGAATGGCGGTAATGGGGAGAGGAAAGGGTTTAGAATAAAGCATTGAATTTTCGATAATCAGACTATAACAGCTATCTTTAATAGCAAAAGCTTCCACAAGTTAACCCCAGTCAAACATATTTCGCACAGATTCAGCAGCACGCCCAGGAATTTCTAAATACAAATGGTCAGAATTTAAAAGAATGGCTGGCCTTAAGATTAAATATTCAACTCGAAAATGGACTGTTTTTATTTCCCACAGGAGGTATAATGATAGAAGATAGTGAGGAATTGCCAGAAGAACCTAAAAGAATCCACCTAGCGGGAGTTGACACTAAAATAATTGAGGATTTTATTATCGAAAATCCTACAACAGCCTTTGTAGAATATCCTTGGGAAGCAATATCAATTGAGAAAAAATTAGCTTTCGAAGATATGCTGTATAAAGAAATCGATTCATCAGGATCTATAGTCGATTATTTACGGAGCCATTCTACGAACACTATTTTAAAAGGAGCCACAGTTTCAGCCTTTTGCATAAATGTTAATTCATCTCAGGTTTTATTTGAAATACAAAGTAAAAAGATCGATCAACGCTTTGCATTAATAGCATTCAAGCAATCCGATCGAGATGGAACTCGTTTGTTAAAAGGTATTAAATTATTTAATGATTTTGACGAATTCAAAGATCTCAAGATGTATCCAGACAGAAACGAATGGGAGAAATAAATTGAAATGAAAAAGGAAGGCAAGATCTTCATACAGTATAAATAAGCCAATACAAGTTATCAAAAAAATTTACTCCGATAAAACTATTTGGAAATGGCAATTGTTCTTATAATACAAAGCGGCTCCAAGCTATCTTTCGAAGGAAAGGTTCAACATAAAATTGGCGTCGTACAGTGAAAATCCAATTGTCTTAAAAAACATTGGATGACGAAACAAAAAAGAGGAAACGATAGGAAACATAAAAATTGCTGTACAAGTAAACGCTAAGAGAAAGGGTCTGATGAGAATCAGACCCTTTTGACGTAAAAAGCCAGATTTCAGGATCTGGCTTCTAAACTAAACTGAAAAAGTACTGCCCCCTAGTTTTCGGGATCCTTTATTTGCTCCAATAAGCATATCATCCGCTAATAATCAGCCTTTGTTATAAGCATCCATCTCATTATATTGAAAATGAAAAATAATGCAAGCCAAGCAAAAGAAAACATATCCGGGTATTGTAGGACAGCATGTAGGCTATAAAGACCTGCTATCCCTATAACTATCGAAAATATCCTATCTAATGTAGTTCCCAGTCTTCTTTTTATGATATATAACGAATGCAGTAAAACTGTTGTACAGATTATAATATAAATAACCGCCAGTAGAGCTTGAACAACTAAGTCCCACATATTGATGAAATCAACATAATTCAGGCAAGTAAAAAATTGAAATAGAGCAAGAAATAACACCATAAAAAAAAGGAGCGTAAACTTTTCACCCGGTAGAGGTAAAAGCAACAAAAGCAATATTGTAATGATATTAATAAACGCTTTATATCTTACTAGTCTTTCCATTAAGAAACTATGCTTTTTCATAATTGATTTATTTAATATCCCAAAGCTACCCTTCTTTTAAGATCAAAAATTTGATAAAAGGCAAAAAAAAGACATATCTCTACCATGGATGTTGTCTATACGCCAAAACAAAAAAGCCACATCTTCCGATATGGCTCTACAACATATATATTTATTTGAGATGGCTTCTACTTATACGAATTGATTGATTTGGAAACTTTCCAGTCATTGCCTACACGCTCCAAGGTAACTAGATCAGTCTTGGTGAAGTTTTCAAATTTTAAGGTTACTTTAGCAACCATGTAGTCTGCAGATTCCTCGATGATATCAGTGCTTACTGTACAGTTCAGCTTTTCGCCTTTTTGTTTTTTCAAGGATTTAATCACTTCGCTACGGCTGTTAGACTGCGCATTGGTAGCTTGAATCTTTTGATTGAAATCAGCTGCAAACAACTGCTCTACTCCTGCTGATTCTCCCTCTGTCGTTACCGCAACGTAGTGATCTAAAGCCAAGTCCGCTGTGGAAAGGTTAACGTTTGCTTTTGCCGATTTTGTTCCCGGTCCTTCAGCTGCCATAGCGAAAGTTGATACTGTGATTAAGGCTGCCGCTGCGAATGTTTTTACTAATGAGTTCATAATGTCTTTATTTTATATTGTTAGTTTATCTGTTCTTATTTGTTGACTCAAAACTACAACACAATAGGCCCCAAGCCTATGATCTTTAGACCAACGCTCAGAAAAACTCGGTGAATGGCAGGAATGGGGAGGTGAATTTTAATTTTGTGATGTAGGTCACGGTAAATTACCATACAAAATCAAGAAATTTGTTCCAACAGGAAGAAAATCAAAGCAATATGAAAGCAAAACAACTCTTTAGGCAAATAGGAATATTTTCGGCTTTATTAATCTTAATAGTAACGCATTGCTATGCAACAAACCGAAAACCAAAAATTCTATTTGTAGTAACTAGTCACGATACAAAAGGTAATACAGGCGAGAAAACAGGTTATTATCTCGGGGAAGTCTCACATCCCTGGGAGGTTTTAACAGCGGCTGGATATGAGATTGATTTCCTTAGTCCACAGGGAGGGAATCCACCTGTGGATGGATTTGACCTGACTGATCCTGTTAACAAAAAATTCTGGGAGGATAAATACTACCACAATAAAATCACCCATTCACTCAAACCTTCTCAGGTAAAACCGGAAGATTACAAAGCCATCTTTTACGCCGGAGGACATGGTGCGATGTGGGATCTGCCTTTCGACCCATCAATCGCAAAGATTGCCACCAAGATATATGAGGCAAATGGGGTCATTGCAGCTGTATGTCATGGACCTGCAGGCTTAACCAACATCAAACTGAGCACCGGCGAATATTTGATAAAAGGGAAAAAAGTTAATGGCTTTAGCAACGAAGAAGAAGAGCTTGTCAAGCTCAGCAATGTTGTTCCCTTTTTACTAGAAGATAAACTAAAAGCAATAGGTGGGATTTATGAAAAATCCGAACCTTGGCAGTCCCATGTCACTATTGACGGCAGATTGATCACTGGGCAAAACCCGCAATCAGCCAAAGCTGTAGGCATAGCCATCGTCAAAGCATTAGCTGAATAAGGTACACCCCAAAAATAAAAACATTGCCTTTTGAAAACCATAGGGTCTGTCCAATATTTACTGTACAATTAAACGCTAACAGAAAGGGTCTGATGAGAATCAGGCCCTTTTTTTGGCTTCTAAGGGGTTTACAAATACGTCCCTGCTTCTGCAAACTGACACGATTAGATGTCTGCGTATTTCTGAAAGTCAGCGATCACTCCCGGAGTAGTAGTGGAAAGCTGGTGAAGATTTACGGACTATTTTCTAGAATCGCCTCTACTTTACGCCCGATTATTTTAAGCATCCTTTCAAATCCCACATCTGTAGGGTGGGTGCCATCCACTGTTCCTTCCGAATCATCACCTATCAAATGGTCTGTAGGTATGTAATACAAATTTTTGTAACCTGCCTGTAGCAGTCTTTCATACTGTAGCTTAAAATTCTTATTCTGCTCGGTCAATTGCGCGCTCCATTTTAAATTATAATTGCCGACCTGACGGGTAATACTCTCTATCAGCAATATGGGTACCTGAGGATGGGATTTACGAATCCGTTTCACAAAATTAAACGTTCGTTCTTTGACTTCTTCGGGACTACTATTTGGCACACAATCCATGATGAGTAGACCCATAGAATCAATATCACATAGCATATCAGCCACGGCAGGCTCCATCCGGGCATTGCCACTCACGCCCATGTTGATCACATTGGCGTTCAACCGCCGCCCTAATTGCGCTGGATAAGCTAATCCCGGGCGGCTTGCGGAAGCTCCATGGACAATGCTGGAACCATAAATCACGACCTTTTTGTTAAAAGACTGTCTGGTACCAACAAAGGTGGCTTTGTCATCAATAATCAGGTCAAAATCCAATAGCTCTTTATACAAGGGAAAGTAAACAAGAAATTCTTTTTCTGTTTTCGCCATATCTTCAACAAGCGTAGCTTTACTTTCCGCCATGTTCAGATCGGGACGAGCTACCCCTGCAAAGCGCCACCCACTGGGCTCTTTTACATATACATCAAAACCCCGTGACATAATCGGCGTGGAATTATTGCCTAGCGCCGCATCCGCCGTCTTCCATCGTAAAGATAATTTGCTCGTATTGCTCTTAAACGTAATAAACATTCCTGCAGCATGGGTATATAATTTCTTTACCGCAGCAGGAAGTTGCCTGTACTTTGCTGTATCTATCCGATGAAATTTTGGTGCGTTTTCAAAAGCTCTTCCCTGCAGCTCAAATTTGGCCGACGAAATAACCTGCTGGGCGTATAAAGATACTGAGCCACAAACAAGAAGGAGGAAAAATAGGATACTTGTCTTTTTTCTCATGATGTTTCAATTAATAGCAATAGAAATGATTCTAATTGAATAGTGGCCATCTCATATTATCCATAAGATGGCCATCTACTTATAAAGGTATCGAATTTATTTCACTGTAAATACCGTAGCTACAGCGCGTTCACCTTCATGGTCAAACTTTCCATTATCTGAAGGATAGTTAACCACGCCTTCGCCCTTCACCCAAGCTGTGGAGGAACCGCCACCATCATAGTTTAACGCGGAAGTGCAGCCCAAGGCAGCCATTAACTCGCCCAGCTGGGGTATCGTCAGTCCCTGTGATTGTGATGAGCGGCCATCAATAACAGCTACAATAAGTTTATTGTCCTTGGTAAGCCCCACTGCTGTACGGGGATGTCTGCTGGTATTGAAATCTACATTCAACTGCTCCAGCACCTGACCATTCTGCATCAATAACGGGCCGCCAGCCAGTGCAGCGGTGGCGCTCAGCGTCCCCCAGCCTCCTGCGGGTTTCGGCACAATCTGATAGCTTTGCCCCGTAAAGGTAAATGCACCATTTTCACGGTAGCTATTAAATCCATTCACAGTCTGATTGATTACCTGGCCATCGTATTTGAAAAATACGGTTGATCCGCCTGTACTGGTATTAAAGTAACTGCCGTTAAATGCCACCAAAGCGCCCTTAGCCGTCGCGGCAGCACTTGTTTTTAGAAATCCGGTCTTCACATAGGGAATTTCCAGCTGCATGCCTTTCTTCAGATCGATCTCAAATACATTGACATATTGTTTGGATTCAAATATCCGTGGAAATTGGTAATATTTCCACAGCACACCGTCAGCAACCGTTTTTGTATTCCAAGCTGCCGTATTGATAATCTCCGCCAAGTTTTCTTCCTGGGGAATACTGTAGTCATAGGGCAGCTGCGTTCCGCCCTCATTTTTCTTGCATGAAATAACAAGAAAAAGCAGCAATAAGCTATATATAAAATTTCTTTTCATCTGTTTTACTTTATTTCGCCGATCCACTTTAATTTTAATGGAACCACTTTTTCAATTGTTTTCTGGTTAATAGTGTATACGGCCGATTCCATATTGCGGTAAAAGACGACCTTGTTTTCTGATGGCAGTAATCTTGCCGCACTTACGTTGCCCGTCCCCCAGCTATAGGGCCAGTGGCAAAATAGTGTTGCGGCACAGTTTCCCGCTCATACTGAAAGGCCTTTCCTTTTCGCTCAGCCAATAGCACCTTGTCCTTTCCGATCAATACCAATGATTTTCCCTGGATATACCCTGTATTGATTTGGCTCCAGTTCAATGTGTCTGGCAGCGTCAGCCATTTCTGAATCGGTTGTTCATCCAGCACCTTAAAATCTTTTTTTGAAACTTTACGGCAATAGCCATCAAAGAGGATGTACCATACGACCACGTCGTCAATATATATCGGTGGATTAAACTCTGAACTCCCTTTCAGAAAAGGAAACAGCTTCTCCACTGGACTGACACTATAGCTTGTGTTAGCTACATCCGTTGTGTAGACCATATCCTGTGTGAGATAATAGGTGCTGTCTTTTTTTGTCCATACCGCTTCCGGTGTCAGCCAGGTGCCTTTTAACGTAAAAAGATGATTGTCATCGTAAGCGTTAAATATTCCGCCATAATCAAGACGGTCTTCCTTTTTGGGCTGAATAGCACCTTCAATAAAAAATTTCGCTGTCACCCCATCGTATTTTTCCAGGCGTGCAGCAACAGCGATCGCATGCCAGTGGTTGGAAACAACATACACCGTATCTCCAGGCTGGATGATTCGCTCTCCAGCGTTATTTTTGAGGCGTCTGCTGAAAATATAATTCTGCACCGTCGTCTTGGAGTTTTCCTCCTTGAAGATCAATGCCGCAGGTACCCCCTTGCTGACCAATTGCAGCGCCATGGACGAAGCTTCACAAATCTTGGAACCGTGCGCACCACAACCTCCAGACACCACAATAGCATCCATCGGCCGGATATGGTAGAGCTGGGCAGCAACATCTACCCGCTGGGCCAATACCTCAGGATCGGCTGAACCCAATAATAGCAGGATATTCTTGTGCTCAGCAGCTCGGCTGTTGCCTAATAGAAGAAGGGTAAGGATAAATAAACAGCTTAATTGTTTCATCTTATTTCACTTTTGCACCCATCCAAGTAGAAGAGCGCGGGTTATTATTGATATCTTGTTGCATGCGACTATCGTCCAATGCCGGCTTATATTTCTTGGCAAGCTCCAGCAATCCGGATGAGCTTAAACCATAACTCATGGACGGATTTTCGGCACCGATGGGCAGGTAATCCGGATTCAGCATGGTCGCAGGTTCAAAGCTTAGCTTTGGAACAATGCTTCCATCAGCGCCATACACCGCCTTCGTAGCAACAGTGTGCTGGATTAATGGAACAACAGCAATGTTATCAGAATAAGCATCAACATCGCTTGAACTGCCCGCCTGAATATTGCCCGAAACGATTGAATTGATCAAAGTCAAGTTGTTGACATTGCTGCGGCGATAGACACCTCCGCCGGGACCAACAACGGCATTCTTGGTAATGGTTGTACTGATTACGTCTGCCTGACAGTTATCATACAGCATCAGTCCGCCACCGCCGTTGGCTGATGTACTTGAATTTTCAGCCAGCAGGCAATTAACAAATACCCCTTTTGATTTTTCACGCAGATAAACCCCTGCTCCATAGGATGTATTTGAATTGCCAACCACCTCACAATTATAGAGTGTAATAGCTGCATTTGGATAAGCGTGTAAGCCCCCTGCGGTGCCTTTGGCACTATTGTGATTAAACTGGCTATCGTAGGCAATCAGTGACCCATCGGCGATCCATAGTCCGCCACCGTTATTTCCGCTGTTGCTATTATTGTTGATGCGACAATTTTCCAACCTGAGCTGGGCACCTGAAAACGCATAGATGCCGGCAGCAAAACCTGCAGTTCCCTTATCTGCGGTCGCTTTATTATCAATCACCTCCACATTTTTGAGCAGAACCCTGGCCATACCAATTAACATACCGCCACCTTGGCCACGGCTGAATTTTACGTTATCGATCGTTGTACTGGCACTGCGGTCGGTGGCATTTCCCCCTTTGATGCTGATATTTTCCAGCATAACCTGATTTTCAGGATCCGGGGTTGCCGTCACTGTGACTGTGTGAAACACCGATTTTCCACTGGAAAGCTTCCCCTGAAAGATGGTTTTATACAAGGCCGGATTGGGCTGATCTCCAGGTTTGACATTGGCCGCGTATCCGCCTATTAGGCTGACATTTTTTGCGATCTCTATGGTTTTATCGGATTCCTCATTCACATCACCATTGCGAATGGTTCTAGTTGGAATATAGGTTCCCTCGGCCAAGAATAGGGTACTGCCTGTCGTTGCTTTTTCGAGTGCCTGATCGAGATCTGTAGCACTACTCCACGAACTGCCATCTCCCTTACCTGCGGGAGTCACATAAAAAACGGGCACTTTTCCGGATTCCTGCAAAATCAAGATCTCCTGCGATACATTATCGTTCAGCCTGAGCAGCAAAGTCGCCGAACGTTCATCCTCCGAATTTTTCGAAACAGAAAACCGGATCTTATTTTTCCCTTTGGGATACACCGTACTATCCAGTTTGATCCAGTCTTTGTCGCTACTGACGGTAATCGTTGCATTCGCTAAGATGTCCAACTGATAGGTATCGGCCCTACTGCCGACCTCCATATAATCCCGATCGACCAGGAGCCGCTGCTCACTTTCGATTTTATCTTTTTTACAGCTCTGTATGCCTAAGGCAGACAAAAGAACCATAAAAATATATAACGATTTTTTCATTATAATCAATGTTTTTTGAACCTACTTATTGTTTTGTGTTGCTATAAATCTGCTGCAGCTGACGGTAACATTCAATCAGCTGGGCTGTGGTTTCATAATGACACTCAAACATGAATACACCTTTATATTTAATTTTTTCCAGTGCGGCCAATATGGTATTCCAGTCATTCTGCCCTTTACCATTACAAGGCAGGTAGTGACTTTCCTTTGTTCCATCCCCATCCGCGACATGAAGCGTCTTGACGCGCGGTCCAAAAGCCAAAAGCAGCCGCTCGGGATGTGCAATATGGTTCATATCCACTGCAATGCCAACCTGATCAGGAAAGCGGGCAAAAAGTTCCTGACATTCTTCTACGGTCCGCAGTAGGGGTCGTTCCCGCTCCCCTACCGTCAGCGAAGGCCCGAGCATATTTTCGATGACGAGTTGAAGCCCTGCCCCCGATACCGCCGTGTACAACTCCTTGACAGAACGTACCAGCTGCTCCTTGCGGGCCTCGCGTCTGTTGGGTTCGAGATAATAGGATGGGTGAAACAGAATCACCTGCGGATGAAGACGGTAAAGACCTTCCAGTAGCTGCAAATGCATTCGCATCACCTGCTGCCGCTGCTGTTCGTCCAGCGTAGAGATATCTATTTTGGCGGAAAAGGGCATATGGATAGACCATACCTTCACCGCAGCTTTTTTCAGTACAATGGCCAACGAATCGCATTTAAGCAACCATTCAGCCTGCGGGATTTTTAAACTGAGGTCTGCATTGACGAAGCTTCCGAGACCTGCAATCTCTATATAATCCATACCAGCTTCTTTGTCTGCTTTTAGCTTTTCAAATGCTATCTTCCGGATATCAAGAGAGTAGCCAACGGCATAATCAGGCCGATCCTGTTTTTGACAGTACGTATATCCAGGGATCAAAAGATAACAGAGGATCGAAATAAAAATAAGTTGTTTCATGTTATCTGTATAATTTCTCCCATTCAGGATTTTGTTTCAAATTTGGGTTTAACTTGATATCTTCGATTGGGATCGGTGCATAGTAATCACGTTTTTCATCAAACTTACCCCGTTGATAAAATGGATCAAGTGACCCCTTATTGGCATTCTGTGTATTCGAAACTGGGTCCCAAAGTGTCCGCTGATTGATATTGATCAAGGTGGTCACCGTACCCGGTGCACCCGATGTATTACCTGTATGGACATACACATCCGCCTTGCCATCTCCTGTAAAATCATAAGCTCCGATACCGGGAAAATAAACCCCGACAATAGGCTGATTCAGTTTGGATCCGGCTTTCCATCGCATTAAATCATCCCAGCGCTGCCCTTCGTTGAACAATTCAATCCGTCTTTCGCGCCGTATTTCCAATAGTACTCCCCTGAATGCTCCACCATCGACGTTCGGATACATGGCCAGCAGATAAGGGTCAGGGTTGGCATTCGCTTCCGCTAGAGATAGCATCGGCATCCCCGCGCGGCTACGCAGCTTATTGACGGTCAGGTCAAGGTCGCTTTGGCTGATCGTCCCCAGTTCGGCTTTTGCTTCGGCATTGATCAGCAGTGCTTCTGCATACCGGAATAAGATGACATCGAAATAGGAGGCCGATACGCCCCATTGCAATTTGTCAGGCAAGGCCTTGATCAGGCGATAGCCTGTCGTGGTGATCGTCAAGTTGACAGGCTCATTTGCTGTTTCTCCATTAGCACGGAAGTCAGGTCCCGCTGTTGTCTGTGTAAGCCTTGGATCTCTATTCTGCATTTCCTGATAGAATTCCATGGTCTTGTAACCTGATCTATCCGTAAAACGGCTTCCATCCTTCATCAGATAGCTATTGATCATATCTTTGGCGATACCATAGGCCCCCGAAGTTGCTGAGGTGAAGGAATAGCCAAGGCCATGCACACGCATGCCTAGTTCAAAATCAATGGAGAGAATAGTCTCCACCTGATCCTGATTATTTCGGGCGAACAGATTTCGATAGGCTTGATCTGCTCCGCCCTGGCTGTACAAGGTATAGGCCCCACTATTCATCAATTCGGTCGATGCACTAACAGCCTCATTCAGTAACTTTTCATGTCCTGCGATCTGATGGTATTTTCTAAATGTTCCTTCAAAGAGTGCCACCCTTGCTTTCAGCAGCAGCGCCGTGTATTTAGTGATCAAGTTAAGCTGTTTTTCAGCTGGTATATTTTCGATCGCATAGTCCAGATCGGCCATAATGGAATCCATCACCAGCTGCCGGGTGTCCCTAGCCTTGAAAAGGTCTTCATCTTTGGCACTCAGCACCTTTCCGTACCAGGGCACGTCACCGAAAGTTTTCACCTTATCGTAATAAAAATTCGCTCTAAAAAAACGGGCTATGCCGCCGTATTTCTTTTGTGCTACAGCGTCGGGCACTTTATGGTAGTTGGCCAGAAAATAATTGATCTTGCGCAACTGGCTCCAGGACCAACCGCCCGAACCGCTTCCCACGGGGACAGTTCGATTGCCCTTGATCCGGTCGGCAACCGTAAGGGGTATCATATTATCCGAATTACCATCGTTTGTATACCAGGATTCATTGGGTAAAAAGGTGTAAAAATCATTGGTGGCCACCTCCAGATCCTTTGCTGTATTGAAAAAATAAGGCGCTTCCACCTGGTCCTCCGAGGGACGGTCCAAATAATCTTTCTGACAAGCTGCCAGCGATAGCAAGATCAACAGACCAAGTAGTTTATAGGTGTTTGTTGTAAGTTTCATTATCATTGCGTTGTCAAGTATTAAAGCGTAAGCATTAAACCAAAAGAATAAGTTTTACCCATGGGATAGTCCCGTAGCAGTCCCCGCTCCGAGGAATCCGCAGGATCATTGGCACTTGCAGGCGAATTATAATTGATCATTGCACCTGCTTGTTCGGGATCTATATACTTCGTCAGATGGCCAAAGTTCCAGGTCAACAGATTCTCGCCGCTGAAGTAAAACCGTAATTTTTCAACTTTATAGCGCCTTGTCCATTTCTGCGGTAAGGTGTATCCCAACGTAAAATTTTTCATCCGTAGGAACCCAACATTGGTCAGGTAATAGTCGTTCAATTCGTACAGCGACCTTCCACTCTGCAGCGACGAGTATCCCCGATAGATCTGTGGATACCTGTTCCCTTTATTGTCCGGCGTCCATGCATTATCTACCAAGTCTTTGCGTACAAAGGAAAGATATGGGCGCTGGTAGGAACCCCAGTATAAATCTCCTGTCGGGTACCAATCCTGTTTGGCAACACCAGCAAAGGCTGCCGAGAGATCAAAATTATTCCAGGAAGCACTCATATTGATTCCAAATGGAAATTTCGGCATGGCATTACCAATGGGTTTAATATCACCGTGGTTGGCAAGCGTATTATCGCCTTTGTCGATGCGTCCATCACCATTGAGATCCACGTATTTCACATCGCCGCCGCGCAACATATTCCATTCACTATTTTGCGACACACTCAGAATATCATTATATACTTTGGAGAGGGACAATTGTGGATCCTGGAAACTATTCTGGTAGCTCAATGCCTCCGCATCGGACTGAAACTGTCCGTCGATATGGTATCCCCAGATCTGCCCTAGCACCTGTCCTTCGTAATAGGAGCTCAACAAGCCTTGTGGATTATTATATTTCGTAATGATCCCTTTAAAATTAGTGGTATTTGCGGCGATGTTGAAACGAAAGGGTGAGCCGGCAAGGTCAAATTTATCCTGGTAGCTTACCCCCACTTCAAAACCTTTATTGCGCAAAGCAGCATAGTTTTCACGCGGTTCATTAGCTCCAAATACCGCTGGAAGTGGCTGCCCCGGAAGATACATGCCTTCAACATCCTTCTGATACCAGTCAAAGTTGATATTTAGCTTGTTCTGGATCAGCCCAAGATCAACGCCAAAGTCAATGCTTTTGGTCCGTTCCCAGGTGACGACATTCGGCAACGGTGCCGGTGTACTCGCCCCGATAAGACGGGAGCCTCCATTTAGCCAAGCCAACTGCTGCACCGTCATCAATTCTTTAAAGGTATTGACACCTACAGTCTGGTTGCCGAGCTTGCCATAAGAAGCTCTGAGTTTTAAGGTAGGTATACTGCCTTTGATCGATTCCCAGAAGTGCTCACGATCTAGCTGCCAGCCTAATGAGACGGAGGGAAAAAATCCCCATCGGCTCCCGCTTGGAAAGCGTGACGAACCATCATACCGTGAATTTATTTCCAGCAGGTATTTATTATCGTAGGCATAATTAAAACGGCCAAATACACCCTGAATAGCCCAATTTTCAGCTGTTCCACTCAGGCTATACATGGAAGTCCCCAGCGCCAGGTTGGATAGATCTTCGATCAGCAGGTCGTCCATGGCCCCGGCGATACGGTCCCGGTCAAAGGATTCCTGATTGTAGCCTACCAATAATTTGAACTGATGTTTTTGCGCCACACTTTTTTCGTAGGTCGCAAACAGGTTCATCGCGTTATATTTGTCTTTCCAGCGGTATTCTGTCAGACGGTTGAGCCCTGCTGTCGTATAATTGAGCTTGTTGCCCGAATAGTAACTAAAGGGGTTGAGGCGTGTGCTCCGTGAAAAGTTTTCGATACGGTTGCTATAATCAAAATTTACCTGTAGGCCTTTCATTGGCTTGAGCAGGACACGGAAGGTATTGGTAAACTCTTCACTATTGCGTACCTCCCAGCTTTTTCCGGATTCCAGCCCTGCATTGGCTCCCTGACCGCCAGTACCCACACCGATATCCGTTGGAATACCATCGACAAAATTGGGGTAAAAAGGCATTAGATTATACCAGGTCGTCGTGCTCCAAAGTCCCCCCAGACCATTACTGTACCCCCCATATTCTTTATCCTTTTCGTTGATGAACTGCGTATTGTTTGAAATTTCCAACCAGCTGTTGGGCGTGAATACCAAATTGGATTTTATATTCTGGCGATCCATATTCGCATCGTCATTGATATTGTTGATCGTTTCCCGTTTGAATACACGTCCAGAGAGATAGGCTTTCAACTTTTCACTGCCACCTGAAATGGCGATATTATGGAAGTTGGAGGGCTGATATTTTTTAAATAGGTAATCCCACCAGTTGGTCTTATAGAAAAATTTATAGGTTCCGTCTGTCTGTTTCTCATGAAAGGGCGCAATCTCACCTGCAGCCACCATTTTAATTGCGTCCCAGTCCATTGCATTGTAACGTGTATAGGAACTGCCGTTATAACCATACAGTGCGGCATCTACTGTTTTACCATAGACATAGGGATCGGAGATATAGTCGGTACGGGAGGCGGGTGTAGTCCAGGCAAAATTATTGACATAATCGACCTTAACTGTTCCTGCCTTTCCTTTTTTGGTGGTGACCAAGATGACTCCAAAAGCACCACGGGCTCCATAAATGGCCGCCGAAGCAGCATCTTTCAGGACAGAAACACTTTCAATATCGTTGGGATTAACCCGTGTGATATTCCCTTCGATCCCGTCGATCAATACCAGCGGGCCGCCCTCATTGATGGAATTGAATCCCCGCACATTGATATCGGGTGTTTTGGATGGATCACCGCTGTTGAGCTGTATATTCAAGCCCGGCATAAGTCCCTGGAGTGTACCTGCAATATTTGCACTTGGACGCAGCGCGATATCATCCGCATTGACCTGCGACACAGCTCCCGTCAGATTGGCTCTTTTCTGTACACCGTAGCCCACGACGACAACTTCTTCCATTGCATTGATAGCCGGCTTCATGGTCACATGCAATGTCGACTGCTTTGCCAGCGCTATTTCCAGCGGCTGATAGCCAACCATCGTAAATACAAGTATGGCATCCGGGCTGCTGACCTGGATCTGAAAGCTGCCATCCTCCCGACTGAGTGTTTTCTCCTTTTTGCCTTTTTCACTGATAGTAACATTGTCCAACGGTCGGCCCTGATCGTCTTTGACAAATCCTTTGACCGGGTACAGCTGCGGAGCCTCCGTAACCGATACCTGGCGAACGGGCTGATCCACTTGTTTATTCAAGACAATATTTTTATCCGCTTTGACATAAGATAACTGCAACTGGGCCAATAGATCTTTCAAGGCTTCTTCAAAAGAAATATTGTGGTAGCTCACGCTGATACGGTCGTCTTTTGCGATCAGCGATTCGTTGTAAAAAATATTGTATCCGCTTTGCTTCTGCAGTTCTTTCAAGACAGCACTCACTTTCACATTATTCCGCTTCAGATTGACGGTCTGGCCAAAAGAAAATGCATGCAGCTGCAAATTGGCTGCGAATAAGAGAGGAATTGCTAATGACAATTTCATAGAAATTGGTATTTTCTGGGATCTTACCTGACATAATTGGGTCGGTCCGATCAATTTTTTTTTATTAAATTGCATTCGGTTGAGATAAAATTTAACGGTTTTACTATTCATCCATGTCGAGAAAAAGACAAAACTTTCAGGGGCGTTGGCGCGCTCCTGATTGTTATATATGCTTCCCTTCTCATCAGCGTTAGTTTAGCACATATATCCTCCTTCCTTTACGTTCGAAATGTACGCCACCGGCGAGAGAAATTGTTTTCAACAATTTATCGATATTTTCATAGCGGGAGATTGTCCCGGAGAAGTGCTGTCCCTGCAGCTGATCTTGGTAACTGATCTCGACATCATACCAGCGTGCTACCTCGTCCATGACCGTTTGAATGGATGCATTATCAAAAGCAAAATTTCCATTTTTCCAGGCAAGACTATAGAACGGATCCACTTGTTCCTTTTTCACGCTCTTGCGGCTTTTATCAAAAACGACCTGGTCATTGGGCGCTAGGACCTGTTCTTTCAAGGCAGCATCGCCAAAAGATAGCTTGACTTTTCCTTCTACCAACGTGGTAACGATTTGATCCCCAAAACTCCTGATGTTAAAATGTGTTCCAAGAACCTCGAGTGTCTGTGCTCCACTTTGCACGATAAAAGGTACCCGTTTGCCTTTATTGTCCATTTTAGCCACTTCAAAATAGGCTTCACCTTCGAGCTGCACCGACCGCAACTTCGCATCAAATTTTACAGGATATTTGATCTTACTGCCTGCATTGAGCTGCACAAGACTTCCGTCGGCCATCTTTAATGTATACTCTCCACCTCTAGGGGTTACGACCGTATTGTAGACGATGTTATTTGTTGGTGACAACATGTCTTTGAGCTTATAACTGATTTGACCTTTATTATCTTTGGTGATCAAATATTCGCCTTGGTCAAGGACTGTATCCGCATGGAGCAAACTGAGGTCGATCTGTTTTCCATCTTCAAGAATGATTATGGCTTTATCAGAACCCGGTACGATCGACACCGTAGACAGCTGCTCTTTTGGCTGCATATCCACGGTATAAAAGTTGTAGTAGCCCCATAGCACGGCTACGCAGAACGCAAGAAAGATTGCCGCCACCTGCCACCATCTACTCCTGAAATTAAAATGTCCATCTGTAGTTCTTTGGTACGTAGATGCAGGTGTTGCTAATCTCGGATCGGCTAATATATTTTCCATCATCCGATGTGGATCGGGGTATGTTGCGGGCTTTGCAGGGTACGAGTTCTCTCGCCAGACTTTCTCCCAAGCCTGCAGAAATGCAGGATCATCCATTAATCCTACAAGCAGTTCCTGTTCTTCTTTGCTGGCTTGATCAGCAAGATATTTACGTATTAATTGGCTGTATTGTTCAATTTGGTTCATTCCTTTGGATCGATTTCAACTACATAATCGCACGAAGCCGGAAAAAGTACCAATAGAAAAAATTTTTTTTTACGGATTTTAGGCGACCTAACTTTTTAGCCCCCTGAGATGGCTAATTACAACTACAGGAAAAGAGGTGGCAACCCGAGTTGCTTAGAAAAAAAAGATGGACAGGATTTTATCCAGCTTGAACCGGACAAATTTTGAGGCGAGACTGAGGTGATTACGCACGGTATTTTTGGAGAGCCCTTCTTCATCGGCAATTTCCTGATAAGATTGATCTTCAAACTTGCTCCGCCGGTAAACTGCCTGCTGCTGTGGAGGCAATTGTGCAATAATAGATTCTAAGATGACCTGTAGCTCTTTGCCATCCAATTCTTCCTGGAGCGAAAAAGAACTTTCAGGCCAACTGTGCTGAAGCGACTGCAGATAGTTGGATCGGACCAGCGATTTACGGAAATTGGATATGGCCATTCTCTTTGAAATAGCAAATAGAAAGGGAAAAATGGCTTCCGGACCGGAGAGCTGCATTCTTTTTAAATAAAATTCAATAAAAACTTCCTGTGTGACCTCCTCCGCATCACTGTCACTTTTGCAGAGTTGTCTGACTTTAAAATAAATAATCGGCTGATAATAATTGAACACAATACCAAAAATAGACTGATCTCCAGCTTGTAATAAGAGAAAATCGTCCATTGATATGGAAATATGTTTCAGTCCAACGATCATGAATTCGGTATATTTAATTGATGCAAATTAACCTAACAGATGTTAATTTCATATAAAATTAACATTAATATCCATAATTACGAGCTCAGTCGCCTTATAAAAAAACAGAGCTGTCCAAGTAGATTGGATCGCTATTATTACATGAAGTAAGGCTATTGAAGTTACTTGACCAACTAGCTCTCGATTTTACCGGATAAACTAATATCGAATAAGTCAGCGCGAATAATAGATAAACCCTCGCGAATACCAATCGTTTACGTCAGTCAATTTCCATGTCCTTATTTTTATTAATAGATAATTACAACATGCTCAAAAGGCATATATGGTTTAACAAAAAAACTTAAAAACAATGAAAAAGTTATTGATGAGTCTGATAGCCGTAGCTGCGCTATCGACAGCGGCTTTTGCAGGCACGGAGACAAAAGCACCAAAAGAAAATGCAGAAGTAAAAACAAGTACTTCCGCAGCAACTGAAAACACAAACAAAGTTGAAGTTGCCGAATTAACAAAGGAAAACAATGCAAAGTTTTTAACAAAGTGTGTTTATACGCTAACTGTCTACAATAGTAGTGGCCAAGTGATTGACACTTTCACTTCGCAAACCTATGTCGAAAATTCCTGTTCAGGATTCTTCGACAACTGCAGAACAATTTACAGACATATGCTTGCCCATGGTGAATTAGGAATATAGTCTGCAAATTATATTTCATTCGAATTATAATTGCTAAAACATAGCGGGGCTTAGGCCTCGCTATGTAGTCATGCGTTGATGTCGGCCTATTCCAAAAGATTTATCAATGCTTACCTTCTTTGACATGTGTGCAATTTCAGCTGCTTACATGCAATTCAAAAATCCTTAATGGAAAACAGCTACCAATCAATCATTTGATAGCTGTTTCTAACAATCTCTGCTTAATTTTATTGTACCTGCACCTTCAATAGTTTTAACCATCCGGTATTGGTCACATCACCATTTACGGCAAGTTTTATGCCCGGCTGGTTTTCATTTGAGGTATCGATAATAGCAATGGCCCAAGTATAGTTTCCAGCGGGAAGGCCAACCTTGGCTTTTAATTCGTACGCTATTGGATTATTCTTAAGCCAGGTTGAAGGTTCTCCTTTATCATCTACAAAAACTTCTTTCACCTTATTTTCTTCATCCAGCAGTGCAAAAGCTACCTTATATTTATAGTTCCATTGGGGAATATTGTTCGGAAAATACCCCCAGCCCATATTCCGCCAGCGATGGTTAATCGTCGTTTCGGTACCGGTATTGACTTTCTCCGGTAAATAGACCCGATCGGGATATAAACGATAACCACCTTCAGAAATAAAACGTTGGCATAATGTAAAGGACTTGGTGAACCAGCTTTCAATTTCACCGATACGGAAATCCATCATGTTTACAGCGGCTTCCAAAGAGCTGTCAAATTCGCCCTGCCGAACATCTTCGGGATGGTTTTCCCTATATTTACCACTTGAGTCAGTCCAGTAGCGATGGGTACCTGTGGTAATCCAACCGCCTTCCATAATAATCGGACGTTTAAAATTCCAAACCTTAGCAAAATTTTTCTCCCAGCTTTGATAATAATCGGTCATTCCAAAGGCATCCTGACGCAGGCTGTATCCTTTGCTGATCATCTTATTCAACAACTTCTCCGAATTCGGATTTGGAGCTCCATTGCCCGCTGGGTCGCCAACTACGCGATGATAATTGATTAGCAAGGGGACCTTTGTAAAATTCTTTGAATAAACATCCGAAATCCAATCGACGACTTCTTCTTTGATGGCCTCAATATTTTGACCAGAGGGGTTATTGGGATCTTCATATATTACACTGTGCCCCTCGCCCCACAATCCGAGTCCATAGGCATCTACAAAGGATGTTTTATTTAAATCATTAAAATCCTTAGCTAATTCTTCGATCAGCTTGCTATAATATTTCCTAAAAACAGGGTCTTGCAGCACCGGCGTTTTTCTGTCCGGAAAAGATGCATTGGCCACATAATACTTGGCGCCTGCATCAAAAACAAACTGCGGCGTATTTGCTCCTTGATCGCGACCGTCGACCACGATACGAAAGGCGATTGGCAATCCTTTATCTTGTGCCCCTTTGATCATTTTATAGATTGCGGTGCTGGGATCCCTCCAGGCATATACGCCATCTACAGGATTAAAAGTTCGCCAGCTGGTACGGATATAACAGGCAGATGCATAGTCAATTGCTTTGACCGTTTTACCTAAGTCAGGTACATAGAATTGGGTGTCCCAATAAGAGGGATTGCCCGAAGCTGAGGCATACATGACCCAACCATTTAAAGGGTTACGAAACATGGCACTCCTGTTGTAACTGGGCTTCACCAAGGTGCCCGACAGTGCTCTTTCAGTATCGGCGCCTTCTTTCTTACATGACACTGCTAGAAAGCAAAGCATAACAGTAAATGCTTTGAAACAGGCTTTTTTGTAATTTATATTTTTCACTTTCAAAAATGTTAAAGTTAATTTATGCGTTTGGATACGGTTGCTTACCGTTTTAACGCCAGAATCGTCATATTTCTTAAATCAAAAATCAGCACATTGGTCGTCGCCGGGATAGTGAAATAAGAATTGCGATTTGCACTCGAATTGCCCCCGCCCAGTTCAGTTACTTTTCCCAGAGTGAGCGTCAAGGTCTGGGCCACCCCCGCAGACGTGAGCGGAGCACTAAATGCGTAAGCCAGGTTTTTGTTATTACTGTTATCTCCAGTCACGATAAACTTCGTAGTCCCTACTTTACCACCGGTATAAACCAAAACTTGCGGATCGGCCAAACTTACTTGGCAATCCATTTTAACCGGAGTTCCCCAGCCATTGATACTTCCGTGCATCCATAAATCTGTCACCGTTGTCGTATAAGGTTGATCACCTGTCCAGGTCACGGTCTTTGCTGCAAGCATTTTTGTCGGTGAATAGATTGTTGCTGTGGCCTTTTGCATGTTGACCACGACACGGTATTCTCCAGCAGTTTCTATTTTCCAGGAGAACACACGTTCCCTCATCTTAATACCAACAGCATTCCCATCGCTTAATGAGGTGCTTCCATCGGAAGTAACGACGTAATTGGTCTCACCGTTAAATTCTACCGGAATTTCGAGTTCGCCCGGCTGCAAATTCAAGACATAGGCATACTGATCCAAATTTTCCAGTGTTTTTGGCATCTCCACCTTGTTTCCGCCAACGGCACTTCCGCTCAAGAACACTTTATCGGCATCAAAAACAACCGCCTTGATCGGATTTACTGTAATTCTTACGGTACGTACTTCGGGTGCCTCAAAAGTAGCACCGCCCTCCCATTGGGCGACCACTCTAAACTCCAGCGTAAAGCTCTTATTTGCTGGTATGCCCCACTTTTCATTTGCCCAATTTTGTAATTGTTCGGAAGTAAAGCTTCTGCTCAATACGTTATCGTCTTCATAGTTAAATATGGCTGTACCGGTACCAAAATTGTTCCCCACCACATCTAACATCGTACTGTAGCTGACCAAATGATCATCTGACTGTACCCTAGCGGGCTTCCAGTTAAATGTGACGATATCTTTGGTCAAATTGACCTCGTCCAGCGTAATGTTTTCCGACGAAGGCTGAAGGTCCATCGTTTCATTGACTTTGGGTATATCCTGAATTTCCTGTTTGCAGGATAACTGGCAAAGTACCATGCTTAAGAAAAATAAGGTTTTGTATAAATAATTGATGTTTTTCATTGATTTATAGTTTTGCTAACGTTTGGATAGAATCATGCGCTTGACTAGCGCAACTGCTTTTTTGTCATCAGATGGGAAAGCTGCCGAAAATACGATTAGGATTCGGACAGCCTCCCATAACCATTAATTATAACCCGGATTCTGCGGGAACGGTGCCCCTGTATTGGCATCCCTGATCACCTGTGGAATAGGCCATAAGATATTGTTGTCCGTAATTTTATCCTTGATCGCATTATTATATTTTTTGACCCGCTCCACCAAAGTATTGGTACGCACCAGGGTAAATCTTCTGCTTTCTTCACCAACTAATTCACGGATACGCTCATCGAGCAGGAAATCCATATTCATCTGAGCGCCGGTAATTTCGGACGCTCCAGCTCTTTTCCGCACTTCATTGACGGCTTGGGCAGCTTTATCTGGCATATTTTGTCCCAAATAGGCTTCAGCAAGCAACAGATAGGTTTCAGCCAAACGGAATTTCATACGATCTTTATAACTACCGGTCAAACTTAAATTTTCAGTACGTCCGTAAAAGAATTTTGTAATCGCTGGAAATAAGCTTTTTGTCGTAAACCAGGTCTGTTCGGTAATATTGGCTTTTTTACCATATAGCGAGGTCTCATTCGCGTTGTTGTAATACCAGTTGCGTTTAATGTTATAACCTGAATTACGGATATCATTTGCTTCGAAAATACCAGCGACATTGCCTGTAGCATTGGTACCTGTGGTGCCTACCCACCACTTCATTGGCACTAATTGTGCAATACCACGGCCGCCCAATGTGTCAGCCAAAACAAATCCTGTAATCGTCGAGTAATTTGGTATCCAAGCCCTACGCGTCCAGTCATCCGAATTGGTACCACCACCGATCGTGTTAAACTGGAACTGCAATACCCAGATACTTTCTTTATTGCCACTTTTTCTATTTTGGTTATTTTCCAGAAATAAATCGCTAAATACATCGCCTGGTTTGCTGCCATTTACGCCATATCTGTTTTTCATAAGGTTATAATACCCACTATTGATGACCGCCAATGCGGCCTTTTCTGCTTCGGCATGATTGCCCTGCAATAGGTAGATTTCACTCAGCAAATGACTTGCGGCCCATTTGGTCAGCTTTCCTTCTTTTACGTCATCCGGATTTGTAGGCAGGTTATCCACCGCAAACTTCAGGTCGTCTACCATGTGGCCGATGACTTCGGCTTTTGGTGTACGGGTAAAATTAAGCTGAAAATCATACAGGATAGTTTCTACATAGGGTACATCGCCATAGAGATAAACCAAGGTACGGTAAGCATAAGCCCGAAAGAAGCGGGCTTCAGCCTGAAAACGTGCTTTATCTTGGGGGGTATCCCAATTGGTGTTTTTTTCGGAATAAACCAGCATCAGGTTTGCCGATGAAATAAGGTTATAAGCCCAATTCCAGTAGGTGCCCACAAACCGCTCTGAGGCAGTAAGTGTAAGGTTGGCAAAAGCCGTCAATGAGCCATCGCTATTAATGGCATCGGCGATATCCGTAGATACCTGTAAGGCTTCATATGGACAGGCACCATTGTGGATAAAGGCTCCCCCCTCACCATAAGTATTATATTCTGAACGCGTGAGTGCATACAGACCTGCGCTCCCCACCTCGAAACCGTAGGTGCTGGTATAGGTATTGGATGGCGCCAGTTCGGTTTTTAGCTCTTCTTCCAGAAACTTTTTACAGCCTCCTAAGGTGAACAATACGATAAGCCCTAAACTTGTTGTGATAATATTTTTCATTTTCATGTCCTAATCGATTAGAAGTTTACATTTAAGCCAAACATATACGAACGTGCCGTCGGATAGGAGGCCATCCAGGTGTTGTCGTAATTGAGGACCTCTCTGATATTAGAAATCGTATTCAGATTGTTGACGCTGGCGTTTATATCAATACCATTTACACCGACCTTTTTAGCAATTTTGTGTGGCAATTTATAACCAAAGGTGATGTTCTTCACCTGTACGTAGCTCACCTTTTTATAGTACCCGTGCCCCAATGGATTGAGATAGCCGGGTGAAACGATCGTCGCATTGGGATTCTCCGGTGTCCAATAATTGGCATCGTGGACGTAGTTGGTAATCCCGAAAGTCCAGGCCCCAAGATTGGCCATGTGATCATCGCGCCATACATCAAAAACCCCGGTTACCAACGCAGATGCATAAAAATTTTTGTAAGAAAACCGATTGGCTAAAGATGCTGTATAGCGTGGATTTTTAGATCCGATGACCACCCTGTCACTCGCTTCTATCTTGCCGTTACCGTCGCGGTCGTACAGCTTGGCAGCTCCGGGTGCTGCCCCATCCACAGTAACGGTTTCTCCATTTTGCCATACACCGATCATTTTATAATCGTAGAATACTCGTAATGGCTTACCAATAAACCAGTTGTTGGCAATATCATCGATACCGTCCCCCCTCAACTCGACAATTTTGTCTCGGTTTAAGGAAAACACAGCGGTCGTATTCCATTGAAAATTTTCCCCTTTCACGTTCGTCGAGTTTAAGGTGACTTCAATACCTTTATTTTGGGTGGCGCCGATATTGTCCCAAATGCGATTATACCCGTTCATGATAGGTACGGTGCGGGTCATCAGTAAATCTTTCGTTTTAGAAAGATAGGCATCGATAGTTCCTCCCAATCTGTTATTAAATAACTGAAAGTCCAGCCCCAGGTTGGTCGAATAGGTGGTTTCCCATTTCAGATTAGGGTTGCCCACACCATCACCGGCCAAATAGGCTGTCGTAACGGCAGTACCATCATCGCCCCAGATATATTTTACATTGGAGTATAAGCGGTCTAACGTGCGGTATGGTGTAATCGCCTGGTTACCGTTGGCACCATAAGAAAGGCGGATTTTCAGCATGTCCAGCCATTTGGCGTTATCTTTCAGAAAACGTTCCTCCCCGATTTGCCACGCCGCCGCTGCGACAGGAAAAAATGCATATTTATTGTTGATACCAAATACCGAGGCTCCATCTGTACGTCCTGTCAGGGTCAATAGATACTTGCCTTTGTAGGCATAATTTATCCGGCCCATGTATGACAGCATCGCAGATTCCGATAAGGAAGCGCTGTTGGAAACAAGACGGCTGGCCGAACCGATCATAAAGTATTCGGTATCATCGGTTACAAAACCTGCACCGCTCTGGGCTGTTGACCAGCTTTTCGTTTTTTGCATACTGAATAAACCCGTCACATCAAAACGATGATCGCCGATCTGCCGCTCGTATTTGAGCAGGTTCTCCCAGGTATAATCGTTATAATTGGAATTATTAATGGAAGCACTACCTCCGGCCTGCGTACCCTGATCCCTGCCTTCAAAGGTATTGCGCCCGTAATAGGTTCCGGTAAATCCGTTCCGATAATTATAACCAAAATTTGATCGTAAGGAAAGACCCTCCACCGGCAGCAAAATATTGGCATAGCCAGAAAGAAAGAAGTTGTTATTATACCTATCCTGAATCGCATTAACGTTGCGCATCGGATTGACGATCAATGAATACTCCATGGGTTCGGGCACATACTTCCCCGATTCGTCTTTATAGCTCCCATAAGGACTTTGTTTTATGGCATGTTCCAAATTTGGCGTAATACCACCGTCGCTTTTCCGGGTATATTGCAGGCCAACACCAGTGGTTAACCATTTATTAAAAGTCTGATCCACATTTGTGGTAATATTTAAACGGGACAACTTAGAATTGTATACCACACCCTCTTGATCCAAAGCTGCAAGGGCAGCCATATATTTTGTATTCTCTGTACCACCGGAAATGCTCAGCTGATGATCCATGGTCATGGCTTTTCGAAAGACGTAATCCTGCCAATTGTTAGTAATGCCTTTCGCATAATTACCGCGCTCTGTTACGCTAATAATATCCCCGGCGATAGGATCTAATAGCGCTCCAGTATAGCCTTGCCTAATTCGGGCAATATCTTGTTGAAAGCGGATGTATTCATTTGGCCCCATCACATTGATGCGTTGCATAGGCTCGGCCATGCCGATCAAACCTTTATAGTTTACCTGAGCTCTACCCAGCGCCCCCCTTTTGGTTTGTATCAGAATAACCCCATTGGCCGCACGCGAACCGTAGATGGCCGAAGCCGAGGCATCTTTTAAGATCGAAAGGTTTTCGACGTTGTTGGGATCGATATCTGCCAGGGATCCGCTGTAGGGAATACCATCTAAAATAATCAACGGACTATTGTTGGCCGATATCGAATTTTCACCGCGTATCAACAGGGTCTGTGATGCTCCCGGCGCAGCCTCGCCGGTCGTAATGGAAAAACCGGCCACCTGCCCCACCAAGCGATCCATCAGGTTTGAGGTAGATACCATGCTGAGCTGCTCTTTTCCAACCACGGCCAAACCTCCTGTTAAATCTTTCTTCTTGGCTGTACCATACCCTACGACCACAACCTGATCCAGGACATTATTTCCTGACATCTTCACATTGATGATTCCTGATGGATTGACCTTTAATTCCTGGTTATTAAAACCAATGTAGGTAAAAAGTAGCGTAGCCGTGCGTGGCGCCAGAATGGTATAACGGCCATTTGCATCTGTCTGAACACCGGTTTTCGCTCCTTTAATCATGACCGAAACACCCTTAAGTCCTTCTCCTGCATCATTGGTGACCTGACCTTTGACATTTATTTGATCTGTTGCTTGCGAATAAGCATAATTAGCCGCCACCACCGATAGGGTAGCACTCATTATCCAGCTCCTGAGCCAGAAATGTATTTTTTGTATCATTGATTTATAATGGTTAGTTTAAAATTTACTTGCGTCCTTTACTTTCCCTTTCTCGTAAAGAATATGAGTTTAAAATAGGTCTGCTTCAATAGGCTTGGATTTTTAATTTAAATTTTGTGATACATACTATCTCATTGCTGCAAATGCATGCGCAATGCAGACGGCAAGACTTCGTTTTCGTCCTTATTGACGAAACCTAAAATTCCGTTGCGCGTTGCTATTGATTTTTGTAGAGTTCGGATTACCCTGCGTGAGCCTAATCACGTGGTCGGGAGGAATTTTCATACACATATTTTGCTTTTTTAAAATTGGTTAAGACAAAACTATAATCATCACCAATTCGTAGGGTTCGTTTTTGTACGAAAATGGTTTGATTTTGTACAAAAGGCAAAAACATGTGTTTTTCGCTGTAAAATGGGGATTAGAAGCGCTTTATTATTCTTTTTTTATACACATTAGATGATCTAGGATAACCGTATCGCTTGGTTGCACATCGATAGCTTCACCCCGACCTTTATAAATGATATCGCGGAAACTGGCCTGCGAGATACCTTTGGCTTTTATCGGTTGATGACTGATTAAATTTCGTACAAATAAGCCCTGGACATGCTCGCCATACTCGACCACCAAACCTTGTTGTGCTAGCGGACTGATGACCATATTCTCGATAAAAACATGACTTATACGGAGCTTACCCACAGGCATAATCCGTATGGATCGGTGTGAAATTGAATAGAAGTCCTGCCAGTTCTGGAGATAAATAGTTGAAATGTTGTCGATTTCGCCCCTATAAATCGAACCACTTACCACATTTACATTTTCTTCACCTGCTCCCACTCCGGTATCTGTCAACCCTATATTAATAAAGTCGTCACCGCTTTTACCTTTGCAATTCGCAATAATAATATTTTTGCAGCCAAAACGTATGCCCATGCCGTCTTGGTTCAAAATCTGTTTGTCTACTCCATCAACAGTTACTGCCTGCCTCACATTAAAAGTAATATCGCTTACCTTACCGTTTGTACAGCGTTCCAATACCAGTCCATGCCCATGATAATCCTTTAATGTAATGCCGCTAACCTCAAATACATCGGTGTGCGCCAATATAATGGCGTGGTTCCGCCATCCACCTTTTTGGTTCTCTCCGGGCTTACCTGCATCCGTACCATAAGATTGTCCAAATCCGCTGGGATTTAAGGACAAGATTTTATTATGGTCACCGGTAGCTCTGGGATGATCAGCACCTTCTAAAAGAACATTTCCTTTTCCAATAATCCGGATATTCTTTGTGGGTGCTATATCTTTAATTGCCAGCCCTGCATTTGCAGAACGAATAAAATTATCCCGGCATTTATCCGATAGCTTAATGGTACAGTTATTCAATTCAAGTTCAAAATCACCCGGAAGCAAAATGGCCTGATCGATGAGCCAGACACTTTTTTTTGTTACCGCATCGTATTTAGGGATCACTACTTTCCCAGTCGACTTTTTTGCTTCATTTATGGCTTTTTGTATACGTTCTGACTGGGAACCACTTTTGTTTTTATTGGGGCTGATGTAAGTTTCATCTAGCTTTTGGGCGACAGCCGCTGTCAGATAAATTACGTTAAACAAGCAAAAGCAATATGTAAGCAGAAGCGTTTTTCTAAAAATTGTCATTTTCATGATCGTTAGGATTTCAAAAATATAGAATGGCCTTTCACCTATCTGAAAGGGTATATCGGTCAACTATTGGCTGTATTTTTATTTCTTTCCACTGGAAACCTTTTTCTTAAACTCTGAAGGGCTCAGTTCAAACTGTTTTTTAAAACAGACGCTAAAGTATTTGGCATTGTTAAACCCGGTTTGGTAAGCAACTTCCGCTATCGTCAAATCCGATTTTTCTAACAGATAAGCACTTCTTTTCAGCCGCATATTCAAAATAAATTCTTTGATGGACATTCCCACAATATCATGTATTTTTTGATAGAGTATGGTTCTACCTACGTTCATATCAGCCACAAAATCTTCTACGGAATAACTGGCATTGTCAATATTTTCTTCAATGACCTGAATAGCCTTAATCAGCAGTTCCTCGTCCATGGAGGTCACGGTTACATTGGAGGGATCTACCTGAACGTGTTTGCTGTATTTTTCTTTTAGTTCCCGCTGATTTCTTAGAATGGTTTCCGTCTGTTGCAACAGGTAGTCAACATGAAACGGTTTATCAATAAACACATTGGCGCCATATTCCAATGCTTTTATTTTATGCTGGTTGTCATCTCCCGTACCCGAAATCATAATAATAGGAATATGGCTAGTCTTAAAATTTTGCCTAAGGCTACGGCATACTTCCAAGCCATTGCGATTTGGCATGATCAAATCGGTAATAATAAGTTGCGGATAAATTTTTTCGGCTTTAATTAAGCCTTCTTCGCCGTCACTTGCTGTATATACATTATATTTTTCGGCCAGACGCTGCTCCAGGTAAACACGCAGCTGTTGGTCATCTTCAATGAGCAGGATATTATCTGTCTTTTTTATAGGGATCGATCCTGTTTCTGGGACTGCAGTATCCTGCGTAATAATATCGTCGATTTCAGAAACGGTGTAATCATACACATTAGGCTGCATGTCGCCTGCCCCGGCCTGTTTCCTTAACGGTAGTAAAATGGTAAATGAAATTTTATCGGTCTTATTGACCATCCATATTTTACCCTCCAGCACATCTACCAGTTCTTTCACAATGGCAAGTCCAAGTCCTGAACTTTCTTCAAAAGTTGGCCGATGAGAAGATAAGCGGTTGAAAGAAGTGTAAAGCATCGCGATCTGTTCTTCAGAAAAACAATCACCGGTATTTATAACTTCAATGGAGATGTATTCGACTTCCTTCGGATCTAACGAAGGAAACCGTTCTTTTTCTTCTGCTGTTGCACTATAGATACGTACGCCCACATACCCATTATCTGGTGTATATTTTAGGGCATTGGAGAACAGATTAGTCAATATTTTTTCGATAACATCGTAATCAAAGGCAACATATAAATTGTCCTTGTACGCGGAAATATTGGTTTCAACACCTTTTTTATTGGCATAGAGCTCAAATAAGCTAAATAGATCCCTTACAAAATTGATAAAATCACCAACCTGCGGATTGAGCGTAATTTTTTGGCTTTCTATTTCGCGAAAGCGCAGCAATTGGCTAATCATCCGCTGTATTCTGGATACATTTTTCTCTATTAAATCCATGTATACCAAAGCGGTATCATTGGCCACAATAGTGTCTTTGAGTTGTTTAAGCGGCTGTAAAACCAAGGTTAGCGGTGTTTTTAAATCGTGTGAGATATTGGTAAAGAAGTCGGTACGCGCCTGGTTCAGCTCTTGCATATTCTGTTCTTTTAAACGCTCGAGTGCTAATCGCTCTTTAAACACTCTTTTATTGCTGTAATATCTCATTATGAAAAAGAGCAGAGCAAAAACAAGTGCGGCATAGCAACAATATGCCCACCAGGACAAGAAAAATGGTGGATCGACATGGATATATAATCGTGATATTTGATCGCCCCATAGCCCATCATTGTTGGAAGCCTTGATTTCAAAGATATAATCTCCGCCCGGAAGGTTGAGAAACTGTACAGATTTCTGGTTGGCATGACTGATTTGCCAGTCTTCACCTAGCCCCAACATCCGGTAAGCGAACTGGTTCTTCTCTGCGGATAGATAACTATTTGCCGAAAACTTAATTTCTACATTGGACTGGTTACTGGAGAGCCTTATCTTGTCTTCTTTTTGATTGGAAAGACTGCCAATGTCTTTCGTTAAAACTGATGAGCCATCCGCTGGTTTCACGAGTTTATTGTTGACCAGAAATCCTGTAAAAAAAACTTTCGGTTTTTGCAGATTTTTATTGAGGTACGCCGGATCGAAAAGTAGAAATCCATTGGTACCGCCAAACAGCATTTCACCCCTGGAAGTTTTGTAAGCGGCATGAATATAAAATGAACCAATGTTATTTTCCTGATAAAATCTGGCTTTCTCAAATTTACTGGATTTCCAATTGAAACAAAAAAGACCATCACTGGTACTTAACCAGATATTTTTCGTGGCAACATCTTCTAATATGCCAAATACCATTTTCGCCGGGAATCCGTTACTTACACTATAGTTGACATATGTCCCATCTCTTTTGAGTACATTTACGCCTTTACCCAATGTCCCCAACCATACTTCGCCATTTGAAGTTACTGTATAACTACACAGGTAATTTGCTGAATAGGAAGCATCTTTGAGCGCGTAGTGTTTCAATACCTTTAACGTATGGGGATTTACAACAAAAAATCCTTGATGGCTAATTAAACAGAGCTGATCTTCGTTATTCACATATAATGCTTCGACTTCGAGTTTCATTTTTTTGCCCTGCGCATCAAGGACGCTCACCATCTCTATAGGGTCTAGCGGCTTCTTTCGATATAAAAATGATTTATCGGGATCTGTCATCCACCAGGTGCCTTCCTTATCGTTTACAAAATCATAAACGGTGAGCGGTTGCTGGCTCTCCGGAGAGCGGAAATTGAAACTGCTGAAATGCTGATTGTCCACATCATAACTACCAATACCGCCGTTATAGGCTGAAATCAACAGTTTTTTACTCGTTCGGTCAAATTTCAGGCGTTTAATCATATGGGGACTCGACGAACTACCCTGCGATTTTTCTGGAGGGTTAAACTGATCCTTTTTTCTATTCCAGTAATTCAGGCTCCCCCCCTCGGTACCGATCCATATATTTCCCAGATGATCTTCCTGAAAACTACTGACTATGGGGTGATTGAGTCCCCCTGGGCTGGGCTTGAAGTAACGTACTCGGGAATCGTAAAGCGAGCAATAAGCTATTTTACCACCGTAAGTACCTATCCAGGCCCCTTGGTCCGGATCCGGATAAATTGTCCATATCGAGTTATTCGGTAATGAATAAGCATCGTTCAAGTTCATTTGCAAGGTGCTGCTGCTTTCATTGGATGGATCATAAAGATACAATCCAGCTTGCGTAGCCACCCAGATCACCCCGGTTTGGTCCAAATATAATTTTTTGGTTAACACGGCTGAATTTCCCATTATACTTACTGGGATCTTCTGTTTTAAGGTACCTGTTAAATCTGTTACATGGATTCCCCCTCGTTGTGTTAAAAAGTAATATTCCCCCCCGTATGCGACCGCATCGTTCACCTGATTTATCGTACTACCAAAATCCGCGAACTGGATGAGGCGTTTTTTCGTCATTTCAACTTGATACACGACAGCCCCTTGGCTTAGAAACACCTGATCTTTAGCACTCAATATATTTTGGAAAGACTTGTTTTTGGGCAATAAAAAGCTTTCTGTCTGTTTATTTTGCGGATTATAGCGTAGTATGCTATTGTCTGACAGCATGTAAACCTGACCATCGCTATGTACACAAAGCGAACGGATCATTCCGGGAACCACGACATGAAAAGAAAACCGTTCGTAATCGAATTTTAATAAGCCTTGCCCAGAAGCTAGAAACAGATTTCCCTTTTTATCCCGAATTAAAGAACCATAACCCCATTTTTGCGTTGGTTTGATCGCAGAGACGATATCATTTAACTGATAAAAACTATTGCCATCGTACATGAAGAGCGCATCGGGCCCCGTGTACCAAATACGCCCTAAACTGTCTTTTGCGATACTTTGTATACCGCCATAGTAGGAAGTTTCGGGCATAAGATGAAACCTATACCTCGAAAGATCGATACCGAGAACACATTGCCCCCAAAAAACGACGAAACAAATTATCAGACTGTATTTATTCATTTACCGATGCTACTAAAACTGTTTAAATTTCAATCCAAGATTTACGTGGGCCAGTTACAATCAAAATATCCTGCTACTAATTGTTGATCAGTGGTTCTATAAACTTCGATTATCATACTATTAGGCAATGAGCTTCGTCGAAATTCTGGCCTTAGCGCTTTTTCAGCTGTTCAGATCCATTTGAAGCCCACAGTACCAATTTACTTAAAAACAGGCGTTGGGGACAAACTTATCTTCTTTTGCTGATTATTTTTGAGTTCGAAGATTACAAGTTCATTTTTTCCGGGTATTAAATCCTCCGAAGGAATTAACATCGACTGCTGTTTTTCTTCCTCCCAGTAAGATCCCAAATATTTTTGATTTAACCAGACCTCGCCCATTCCCCATCCTGTCATATTAAGATACTTGTTTCCGGACAGATTGTGTTCGAACTGACCTTTGTAAAAACCTGGGCTGTCATTAGCTGCTGATCTTTGTTCAAAAACCAAATCCTTCAGTGGATAATTACGCACCGTTAAGGGGATCATTTTCCAGTCTTGAAGGTCGTTTCCGTCTAAAGTAATGGTGCCAAATAGCCCTTTTGAATTATCTGTAATTTCTGGTCCGTAAGTGATCCGACCAATATTCTCGACATAAAATTGAAGCAAGTGTTTGCCTGGATTTGCTTTGATGGCTAGTTTTTTACTCTTATCTGTCAGGCTACCCTGTACCTTACCATCGACATAGACCACGGCATAATCGCGTACGTTTTCCAATTCCAGCTCTTCGCTTTCCGCATCAGTGTTTATCTCGGTCTGATAAAGTACATAGCCCGATTCGATGTCCAAATCATTAAAGGATAATACATTTTCCGCCTCGATAGCCTTATTATAAACCTGGTTTACAGACGCTTTCTCTTCCAACCTAATTTCCTGTGCCATGAGGGGCTGACCAAAAAAAACAGTCATCATAGATAATATCATTGTTCTTACCATTGTGTAAATCTTTCTTATTTCTCTAAAAATGATTGAATAAAAGTTTCGTCCACAGCCACTTGCGGCGAGAATTTCTCACTTTTTACATAATTATCGATACTGTACAACAATTGTTGGGTAGCGGGACGGTTATCCATATCATTTTTGGTATCCAATGCCAGTACCAGCAATTTCCCGCCGTGCAGTTTGGCTTCAAAACCAATACCCAATTTCTGGTTGTTGTCGTAGCTGTCGATGACCTGTATAAAGGGACGCAGTTGTTGTGGTGCATGTTGCATTTCAATTACTTTTGCATGGTTCAGGATATCCCACCACTGCCAATCGGTATGGTATGAAGTAAGAAAATCCTTAAACATGGCCTGCTTATGATGAACCAGGTTGCCGATGGTCATCGGTGCCCATGCAAACATAATGGGGTTCCAAAAATGATTGTGAAACAGTGACTTTCGACCCTTTACCTGGTCTGGAGAAGGATAAAGAACCACGGTTTTACCCTGGGCCAACTGCCTTTTTGCAGCATCATCGTAGACATCGGTGTACAATACATTAGCTGTAGACTGCATCAGATGTTGATGCTTTGGATATACCCAAATGTCCCAGCTATTCTTAATGCTATCGTTTACCGCAAGATGAACCGTAACTTTTTGGGTGCTGATATTTTTTAGGGAAATCTCAAATTCACCTACCGGCGATACATTTTCGTTGGCAATGGTTTGCCTTTTCAGCGTTCCCTTTTTCAATACGCTGCCAGCGGTATCGGTCAACCACCATTTAATTTTCGCATTTTCAAGTGCAGAATTGCTAAAGTTATATACCTCGGCTTTACCCCGAAATGTTTCTGTGTTGAAAAAACTGCTTTTATCGTAGCGCAGTAGAGCGACCGTTGGCGCACAAAACTCGCTGAATTTTTCTGCTGTTACCAATCCTTTCGAATCCCAGAAAGGATCGAAGATCCCCACGGGCGCATACCCTTGTCCCGGAAAGTCATTCATCGACAAAAGCTGAAAACCGGCCGATTTACCTGATCGCAACAGGGCTTCGATCACGGCTTTGTACTCCAGCACGGTCAACGCACCAGATGCTCTGAAGAAATCCTTTGCTTGGTCCAACATGCCATTTTTTTGTAATAGATCGCTAAATACTTCAAAATTGCGGGCCTCTACGGGACTGTTGGCATATTTCTTTATTTCATCAAAATTTGGATAAATACAACGTTGCCCTGACTCGTGTGAAATGACGGGCACATCGACATCAGATTCCAAATTCTTGTCCCAATCGGTACCGGGCAGACCTTCGTACACCTTCACCGGCCCTTTATTGGTTTGCTGGGAAACGTAATATTGATCTGATTTAACCCGTGTTCTTGCCGTAGAACCGCTGTAAAGATGGCGGGGATCAGCTTTTCTGCCTTCGGCAGTCAGCTCCTCGATAAAGTCGAAATTCCCGGTAATTTCATTTCCGTTGCAGTACAGAACAAAAGAAGGATGGTTGCCATATTCTTTTAAAATAGCTTTAATTTCCCTACGGAAGAAGTTATATCTGGACTCGTCGGGTTCGGCATCTTTGCCCCACATAGGCATTTCCACTTCAAAATATATTCCATGTTTGTCTGCCATGCGAAAGGCCGCCGCCGGCGGGCACCATGAATGGAATCGTAAATGGTTCATGCCATACGTCTTCATCAGCACCATGATTCGTTCCCAAGAGGCATCGTCGAGCGGAGCATGGCCTGTTTTTGGAAACACTGCATTTTCTACATTGCCTCTTAAATGGATGGGACGATTATTGAGCAGTACATGGTTTTTTCCTTGTTTTACTTCACGCATACCAAAGGTGGTAGCCTTTTCATGCCGATAGCTGTTTTTGCCGTCAGAGGTATTCAGTTGACAATTTATACGATAGAGGTTTGGGTTAAACTCATCCCACAATTTGATATGCTTACCTAATGGAATAGTGGTCTCTACGAAGGTCACCGAATCGGTACTTACCAATGCAACTTCATCCTTAAGGCTGTAATTTGTTCCCTCGATGACGAAAGACACTTTGCCCTTTACCTGTTTTTTGGTCGCATTATTTACCCGTAATTTTACTTTTATGGACTGATCGGCTATAGTTGGATATACCTGAAGATCTTCCAGATAAACTGGGTCTATGGCCAGCAGCTTTATTTCTCCTAGAATACCGTTCCAGTTAATCTGTGTAAATTCAGTATGCGCATGGTTCCATTTGTGTGTGTTATACTGAAATCGGTTATCGATACAAATGGTAATACGATGCTTTTTTCCGGGTTTTAAGGAAGTACTCAGATCGTGATTGTGAGGCACACTCACATAATCGATGCTGCTAACTTCCTTGGTATCTACGAAAATTGAACTTAACCAGTGGGTGCGCTCAAAATATAGGAATATTTTTTTTCCCTTCCAGTCAGCAGGAATATCGATATCGCGTTGGTACCATGCCGGCCCCATGTATTCGTATTTTCGGGTCAGACGGTCAATATATTTATAAGGATTTTGATATCCTATCTGATAATCGTCGGTAATACCCGGAAGTTTAATTGTTCCTTGTAAACCGTGATTATAGCGGGGAGACAGGGAGCCCCTTCGAAAATCCATCACGTCAGTTTGGAAGCCCCAAGTACCCGATAAATCGATGACATCTTGCGCCTTTAAAAAGGTTGCTTGCACTAGAAACCCCAGTAGGCATATTATTTTAACGTATTTGTATATACTTATCTTGTATTCGTCCATTTTATATTTCGATTATTTATGTACTTTCATTCTCTTCACCAACCTATTCTGTGCGCGCCAGGCCGAATAGCCTTTGTCAGTGTGAAATTGTCTTTAAGGGCTGTTTTCGAAGCGCTAAGATTGAAGTTCTATTTATTCTCATAATAATTCTTCATTAGATACCAGGCTTTTTTGCGATAGCCTTGATCCGACACCAGTCCTTTTCGGTTCCAGCCATCTTGATTGGTCGGATGAAAACGGAAAGGCGAACGGAAATCAAATAGCACCCAGGGTGAAGTTCCGCGCAGGTTTGGGATATGCTTAAACATTTCGAGGTTGTTTTTGTATAAAGTCTCTTGGTAATCTTCACTCCATGAACTGACGACATCCTTTTCGCCCGTTTTGCCATACAACGCCTCGCCTCCAAATTCAGAAATAATTAAAGGCTGGCCTTTTGCCACATCCCATACTGCTTTATTAGCAGAAACTGGCCAGGAATGGTACCAGCCTAAATATTTGTTGACAGCTACGACGTCCAATTCTTTCGTAAAAGGATCATCCATAACAAAGGTTTCCTTCTCCTTATTGAAACGAACAAGATCAAAAGCAGCGGTTATAAGCCTGGTCGTGTCAACGGCTCTGCATGTAGCAATCAAATGCCTGATAAAAGCATTTCTAGGCTCGGACGGTTGGGTTTCATTGGCTACCCCCCAAAAAGCGAGTGCGCAACGATTTTTGTCTCGAGCAACCATTTCCCGCATCATTTTACCGGCTTTATCTTTGGTCGATTCATTTTCAAAATCGATGCCCTGCCATATGGGAATTTCTTCCCACAACAAGAAACCCATTTTTTCGGCCGTTCTCACGATGTATTCATTTTGTGGATAATGCGCCAAACGAATCATATTACAGCCCAAAGCTTTCGCTTCTGAAAGCAGCATCACTGCATCTGCCTGTGAAAAAGCACGACCTTTGCGCTGAGGTATTTCCTCATGAAATGAAATGGACTTGAGAAAAATAGCTTCGTCATTCAGGAAGATATCTTCCCCTTTTACCCAAATATTGCGAAAACCTATTTCCTCTTCTATTTGATCATCGCGCGTTGAAATCTTCACGTTATACAGTTTAGGTGCAGTAGGCGACCAACGTTTGATTTCTCTCGATAGGAATGAAGTTTTCACTTCTCCCTGAGCATCTGTTTTAAGCGTTTGTTTTAGTTGTAGTTCCGGTATTTCGATAGTTACCGAGGAATTGGCTATCTTTTCCGAAAGTTTGACCTTCGCAGTGATTTTATCGGCTTTGGTTTTGTCCAATTGAACAAAATAATCATCGATAAAAACTTTTGGCGTGCTTACCAAAAAGACATCTCGGGTGATACCGCCATAGTTCCACCAATCAAAGGCCATTGCCGGAATGGCATCAACCTGCCGGCTATTATTTACCTCAACTGCCAAAAAATTATCGTTTTCTTTAGCTGCATCCGTTATTTCAATCTGAAAGGGAGTAAAACCACCTTCATGTTGTGCAATCTCTTGTCCATTGAGATAGATGCGACAACGGTAATTTACAGCAGCAAAATATAAGAACAGCCTTTCGTTACTTTCTTTCAATACATCGAACTTGCGGCCATACCAGATGGTACCTTCGTAATATTTAAGTTCAGGCATTTGACTGTTCCAATCCGAAGGTACATTTAAACGGAGACCATTCTCGAAAGCGTATTCATAAAAATCAGTCTTATTTTCGGCCTTTTTATTCAGATAGATTTGTTTTTTTCTTCCCTGGTCGTATAAGTCTACAATAGCGTCCCACTTTCCATTTAATGATTGAGTTCGCCTACCATACACATTGGCCATATTCTGCTGAGCAACAAGGTTGGAGGTTATCAGGCTAAAAAAAAGGGACAATATCAAAGATAGATTGATCAGCTTTATCATAATAGGTGTTAATTGTTTATAAAATTTTCTATTTTACCTGCAATGCCGAAAGCTTTGTCCAACCCTGAGCCGTCAAATCTCCATCAAGGGCAAGTTGAATTGCCGGCTTATTTTCCTTGGTTGTATCAACAATGGCGACTGCCCAGCTATATATTCCTGCAGGTAGATCTACTTTTGCATTTATTTTATAACTTGCAGCAGCACCTTTCAACCAAGCAGACGGTTCACTCTGAAGATCTACAAAAATCTTTCTAACATTCCCTTTGGCATCTAACAGTGCAAAAGCAACTTTATATTTGTAGTTCCATTGTGGAATATTATTAGGAAAATAGCCCCAGCCCATATTCTGCCAACGATGGGAGATTTGCGCTATCTTTCCCGACTTGATATCTTGAGGGAGATTGATTTGGTCTGGATATACACGGTACCCCCCTTCTGTAATAAACCGTTGAACCAGATCAAAGGACTTAAACCAGGATTCAGTTTCTCCCCCCGCTCTAAAGTCCATCATATTGACATGGGCTTCGGCCGACAGGTCGAACTCTCCTTTTCTAACATCCTCATCATGACCTTCTCTATATTTTCCACTCGGGTCTATCCAATAACGGTGCTTACCTGGAGCAATAATCCAGCCCCCTTCCATAATGATAGGACGCTTAAAATTCCATTTCCTGGCAAAATCCTTTTCCCAATTCTGGTAATAGCCAGTCATGCCAAAAGCATCTTGGCGCAAGCTATAACCTTTATCAATAGCTTTATCCAACAAGCGTTCACTGTTCGGGTTGACTGCTCCCCAACTTTCGGGATGACCTACAAGACGATGGTAGTTGATAACCAAAGGAACTTTTGTGAATGTGTTGGCATATAAACTGGTCACCCAGTCCAAGGTTTCTTCCTTTATTTTTTCAGTACTTTCGGGCGTTGCCATTTTGGGATCTTCATAGACAACATAATGTGCTTCACCCCATTTTCCTAAGCCATAGGCATCAATAAAAGAGGTCTTTTCAGGATCATTAAATTCCTTGGCCAAAGCTGTGATAAATTTGGTGTAGTATTTTCTAAATACCGTATCCTGAGGATAAGGGGTTTGTCTATCGGGATGATTTTTATTTTCCAAATAATATTTGGCTCCAAGGTCGAACACAAATTTGGGTGTATTTTGCCCCTGGTCGCGGCCATCTACCACTATACGGAGCGCTATGGGCAACCCTCTCTTTTGCGCGCCTTTTAAGAGCTTTCCTATTCTGGAATTTGGATCATCCCAGGCATAAACGCCTTCACTGGGATTCAGAGAAGACCAGCTCGTGCGTACATAGCATGCCGAAGCATAATCGATGACCTTTACCTTTTTACCCAATGCTGGCACAAAATATTCGATATCCCAATACGAATCGTCGGCATTACGGGGAGCATACATTACCCAACCATTTAAAGGGTTGCGCAAGACTGAATGTCCATCGTATTTTGGCTTTAATAAGATATACCCCGAGTTGCCGGCACCGCCTTGGGCTTTATTTTTTTGAGAGAAGCCAAGCGACGCGCAAGTACAAAATAAGAGGATAAAAACACTTTTGATTATCCTATTTGATATTATCTGTCTGTTTATTATTTCGTATCTGAACATATTTTTTAAGTCTATTGCTTGTTAGTTTTTGGATTTCCGTTTTATCAGCCCCCTTCTTATAGTTTATAATTTATTGGTGTGTTCAAATCAAATTGATTTATTGGGATGCATTACAAAAATAGCTATGTCAGGCTACCGCTATGGTATTGGTTTGTTCAGAAATGGTTCGTTTTTGTACAAAAATTGGATGTCGATGTCTTTCTTCATTTGTGATAGAGCTTTCCTGAGCGCTTCAATTTTTGCACAGGATAATATCTACTTTCTGCTTAATTTCAAACTATAGCACAATCTGCCTTACCGCTGAAGCTTTTCCAAAAAAAATCCAATCCAAAAAATAAAACTATTTTCAAATAGCCGTTGTTCTTACTGTACAAAACGTCTACAAGCTGCCTTTCGAAAGAAAGGTTCAACATAAAAATTNNAAACGATAGGAAACATAAAAAATTACTGTACAACTAAACGCTAAGAGAAAGGGTCTGATAAGAATCAGACCCTTTTGACGTAAAAAAGCCAAATCTTGCGACGTGGCTTCGAACTAAATTTAAACATATGATTCACTAGTGCTTTACTTGTAACTTAGTTTCGCAACGCACTAGTTGTTAGATATTATTTGTACGAATTGATCGATTTGGATACTTTCCAGTCATTGCCTACACGTTCCAAGGCAACTAAATCTGTCTTGGTGAAATCCTCAAATTTCAAGGTTAATTTAGCGACCATATAGTCTGCCGATTCTTCTAAGATGTCTGTGCTTACTGTACAGTTTAGTTTCTCGCCTTTTTGCTTTTTCAAGGATTTAACGACTTCGCTACGGCTGTTAGACTGCGCATTGGAAGCTTGGATCTTTTGATTGAAATCAGCTGCGAACAACTGCTCTACTCCTGCTGATTCGCCCTCCGTAGTGACCGCAACATAGTGATCAAGTGCCAAGTCTGCTGCGGAAAGGTTAACGTTTGCTTTTGTTGCTTTTGCTCCAGGTCCATCAGCTGCTATAGCGAAAGTTGATACTGCGATTAAAGCTGCTGCTGCGAATGTTTTTACTAGCGTTCTCATAATGTCTTTATTTTATTATGTTAGTTTTTTGTTCTTATTTGTTGACTCAAAATTACAACACAATAGGCCCCTAGCCTACCGGCTTTAGACCAACGATCAGGAAAACTCGGTGAATGGGGGAAATGGGGAGAGGAAAGGGTTTAGAATAAAGCACTGAATTTTCGATAATCAGACTATAACAGCTATCTTTAATAGCAAAAGCTTCCACAAGTCCAAATGATTGAAATTTACCATCAACACTATAAAGTATTCATCTATACGGATCACCAATATACAGTTGAGTCTACCGATAATTTCAGACTCTACAAACAGGTATATGTTGATGATTCTTGTGATCGATATAGCAACGTATCTAACATTGCCATTTTAGTAAATCATGGTCAAGATGAAGTGGCTAGTGCCATTCTTTGTGATACAGGGGTTTTCACAGGATTGAGCGAATCCTCCTTTATAATCGAGGAGAGTGTGCTTTATATTTGCGCAGGGAATAAACTATATTATTTAAATATACCAGACTTAACGCTCAAATGGACAGGACAAGTAGATCATATAACGAATTTCAGTGTTCAGAAATTAGAAGATGATCTGCTCGTTCATGGTGAACTCGAAATCACAAGAATAACAAAACTCGGAGAAATAAAATGGCGATTTGGAGGACACGATATCTGGGTAAATAATAATGGTCATCAAGAAGTGACAGTATTACCGAAAAGTATACAACTGGTCGACTTCAGATCGCATTGTTACCAACTAGATTTTGATGGTAATATAATTACTTAGAATTAAATCGGAATTTATATTCTACAATAGTGGGAAACAATACTCATAAATATTTTTAGGATTTTTTCTAGAAATCCCCATAGCAGTACATTCGATGTTAATATGGTCGATTATTGCTCACAGTACCTATAGGTTTTTTGATCAGAAAGCCTATTTAGATATAATCTTCTTTCGCCATAATAGCTATCAATCCGGTTAATCACAGCGATTGGGGAGTCAATTCCCAGTCTGCTATAGAGCGTATCATTCCGAACGAAATTATACGTATCATTAAACACAAGGATATCCTGCATGTCACTATTATCGCCACAATTTTTCCACACGGAATTCGTTAAACTCTTGTTTTTACAAGAAAAAAACAAAAAGCTCGGTCCCAAAATAACAAGGAGAAATTTTAGTCTCATCGTAAAACTACATTGCATAATATGTACGCTAACAATAATACATAATTTTCGCCGGATCAAGCAATCTAAAGAGTGTAATTCCTTTACTAATGACCATTATAGAACAATTATATCCACTTCCGTACAGTTACTATAATAACCCATTAGCTTTTCACTCTTAAAATCAACATAAAGGAACCTGAATCAGTACAAATCGTTGAAGCAGATGAAAATAGAATCAAAAAACATGAAAGATTAACCTTAAAGGAAAACAAGCTCATCGTCTGATTGATAAACAAGCCGAACCATCACTTATGGTTGTCGGGATATATCAAATATGTACCATGTAGGTTTGCCAAGTGGTGAATTTACGATAAAGCAACTTAAGGGTCGATATATTCAAATAATTGAATTTATCTTCTTGTTTTAAATAGCGTAGTTCATTATTTTTATGGAAATACAAAATTTAACAAAGACCATATAAACGAGATATCAAAACATGGGTATCAGAAAAACACTTCAACTTTTAAATTATAATAACCATGGGAATGACCCAAAGAGACATACGTGCATCTGAATTAATCCACATGAAAAAACTAATATTTACTATCCTTTTCGTATCATTATTTTCACTAGGTTATGCCCAGACTACAGTTCAGATCTCAAAGACATCAAAAGGAGCACCTATTATGTTTGTTGATAGTGTACAGATAAGCCAAGCAGACCTGCAAAAATTGAATCCTAACGACATAGCTTCAGTCAAAGTATATAAAGATAGTCAAGCATTTAAACACATTGACAGTAATGCAAATGGAGCCCTCTACGTTGAAACAAAGCAATTCTGCAGAAAACGCTTTCTTAACTACTTCAAATCTAAATCATCAGCGTTCAAGCATCTATTGGAGTCCCAGGGTAGCGATGACGGTTTTCATTACATCCTTCATGGAAAATTACTTGGCAAAGGCTATGAAGCAAAGCTCGCAGCTATTAATGACAAGTTTTTTAAATCCATAACAATCATCGAAAAAAAGGAACTTGTGGACAGATATGGCGCTACGGACAAGAATTTCGGAATATTAATTGTTTCGGATGAGCCAAAAATTTAAAATAATGGAAAATAAAACCGAGCATATAATTCGCTTGTATAGCAACAAAAAGAAAACATTGTTAATGCTAATTGGTTCGCTACTGTTTGTCGCAGGTGGTATTTTCTTTGTAATGCATCCGGAGAGTTTTGACGGTGAACCTCTAATAACGAGGATGATCGGTATCCTATGTATTTTATTTTTTTGTTTCGCCGCCATCGTATTCGTCCGATATTTGATTTCAAACCGGCTACTTCTTGAGATTACGGATCAGGGGCTACATATCGTCGATATACACAAAACTTTTATCGAATGGCAAGATATCAGTGGGTTTAAGGAAATAGCAATCTATTCAACCCCTATTATCATTATCCTAATTAAAAATAGTAAGGCAGTGATAGACGACGAGCCCAATATGATCAAAAAGAAAATGATGCAGTTTAATATGAATTATGGTTCGCCATACAACCTTAGTAGCGGCAATATGGCTATAAGGCATAAGGAGCTATTCAGACTCTTGAATGAAAAACTCATAAAATATTCGAATAACAACGAGTAACAAAACCGGATATTTCTCCGCTACGGCAAAAAGCAAAGCCATTTCAAAAACTGTCAATTTGTTAATTACAATCCTTTTTTACTAAAAGCTGATATTTCAACTATGAAGATTTCCTACACTATCCGTATAAAATTTTAGTGAAACACGGCTAGCATCAAAAACTGTTCTATTAGTGAAAATATATGTACTTCTGGGTTTCAATGAAAAGGAATTCATTTTACCAAACCGAAATGACTCATCTACCCTGTTTTTACTATAAATATCTTTTAAATCTACAGTCTTTTGATGTCTTACATTACCCTTCAATAGAAAGTAATACGAAGTATCATTTTCTTCTATTTCAAAACGTACAATGTCTCCTTCTTTTGATACTATTTTTTTTTCATTCAGATTAATGCAAATATTATTTCCAGCACAACCTACCATTGAATAAGCTATCATCACTAAATATAGAAAGAACACATCATTATTTATTTTCATCATCATTTTTATTAACTCCAATGCTCATTTAACAACAATCCCCTAGATTACTTACAATATCAAAAAGAATCTTTTCAGTAGAAATTATAACCTATACTTCCCTTGGTTAATATCCTTTTCAAAAATTTCCAAATTTGATTTTGCTCTAATTGACCCAAGTTCAGCCCCCCTTTTATATAATTCGTAACTCATCTTTAAATCTTGCCGAATCCCTTCGCCTCTTTCATAAAAATCCGCCAGGTTATTATAAGCCTCTGCATAGCCACCAGTAGCGGACTTTGTATACCAATAGATACATTTCTTTGGATTGTATAATGGGTTATTAACACCTAAAAAACTAATTGAATCAAACTGCTGCGCATAATCATATTGACCTTCCGGATTACCGCTATAAGCGCTTTTTTTTAGGTGATCAAATGCCAGCCAATATAATTTGTGCTTTTCAAAGTTCTTGTTCTTTCTCAAAATCTATGGTTTATTTCTTATTTCCCAATAAGGGATTTCTATTTTAAGCCAACACAATTTATAAAAAAAATCACATTGATAAAACTATTTCAAATTGGCTATTGTTCTTACTATACAAAACGGCTACAAGCTACCTTTCGAAAGAAAGGTTCAACATAAAAATTGGCGTCGTACAGTGAAAATCCAATGGTCTTTAAAAACATTGGATGACGAAACAAAAAGAGGAAACGATAGGAAACATAAAGATTACTGTACAACTAAACGCTAAGAGAAAGGGTCTGATGAGAATCAGGCCCTTTCGACGTAAAAAAGCCACATCTCCCGGCGTGGCTTTAATAAATAGATGATTCACTAGTGGTTTGTCTTTCATTACTGGCAAACCACCAGTTGTAAAATTCTATTTATACGAATTGATCGATTTTGATACTTTCCAGTCATTGCCCACACGCTCCAAAGTAACTAGATCAGTCTTGGTGAAGTTCTCAAATTTCAAAGTGACTTTAGCCACCATATAGTCTGCTGATTCTTCTAAAATGTCTGTGCTTACTGTACAGTTCAAGTGCTCACCTTTTTGCTTTTTCAATAGTTTAACTACGGCACTACGCCTGTTACTTTGCGCATTGGCCGCTTGGATCTTTTGATTGAAATCTTCGGCGAATAACTGCTCTACTCCTGCAGATTCGCCCTCTGTCGTCACCGCAACATAGTGGTCGAGCGCCAAGTCTGCTCTAGAAAGATTAACGTTTGCTTTTGTTGCTTTTGCTCCAGGTCCTTCAGCTGCCATAGCGAAAGTAGATACGGCGATGAGGGCTGCTGCTGCGAATGTTNNTTATTGTGTTAGTTCTGTTGTTCTTATTTGTTGACTCAAAACTACAACACACTACGCCCCTAGCCTACGGGCTTTAGACTAACAATGAGGAAAACTCGGTGAATAGCGGAAATGCGGAGGTAAACGTATAGTACAAATCCGGTACAGAATACCTCATAAAGTTTTTGGAATAGCCAGCCACATTCAAAAAATAAATGACTAATTTAATGCCGGGAAAGGCTTCCTATACGCGGGCAGTCGATCACCACTCAATAATATATTATACCTAATATTCTTTTATGGAAGATCTAACGACAATTGATGCACATCAGTCACATCCAAGAAATGCTTTTAAGGCAGGTGTATTTTCTTTAGTTTTTCCTGGCCTCGGGCAGGTCTATAACGGACAGATAAAAAAAGGTATTCTTTATTTTGCCCTGAGTTATCTCATTCCTGTAATTTTTGCTGTTACCCGTTGGGCAACCTCCTTTACCGGAATGGTCATTTTTATGACGATCGCGATTTCATTCCTTTTATGTATGGTAATGGATGCTATACGGAATGCAAAAAGACAAAAATTTTATATACTCAAACCGTACAACAAATGGTATAACTACATATTGATCGCCATCTTTATCTTAACAATGAACTTTGTGTTTGATATAAAAAAAATGATAGGCATACAATCTTACATTGCTCAAACAACAGCCAATACCCCAACGATTCTGGAAGGCGACTGGATTATAACAGATACAAAAGCCTACGAAAAAAATACACCTAAAACTGGTGATCTGGTTACGTTTACTAAAGAAGATGGTCAGTTATTCATGTATCGTATCGTTGGTCTGCCCAAAGACACGATCTCACTTAAAGACAATATTGTATCGATAAATAACAAGCTAAGTAAATCTAAATTTATTGCAGACAGAAATATAGAAGGTATAGACTTTTCTGAATTGGAAGAGACATTTCCAAATGGACACAGTCATCGCATCTATAAAAGTAAAGAAGAGTTTGATGATGGTATGATGAATATGAATGATTTCGTTGTTCCGACAGATAGTATTTTTGTATTGGGCGATAGCAGAGATCATGCGTTTGACAGCAGATACATAGGCTGCATCGGCAAGAATCAAATTACGGGACAGATTAAATACAGTTATTGGGGTAAGACTGGGTTCAAACGAATGAATATAAAATTCTGACAGGGAATCACGCCACAGGTATATACTCAGAAGGGGCAGAGTATACCCGATATGAAAGCCTAAACCAAGCTTTTAGAGCTTAAATAGTTAATAAAAATCCGTCCATGAATATGGACGAGGATAGGTCAGCTGATATATCATTTGTTCCCTTTCAGACAGATGATCATAAAAAGCACCGAATTCACTCAAATATTCCTCACCCAATCCCATTCTCCAAAACATATCCCTACTGTCCTTATCGGAAAACTTCGACCAAGGTGCTTGCATAGCGTTTTGAAGTGCTTGAAATTGCCCAAATTGATCTAGAAAATCTCGTACTTCCATCAATGCAAAGCCCAATAAATTTTGACCACGCCAACAATAGATGTTTTCAATATCGACGTCATCTTGTGCAAGTCCAATACCCCAGATGGCATCAACGGGGCTTGCCTCAACAAGAACTCTATTTTCTGTTTTTAACAGATATTCGGCCAGCGCCCAATGTTGATTAAACTTATGGATGTTTCCGTTCTTAACGATCTCAAATTTGCGTTCATTCCAAATCTGATCATCATAGCCTACAACTTGCCTTCCCAACTCTTTGGCCTCACCCGGTTTAATACAGTTGATGATTTTCTCAAAATTCTTCTTATCATCAAAAAGCAATGCTTTTTGGGCCATCATCCAATGTTCCGCAGTCCTATAGGTAATATTATCTACTGTAAACGGACTCTCATACCATTGACTGAAAACAAATTTTCCAACTTCCTGATTTTGCTTAGCTGTATGCCCCCAAAAGAAGAGAAATTTGAAGCTATCTCCATTTTCAAATCTATCTGTTAGCCACTTGATATTATATTTTATCATATGCTCAATTCAAAATTGATCGTCTATTATCCATAGACATACAATGATACGCAAAAAATTGAAGCCACATCTCTCGATGTGACTTCACAAGATAAATTGACCATTAGGCTGCTCGATTTTTTATTACTGCTCACAGAATCTATAGTTTTTTTGATCAGAGAGCCTTTTTAGATATAATCTTCTTTCGCCATAATAGGTATCAATCCGATTAATTACAGCGATTGGGGAATCAATAGCCATCCTCCGATAGACAGTATCATTCCGCACAAAATTATGCGTATCGTTAAAAACAAGAATATCTTGTAACCCGCTATTATCTCCACAATTTTTTCCAAATGGAATTTATTAAACTGTTGTTTTTGCAAGAATAAGGAAAAAGGCTTAAGCCCAAAATAACAAGGAGAGATTTTAGTTTCATCGTAAAACTAATTTGAATACTATGGCAATAGTAAGTAATTTTGCTAAACTATTCCAATCTCCGATTTACAGAAAAGTTTTCTGAAAATGGGTTATAAAGCTTTAAACCTTTGGAATCTCATCAGAATAAGTCCTCATAAGTAACAAGAAAAATTACGGTCAATGTTGAGCCACAGGTCAGACTGCGGCACAACATACATATTAGTTATTTTTTGTCACGAAAAGATCATCAGCTCCCTCATTGATAGGGATATACAATCTTTCCCAGCTTTTTGAATGAACCATTTCCCAGCTATGCCCAGTACCTTTCAAATCTTCAGCCAAAAGAATCGTCCCAGGTTCGATTAAAAAAGTTGAACCATCGCTGACTTTAAATCTGATTTTACCTTTCAGCGTAACCACGTATTGTCTTCTTGGAGCTGGATGAGCATTTTTCTCCCATTCTTCTGTTTTATTACTTGTCCAAAATGTACTCGTATTGGCGTGTTTCAATGTTGGAATAAAGCCTTTTTGAAACGAGCAGGTTCCATCCGGGTTGTTAATCAAACGTACTGCAGGCATTTTACCTTCGGCTTCCACGTTGACCTCCTTAATTTTTCCATGACCTTCTTGCGCTTTCACAGCGTTTAAGCTTGATGCTGCCAGTACGCAAGCAATAGCTAGTTTGGATATCATTTTCATTTTGTAATGTTGAAATTATTATTTTGTTGTTTTAATTTTAGAATTCATAAACCGTGTCGTGCACCATCATCCGTTCAAAATAAGGTTTGTATTTAGCGACAAGGGCGAGGTGTCCCGGCAGTTTACCATAAGCCTCTAGTTCCTCCAATGTCGCAAATTCCATGGATGCATTGTAGGTAAACGAGTTGTCCAATACCGCTCTTGGAGAAGAAGCAGCTGGCTTGCCATAACGTACATTTTTGACATAGGGAAGCTTTTTAAGACCTTCAAAAAACTGTTTAAATTCTTCTACCTGTTCAGCAGACAAGTCAGGTTTTAGCCAAAAAAGCAAATAGTGGAAATACACTTTTTTAGTTTTCGCTTTTTTCTCTTTTGCCATCAGTGAGGTAGCCGCAAAGCTCATAACACCAGCAGTACCTAGTGTAAGGATAAAATCTTTTCTTTTCATGTTATTGCTATTTAATTAAAATCAATTCTATATTTAAGCACAAATGCCCACTTGTGATCTGTTACCACAGCTTGATCCGCAGCATTTAAATTATAGATTGGACGATTTTGCGCATCAAAAGTCAGCCGGCTGCTATTACCGTGCATCAGTAGCGAGATACCTGCATCATAAATTAAACTTTTGTCTTTCAATACCTTGTAGTCCCCTACTTGTACAGAAACCGCTGGCTGCAGCTGTAAATTATGTTTAGATGGATTGAAATAAGGGAGTGTACCGCCGACCTGTGCGTAAAATGTATTTCCCGTGCCAGCATTTGGCAAGCTATTTCCCGCACCATTCAGGCTTGCATTGGCCGCATCGATACCTGTCGCGGGGTTGTTTGTCCCTGCAAAGCGGAGATAGTTAGGACCATAATCGCTGTGCATGGCCATACCATAGGCACTAATCGAAGTTCCATTCTCTTTATCGATTGGCGCATCATAGATGATATCCGCTGCAAAATTGCGCATATCGTCATTTTTGGTCATCTGCTGTTCATCCAGATGCCAAAGTGCATTGTGCATATACTCAAATCCAGCCCCTATGCTGAGCACATCTTTTTTACCGAGATATGTACCCGAATTGAATGGCGTTTCGTTACTTTCTTTATCGTGGAATGCGTAGCGGAAGTACCCTGACACATCTTTACGTGCTTCGTTTTTGCTAAAGGTGGCTTTATTTAATTTAGGATCAGCGCTGGCGGCGGAATATGGATCGGCAAGTACCACCCGATAGTCAAATTTTCCAAGCTGCCCTTTTGCATAGAAGCTCATTTCACGCACGACCATATCAGTCGCCCCAGTATTGGATGTCGCATACAAAGGCAAGTCGTAAAGAAGCGTATTAAGTGGTCCTGTTGTAAATCGGGAAAGACCGCGCCAAGTCGAACGGCCGCCACCGATCGCAAGTTTGGGGCTGAAACTATATTCCGCATAGGCATCCAAGAGATCCATATACGTATTAGTCTTGCTGTTGACGTTTACGTTAGTAGGACCCATCTGTAATACAAACAGTAAATTTTCGGTAGGCTTGTAGGTCATCTTTGCCCTAATACGCCGCAAAGAAAGATCAGATACATTCGAAACGGACTCGTTGTTTACCAAGCTTCCGGGATTAATCTGGCTATATCTCGCCCACAGCTCAGCGTATCCGCTGAAACTGATATAACGTGTATGCTCCTTATTTAAGAAATGAGTAAGTTTTGGATTTCCAAAATCATTGGTTTGCGCCTCGGCGAGCTCTGCGCTACCTAGTCCCAAACTGAGGAACAATGCCAAGGTAAGCTGTTTTCTATTCATGATTCAACCTAATTTTGTTTTTTTGATAAGTCAAAATTAGGCTGAATATGGAGGTGATATTATTAGAAAACCATTAGAATTTTTAGCTTAGTCAAGCCCCTTTGGATAGGCCAGTTTAAGTTCGACTGAAAACACAGTCCCTACATGGAGAGTTGAATTAACCGCTACATTACCCTGATGCATCTCAATAATTCGCTGAACAATTGAGAGACCGATGCCATGTCCCTCTTTTGAAGGCGTACCGGCCACACGGTAAAACAAATCAAAGATATGCGGGATATCCTTGCTGTCTATTCCGATACCATGATCTATTACCTGCACCTGCGCTATGGTTTTATTTCTGGAGAGCAGTACCTGGGCATGCCGATCGGCACTATATTTACAAGCATTCTCGATCAGATTAGCAAAGGCCACTTTCAAGAGGTAGGCATTTGCAGATACCAAGATTTCCTCTTCGTCGATTGCAGCATTAGCATCAAAAGAGATGCTTACCCGATAGTCTTTATTTTTCTCTAAGACCACTAACTTTGCTTCAAGCAGTATTTCATCCAGTCTGATTTCTTCAAAATTTACCTGCGAACTATCGTAGTTTGCCCGGGCAAAATCCAGCAAGGCTGTCGAAAGTACAGTAGCCTCCTTCGCATCGAGCAATGCCCTATCAATAGAGTTAAAATACTCATCCACATTGGTATTCAGCTGCTGCGCCAATTCCAGTTCGGCGATCATAGCTGCCAAAGGTGTTCTAAACTCGTGTGAAATAATGGATACAAAATGGCGCTGGTTATTGAAAGATTTTTCCAACCGATTGAATGTATTGTTGAATGTTTCGATAAGTTCTGAGAGTTCGTCTTTTGCATTACTATAGGAGACACGTGTGCTCAAGTTATGTTCGGACACATCCTTTATCTGATGTATAATGTAATTGATTGGCTTAAGAATATAACGTGCAAATAGAAATGAAGAGAAAAAAATAAAAAATAGGGCAACGATATAAATCGTTATCAAAATATTTTTCAGCCGTTCCATATGTGCAAAACCCGTTACATCGTACGCATGTCCGATCAAGAAAAAAGGCTTACCCTCAAATTGATAGTTTAAGCCCATATACAGTTCTTTGCCTTGCTCCCATGTAAAAAAATTAGACGTTTTGACAGATTCCAATTTAACATCGGGATACGTCGGTTCGCCTATATCGGAAAAAACAACCCTATTCTGCTGATCGAAAACAGTAATCTGGGCTTCGTTGATCAACTTTTTATTTTGTTCATGAATTCTTCTTATCTGATGTTCCTGCACCTGTGCATCAAAAATAAATTCTGCGCGCCAGATGATCTTATAGCGCAACCGATCAATAAATTCTTCCTGCCGATTTAATTCCGAGAAGAAATAAACCGCATAGGCGAATAGAAACAAGATGATAGCCGAAGAGAGCGTAAATACCCAGGAAGTTCTATTGACAATCTTCATTCTTTATTGGATAAAATAAATCCATGTCCGGATTTCGTATGAATCAATTTAGGTGAAAAATCCCGGTCTATTTTTTTACGCAAATAATTGATATATACATCAATATAGTTTGTTCCGGTATCAAAGTTTTTGCTCCATACATTACGTGCTATTTCATCCTTGCTGAGCATGGTCTCCCTATGTTTCAAAAAGAAGTGGAGGAGATCAAACTCTTTGGGAGTCAACTTAATAGGTTGTCCCTGACTATGAACCTGCTTACTCCGGAGATCAATACTGATACGATCATAGGTCAGCATCCCCTGAATCTCTTCTTCACTGATTTCCCTGTGCCGCTTGAGCAAGACAGCGATACGTGCAAAAAGTTCGCGTATTTCAAAAGGTTTCACCATATAATCATCGGCTCCCGCATCAAAACCAGATATTTTTTCATCGATACTGCCCAATGCTGTGAGCATGATGATTGGGATCCTGGGGTAAGCCGCACGCATCTGTTTACTGAGCCCAATCCCATTCATTCTTGGTAACATGATGTCTATGAGAAGTAAATCATAGTCAACAGATTTGGCTTCTTTGATCGCTGATTCCGCATCACCAAAAACATTGACCAGGTAGCCCTGACTTGCTAATCCTTTTTTCACACTCGAAGCAACGCGTTCATTGTCTTCTACGACCATTATTTTCACCATTCTAGCATGCTTGTATGTATCTACTAATACTGCAGGACAAAGTTAGTTATTTTTCAAAAAGGCTGGAGAGTTCGGTTTCAACTTATTAAATGTAACAGCAGTATAATCAAAATTCTATGCCCTCCTCATAGTAGCGCAGCCTCCATGAACTTTAGACAACGGTCAGGAAAACTCGGTAAATTTACCGTTATTGCTATTGCTAAAATGGCATTGTTACCACTCGTGCATTATATTTACCTTTTTTAATCTCAAATAAAACTGCATACCCACCAGCCCCATCGCCGTTAACAGTACTGATGTATAAAATATCATTTGAGTCATCATAGTAGCATGTTGCAAACTCGTTGTTTACATTAAATAGGTTTTCAATTTCCTTTGCCGGGATCTGGATAAATCTCCCCTTTATAGTAGCTTGAATAGAGGTGTAATGGCTTGTAGGGATTTCGCCATCTGTTCCCCAGACCTGCTGCCCTCTAAATTTGTCTACAACGGTATAACCATCATATTGAGTCGATGAAAAATCACCTTTATTTTTTTCATAATCGAAACTATCGGAATTTATTTGCACGGTTATATCTTTTGCAATAAATTTTACGGTGCCTTCATCAGAAAGTACAGTAGGGATCTGCTTGTAGGATTCTATATATTTAATTCTTGAATTGTGTACATACCCAGTAATGCTCTTATTTCTTTTGTCTGTATAATCAACAATTACCCAATCGCCAAACTTTTCATCAGGAAATGCATAAACAATTTCATCAGCAGCAATTTTTGAAACAACCACGCTATTCACTGTAGCTTGTTTTCTCACATTTACATAGCCGTCTTTGTCAATGATTTTTGCAAATTGGGCCGAGGCCAACTGGCATACAGTGAGAAAAAGTAGTACTAAAAGATATCTTTGATTCATTTGGTATAAAGTTATTACTGATAATATTTTGACCCCGACTAATAAGATCTTGGACCATACGATCTTCCTTACGATGATTCATATTTACGAATATGGGTGAAAGATAATAATTTCCCTACCTTTATATCATTTGTTGATTAAAAATCTTTTAAAATAGACGCTCGGACTAGCTTTTTATGAATTTATATAATGAAAATCCTTTTACCCGTTTTCTACTGAAAACTCGCTAGCGTTAATGACTTTTTGTAGATAAATTTCATCACTAAACAATTCTAAATGCTCTTGCAACAATCATTATGTCGTTAGAAGTGGAAGCGGTTTTAATAACAGAACAGTATAACTTATTATTAACTCATTCCATAAGATTTGAAATCATATTCCTCCTCCTTAATGGATTATTTATGATTTCCTGAATGAATAATCCCCAATCCTGTTCCAAATCATTTAGATCGTCAAATGGCGCTGGATAGTTGAATTTAGGAGCAAATGGAAAAGAAAATCTAACAATTAGGTCTTCTTTATGATAAATCAGAAGCTCCATTGTATTCTCCGCTAGTGGTATCAAATTTACTTTACAATGATCTCCCACATGGAACGTTGTTGTACCAAATAAAAAATAAAGTTCATTTTTCTCTACGTACAAAGCTGTCAAAACATCTTCAATCTGTCTGTACCATCCATAAATATTGGTGACTGGCTCCAAATTTTTAAACTCTTCGCCAGATTCTAGATCAAACAGTATATCGTGTAATTCAAAATTTCGTAGTAGTTTCATAGCTATCTATTTTTTAGAAAAGTTGGTATTTTTAACTACTAAATCCCCGGAGATTATTTCATTCAAACCAACGTGTCCCTGAATGGATCTAAATAATTTAATCCTCGTTCTTCAAATATTTCCTCAAGCTTTTCGGCACCATTTTCCTTTTTAAAAGCTACCTCCTCATCCGTAATCGGCAGCAACCAATAGAAATGGACTGACTTATTGTTATCGAGGGTAAGAATTTCGAGTTTGGGTCCGTCGAGATAAGGTAGCGAAATAAGGCCATAAGAGCAAGAAGAATCCAAGCGCCATCCTCTTCCCCAGCTAATGGTATGCCAATGGCCCAGACTCGCGCCAAATTTATGATAATGTGCTACGACTATTAATGATTCAACTAATGTTTCATCTTGCTCACTAGAAAACATATGCAGTTCGAGGGCAAATTCATCATGCAAGCCAGACATACCTATAGTCGCATAAGCCCACATGTTCCGTTCGGTTGTTGGGGGAAATTCCAGCACCCTAAAATGATCGCCTAGATCCTTATAGGGACCTTTTGGCCAAGTCAAAACGTTATATTCCTTTCCCCAATTACAGGTATAGTGTTCTAAAAGTTTCTGATAGTATAAGGCTGTATCCATTTTTTAATTTATTAAAAATAATCTACTCCTATAAAACTATTTCCATATAACTTTTGTTCTTACTATACAGAACGACAACAAGCTTCATTTCGGCAAGAACATTTAACATAAAAATTGGCGTCGTACAGTGAAAATCCAATAGTCTTTAAAAACATTGGATGACGAAACAAAAAAGAGGAAACGATAGGAAACATAAAAATTACTGTACAAATAAACGCTAAGAGAAAGGGTCTGATGAGAATCAGGCCCTTTTGACGTAAAAAAGCCACATCTCCCGACGTGGCTTCGAACTAAATTTAAGCATATGATTCACTAGTGCTTTATTTGTAACTTCGTTTCGCAACGCACTAGTTTTTAGATACTATTTATAAGAATTGATCGATTTGGATACTTTCCAGTCATTGCCCACAAACTCCAAAGTAATTAGATCAGTCTTGGTGAAGTTTTCAAATTTTAGAGTCACTTTAGCTACCATATAGTCTGCTGACTCTTCAAGGATATCGGTGCTTACAGTACAGTTCAGCTTTTCGCCTTTTTGTTTTTTCAAGGATTTAACCACTTCGCTCCTACTGTGATTTTGCGTATTGGATGATTGGATCTTTTGATTGAAATCTTCGGCAAACAATTGTTCTACACCTGCTGATTCCCCCTCAGTAGTTACCGCAACATAGTGTTCTAAGGCAAAATCTGCTGTGGAAAGGTTAACGTTTGCCTTTGCTGATTTTGCTCCTGGCCCTTCAGCTGCCATTGCAAATGTAGATACTGCGATTAGGGCTGCTGCCGCGAATGTTTTTACTAATGATTTCATAATGTCTTTTTTATAGTGTTAGTATTGTTGTTCTTATTTGTTGACTCAAAACTACAACACAAGAGGTCCCTAGCCTACGGGCTTTAGACCAACATCAAAAAAAACTCGGTGAATGGTGGAAATTGGGAGGTGAAAATATGTACGGATACCAAGTCTAATTTCTGAGCGGCTTTTAGTTTCCTGGATAAACTAAATATCAACTAAGTAAGGGCGAATATTAGACCAACTTACACGAATACGAATCGTTCATCCTAGCCAAATATCTTGTGATTACTTTTAGTATTAGATAATTAAAACATGCCCAAAAGGCATACATTATTTACAAATAAAACTTAAAAACAATGAAAAAGTTATTGATGAGTTTGCTAGCGGTAGCTGCGCTATCGACAGCAGCTTTTGCAGGCACGGACACAAAAGCTGCCAAAGAAAATGCAGAAGTAAAGACAGGTACTTCGGCAGCTGCCGAAAACACCAACAAAGTTGAAGTTGCCGAATCAACAAAAGAAAACAAAGCAACGTTTCTAAGAAAGTGTGTTTACACGCTAACGGTCTACAATACTAGTGGCCAAGTGATTGACACCTTCACTTCGCAAACCTATGTTGAAAATTCCTGTTCAGGATTCTTCGACAACTGCAGAACGATTTACAGACATATGCTTGCCCATGGTGAATTAGGAATATAGTCTGCAACTTATATTTCATTCGAATTATAAGTACTGAAACATAAGCGGGGCCTGGGCCCCGTTTTGTATTGATGTAAAGGCCGAAGGTCAGAAATAAAACATAATCAAAATCAAAAAAAAACTCCTATCGAAAGATCGATATCGCAATTATTTTTAGACTATAAATCCGAATATAAAATAGTATTATTGGATATACATTAAAATTTAAGCCATAGGGGAAGAAGCCTTTTTTTACTGTTTTTTGCCACTGTACTGTTAACAATCCATGTCAGTTGTTCCGGTCAGCCGAGTCAACACGACACTGCTAGTGACTCACTTAGAATTATAGCAAAGAATGCTGATAAATCCCAGGTATTCCCTAAAAGAATAACGCTTGGAAGTCCTGTTTCCAAGGAAATAGGATTATTAAAAAAAGTAGTTCTTGAGAATAAGAATGTAGATACGAAAGAAGAGTATGAAAACAGCTCATTTTCAGAGGTAAAATATTTTTTCGACCCTAAAAACTATATCATTTTAAAGGTCAACACAGACTATCCAGCAACTTTATTCGAAAAATACAATTATAATGCTAATCTTGACTTGACAAAAAACTATCATGAGTTCTATCAGCATCCAATGGTTGGTTTTATGCAAAACCATCAATTTTATGTAGGCGTAAATGCAAATACGGCTTATGAAAACCCCAGCTTATTTCCCATCAAATTTAACAGGCATAGTCATAGTCTCGTTGAAAAAATCGATGACAGACAAGTCAATAACTATCAATTATTAGATAAAGCTGCTGTTGATAGCTTGGAATTAAAATACGGTTCCAATAGAGTATATTTTCGTAACTATTGGAACTTATTAAAAGAACCCAATCCAAAAAATGAATTTTATGAAAAGGTAGTACGCTTAAAAAATTCACTTAAAGCTGCTGCTCAAAAAAAGGATATTAATCCCGAAGATATTGATTTATCCATCTCAATGGTAATCGATAAGGATGGAAAAGTTAATCAACTGGACGCATATTTGGAATACTCAATTCCGGAGAAACAATCTATTCGCATAGAAGATGTGGTATTAAAATCCTTTTTACAATCTTTAAAGATTGATCTTATCAACAATTATTCATTTTTTATTCCAGCTCAGAATAAAGATAAAAATCAAGTGAGCGCATACTTTTTAACCCGATTAAATATTGGATTACCTTATCGAAATTTTAAATAACGAAACAAAAGGGCATAAATCCGAAAAAGCCACATCGCTCGACGTGGCTTCACAACATATATATTTATAGGGAATAAGCATTATTGGTAGGAATGAATTGACCTGGACACCTTCCAATCGCCGTTCTCGTAAACCAAAGTCACGAGGTCTGTCATGCTAAAGCTGTCAAATTTCATTGCAATTTTTGCAATCATATAATCTACTGATTTTTCTACGATCTTGATATTTACTTTGCAATTTAGCTTTTCTCCGTGTTGATTTTTCAACGATTTAATCACAGCGCTACGACCATAGGTCAATATGCTGTTAGCCTGTATCTTTTGGTTGAAATCGTCCGTAAACAACTGCTCCACGCCTACCGATTCCCCCTTGGTGGTGACTGCAAGATAGTGATCCACTGCTAAGCCTGCCGTGGAAAGGTTAATGTTTGTCTTTTCTGATTTGTCTCCCCATCTTTCAGCTGCCATGGTGAATGTGGACAAGGCGATTAAAGCTATTGCAGTGCAATTTCTTACGAATGATTTCATGATATCTTTATTTTATTGTGTTAGTTATCGTGTTTCTACTTGTGGGTCCAAAACTTCTGTTTAATATGCATTTACCCCATGGTCTTTAGACCAGTGATCGAAGAAACTCGGTGATTGTCATTTACCTACAAGAGATTTCGATCCGGAAGCATGCCGAAGAAATTTAGGACACATTTCGACAACCACATGCCAAACATTATACCAGTTGGACCAAAGCGTACACTTATGCTTTCTGGGCCTTAAAATGGCCTTTTATTAATCTTCTTTTAAAAAGCAAATGTGCGCTTGCGAACAGTTTAGAAACGTATTGTCCGCATCCGTACAATGGATAAAGCGTTAAATAGAGACCGTATCAATTACGCAAACACGGCATTTACAGAAGCAAAAAAGGAATGAGAAGGAAGGGATAACGAACATAAAAAAGCCCGAGAACAATCGGGCTTTTCCAAACGGCAAGTGCTACAATGCCATTGCTATTCGGTATAAATGGACAAACATCCTCAAATCTGTCTTACGGACAAATCTACAACGTGTCACTTCAGTTTCTGTAAGCGCTCTTTCGCCGCGGGCACAATATCATCGTTTTTATCATAATTGTCAATCACACTTTTCAAGGTACTCTTCGCCTGGAAGGTATTGCCTTTGCGCGCATAGGCATCAGCAAGCAATAGGAAGCTCTTGGCAACCCAGTATTCTTGTGCTTCCCGATTGTTGATCACATCAAAGGCTGTTTCCAGCGCCTTATCATATTCTTTGTTATCATACTGCATTAGTGCCACGCGATAGCGCGCCTCTGCTCCGACTGCCGACTGGCTCTTCAACGCGGCCAGGTTAAATTCTTTCATGGCAGCCGCTACATTCTTTTCTTTTAGCAAGGCTTTTCCACTGTATAGGTGCGCTTTCGCAATTTCTTCCTCGGTTGCGTCCTTGTAATTCTTGATCAGGCTTACGTACTTGGCCATTTGCTCCATATCGCCGAGTTCGAAGTAACACACCATCAGGTTCGTTACTGCGTAGCCATAGTTCTTTTTATATTCTTCGTTGAGCTCCAATTTTTTGAGGTGTACAATGGCCTCGTTGTATTCCTTGAGGTCCAGGTACAGCGCAGCCACCGTCAGCAAGGTATTCTCTGAATACTTGCTCGTCCAGTCGTTCAGGATGATATTCAGATCATGCAGTGCTTCCTGTGGATGCCCCGTACGGTACGAACTCACCCCACGGATGTAACGGGCGAATTTTTCTTGTTTGGGTTTTGGAAATTTATCAAAATAAGCATTGATCGCTTCTACAGCGGCTCCGTATTCTCCCCTGGCGAATAGAGACTGTGCGGCCTGAAAAGCCATATTATCCAGTTCCGCAGGACTCAGATTACTGACATTGGTACCCACGGCATAACGGATATAGCTTGAAGCATCCCCCTGATCGAGGTAGATGTTTTCAATGAAACGCATGGCCTGCTCTGCCTCAGCAGTTCGGGTATACTTCTCCACCACCTTCTCGAAAGTCGCTTTCGCCGCTTCGGGCTCATCGTTATTGTACTGCACGAGCCCTATGGTCATTAAGGCACGGGGAATATAACTGCTACGGGGGTACTTTTCGACCATTGCTTGCAGCCCTTCGATAGCGCGGCCATAATCACCCATCGTGAAATAAGTGTAGGGAATTTCAAAGGCAGCATCATCTGCATAGTTCGAAGATGGAAATTGTTTCAGTACGGACCGCAGCGTACTGAGCTTGGTTTCATTGTCGCCTTGTAGACCAAATAAAATACCACGCTGGAAGAAGGCATAATCCTGGTTTGGCGCTTTGCTATTAATCAGCTGGTCGTAGTACTTGTTTGCCCGACCATAATCGCGCAGACACAAATACGAATCACCTAGACGTGCAATAACATCATACCGTATATTTTGATCCACGGTATTTCCTCCGGCAGTCAGAAAGCGTTCAAAATATTTGGCCGCCAACTCAAAACGGTTGTTTCGGTATGCCGCGTACGCCAGCCCGTAATTTGCATAATTATAGACATCAGTATTCCGAGCGACGGGCAGGCTTAGAAACTCGGAGAAGTTTTCTACAGCTTCACCAAATTTGCGCACTTCATACATGGCTTCTGCTTTCCAATAGGTCGCAAGAGCCGCCATTTCAGCATTGACCGGAAACTTTTCAGATCGCATAAACATAGATATGCTATTTTCGAAAGCACGCTCATTATAAAACTCCAATCCGCGGTAGTAGGTTACCTTTTGATAGATCGCATTGACTTCCCGACCGCGCTCTTTTAACGATTCCAGCATACTGACACCAGCATGGAAATTGGTCGTCCCCCGTAGAATTTCAGCGGATAGTGTTTCCGCACTTTCCTTTCTTTTTGAACCCGGATCGACAGGTTTCACTTCCTGGGCGACATATTTCTCGAGGACTTTTTGCGCAGCCTGGGTGGAGTCCATTGCAAACAAGATTTTAGCATAGTTAAATAGCGCATCGGCCTTCACTTGCCGGTCCAAATCCAGCTTTGTAGCTTTGACAAAAGCATTTCGTGCAGCTTGCTTGTCGCCCGTCTCCAATGCGATATGACCTAAGGTCATGATCGCCCCCTGATAAAAGGCATCCGAAGGCTTTATGGCCTCCAACATACCGCTCGCCCTTTTGTATTCGCCGGCACCGTAAGCCAGGTAGCTGATGCGATAATTATCGACATTGCTTTGTGAAGCGTCTGGATGCCGTTGCATCAATTCGTGGTAATAGGCCTGTTTATATTTTTGCTGTGCTAAATAGGTGGCAGTGGCAATCTGGCGCAGTTCGGTCTCAATAGCATCACGGTTGATAAGCGTCATATCCGGGCTGCGGCGCACCTTAACGGCATCAGCCAGCATGGGCCGGTAGTCACGTACGACGTCAATGGAATCCATGGTTTGAACTTCACCAGCGCCACTTTGCACACTATGCTGTTGTGGTTTCTCTTTCTTATCTTTCTGCTGTTTCCCCACTTCCTGCGCATAGCCTGTAAGCAGTAAAGCCGAAAGCGTTCCTGTAAAAAGGTATTTAAGATAGTTGTAGCTCATTCTTTCTTTCAATATCATTGTTCGTCCGTATTTCTGAGTTTTTCCAAACGTTCTTACGCCAAGGAGGCTGTAGTGCAATATTTATCTAAACAAATAGCCAAAACTAAAGAATTCTAGCCACATTCAGTAAATTATCAGCTTGAAAACAGACGCATTAGGTAATTTTTACCTTACCGTTGTTTGATTTTTACGATTTAGAATAACATAAGCTATTCCCAATGCGTCCTCGGCAACCGAGTTGATTACAATAATGAAGCCACTTTCTATAAATTCAAGAGATAATCGCATGGGCGACCTCAACGGCCAATACTGCCCGCATCTTGGCCTAGACGTACATTTTTTCTACTTCTAAAAAATAGTTCTTTGATCGGAATAAAGATCTGAGGCAGGGAAAAAAATCAGTAAAAAAGCGAGTGTTTAATAGGGCCATTTCAATAGGTGCTTATTTTCCCAATAGGATAAATAAAAAACATATTCTTATTATTAATGACAATATATTATATTTAGGTATATAAATATAAACATATGTTTAAACCATTTCTTATTCTCTTCCTAATTTTCATTTCCTGCCACGTGAAAGCTCAAAAAAGCAGTTCTTATTTTTATTTAAAGAATACCGCAGATAGTTTAATTTTTGAAAAGAAGACACCTGAAGCTTATTTGTTATATCGAAAAATGGTCAAGATTAGTGATATAGATCCGTTTATTGATATAGAATTGGTAAAATTAGCACTAAAAGTAAAAGACAGTAAAACAGCGGAAAAATATTTAAAGCAATCTATTTTAAACGGTGCTTCTTTAGGGATGTTAGAGGTTGACAGTAATGTAAATAGTTTTTTAAAACATCATACCAATTGGAGAAAAACCTACGATTTACTTCGTCAAAAACATCTAAGCAAAATAGCTCATTTGGAGGACCGCACAACTTTACTTAATATGTTGGAAAAGGATCAGGCATTGCGTTCCTTATTGGGAGTTATTGAATACAAAAAAGCTGATTCTCTTATTTTCGCTAGTGACACGGCTAATATGGCCGTGATAAAGGAGATTATAGCGAGAACAGAGTTTCCGAATCTTGAAACTGTTGGCATGGATGGCGTAAACGCTATCTTTATATTATTGTTACATACTTTAAACAATGGGATTGAGGATGCCAAAAATATTGAAATTTTGACACCATTGATGAAAAAAGCGGTTATAGACCTCAAGTATCCACCTTTCAACATGGCTTTAGTTATCGATAGACACCGGGCCATAATCCGTCAAAAACAGATTTATGGATCATACTGGGAAATGGGTAAACAAAACAAAAGAATTGTTACACCGATTGAGAACATTGATGAGGTAGATGTACGAAGAAAAGAAATTGGGCTACCACCGCTAAGTCTTTTAAGGAACCAAAGAGGGTATGAATTACCTGTGGATTATAAAAACTAAGTGATAATTTCAATTCAGCCAAAAAAAACATCACCTTGGTTTAATCTGCCTTTTCATAAAAAAAATCGCAGGTATCATCTACAACAATGACAATACTATTTCCCCGTTTTTTTATGACTAATTCACACGAAGCAGTACCTCCAGAATAACGCAAAACCAATCGCGTATCAAATACGCCGTATGCTACATGGTATTCTCCATTGCCAAAAAAAGAACTTCGATATTTATTGTTATCCAACAAGGTTAGCTCATCATCTCTATCCGGAAGCTCTGCACCTGCAAAGCATTCGTGATACTTGAAGTCATATTTCCCTAATACCATCGAATGCGTAATCAATCTTGAATAAATAATTGCTGCAGCGATTAAAAACAAGATAAGTAAGAATGGCCAACTTCTAGTTTTCTTCATTCCTTTAAATAAAGATATTATTGTTCTTTGAATTTACGATTAAATTTAGAATTAAAACTTAAAAGAACAAATTTACAATCATAAAAATCTGTGATCATACAAAAAGCCACATCGCAGGATGTGGCTTCTAAACTAAATTTATAAACATGTGATTCACTAGAGCTCGGCTTTTGCTATGACTGAGCTGGCCTCAAATTATGAGCTACTATTTATACGAATTGATCGATTTGGACACTTTCCAGTCATTTCCTTCACGGACAAAGGTTACTTGATCGGTCTTGGTGAAATCTTCAAATTTCAAGGTCATCCTGGCCACCATATAATCGGCTGATGTTTCAAGGATCTCCGTACTAACCCTGCAGTTTAATTTCTCACCTTTTTGTTTTTTCAATGATTTTACCACTTCACTACGGCTATTTGACTTCAAGTTTGCTGTTTGAACCTTTTGATTAAAATCTTCAGCAAACAATTGTTCTACACCAGCCGATTCTCCTTCAGCCATGACAGCAACATAGTGCTCTAAAGCAAAGTCTGCGGTTGACAAGTTAACAGTTGTTTTTGCTGTTTTTGATCCTGGGCCCTCAGCTGCCATTGCACATGTTGAAATTGCGATTAAGGCTGCTGCTGCGATTGTTTTTACTAGCGTTTTCATAATATCTTTATTTTATCGTGTAAGTTTTTCTGTTTTTATTTGTTGATCCAAAACTACTACTCTACATGCTTCCTGCTCACAGACTTTAGATCAACAACCGGCAAAACTCGGTGAATGACTGAAATCAAAAGGTGAACGTCAAAATACATTAAGAACATAAGATCCATTTATTAACTCCGTGCCAAATACTATACCAGCTGTCCCTGTGCGTTCAATAACGGCCCCATGACCTATTAAAGCACATTTCGCATCTTTTTCAAAAAAAGTAGATGTACGGATGCGAACAGTTTATAACAATATCGTTCATATGCGTACACTATATTAAATGCCGTCCAAAAAATGAACTAAAGCCATAAGAGGTAGATAAAAGCTACCAGTATCAATACAATAAAGCAAGTCCAAATTCTGCTAATTTTCGCACTATTGTCCATCTTTATTGCCTGTTTGGGCTGTTCTGAGTGATTACATTGGCTATTCAATTACGGATAAAAGAAATTGTTATACGCAAAACTTTAGGGGCAACGCTCAGCAATTTGGTATATCTGCTGTGCGCAGATATGGCTAAGCTGGTCGGAATAGCCCTGTTGATTGCACTTCCTGCCGGATGGCTGTTCATGAATCAATGGCAGCAAGAATTCGCTCATCGCATTTCGGTTAGCTGGTCGATTCTTGCTCTCGCAGGGATTATCGCACTGGTAATTGCTATGCTAACTCTATGTACGAGAGCAATAGCAGCTGCGAAAGCTAATCCCGTCGACAGCTTAGAAGCGGAGTAAAAATTTGAAAACAACCTCATTCTCAATCACGCCATTCTACTACCCGTATGGCTGTCGCGGGAGCATCAGCGAGTCCCTCAGCATCCTTTTGCACTGTAGGCTGCACAAATAAAGCAATTTTACGTTTCTTTTGCCACAACTGGGTATCATATGTAGGTTCCCAGGCTCCTACAGACTGATCACAAAGATCAATAATATTATTAGCCTCTTGCTGCATCCCATTCAACCTCAGTATCGAAGGTCGGTAACCGCGCTCTTGATCCCGAAAGACCAGCGTCAACATTGTTTTATGATCTTTTCCGCGAACCAATAGCTGGGGCCTGGCGATTGGAATATCCTTTGTTCCACCACCACTCAGCGTAAAGGGTGTTTTTCTAAAATCAAAAGACCGGATCTTCCATTCACCCTCTTGTAAATAGATGACCTTGTATTGTGGGATCTCTGATCCTGCGTCACGCCAGTAACTGGCGATAAAAGGATTCCCTTTTTCATCCGCAGCGATAGAAGTTTGATTAATCAGTTCGTGCTGTTGTGGGATACGGGCTGCATATTCAGCGGTAGATTCTTTTATAGGCAAATCGTACCCCATTCCATTACTCTTTTGCCAGGTTAATCCGCCATCGTTTGAACATGCATAAGCCATATCATGATTGCTTTCCACATTGGTACTTTCCCGCCACACCCAAGAAAGATGTATCGTTCCCCGACGATCCACATAACTTTGCCAATAGGCATTTCTCCGCCCCTCGCCATCAATCAGATTGCTATGCATCCGCTCCCACTTCTGTTGTTTACTGTCGTACCTATTAACCACAAGATTACCATGACCGGATCCGCCATCACGATATAAAAACAGCAACTCACCACTGGGCAACTTTAAGAATTCAGGATAGGTCACCTTTGATTCATTTTGTCCCAGCATGGCTTGCTCATAACCTAGCACAAGACTATTGGGGTGAAGGGTACGTGCATATCTCAACTTGCTGTCATGCTGATCCCAGCAAACGTGGAGATATCCTGCCTTATCCACCATAATACTGATCACATTATGGGCATCCTTCACATGCCCAGTATAACCCGAACGTCGCAACTTCCAGACCTTGCCAGAAAGTAACCGCTGACCTAGAACTACATATCCAGCTTCGTCATAATAAGCGATATATTGGTATTTACCATTGCTGGTTAATGAATTTTTACGAAATACGGTTGTGTTGACCGTGTTCTTTGCCCAACCATTTCCGACAAGCGTATTCTTAATTTTCTGCCCTTGTGCATTGTAAATAAACAAGAGGCACGCGCAAGCGAGCATCCCTACTCTTATTAGTTGATTTAGATATTGCTTCATTGAATTTTTTATACATTTGCTGATTCCGCCAAGTCCTTTTGAAAGGAGTCTTATCACCGGAATTTGGGGTTATTGAATGGCTTTGCTCTGATCTTTATGCCAGTCCTGTCCTGACCAGATACGCCGTGCACTCCAGTCGCTCGCTTCACTTGTCCAAAAAGAATCTCCGTCGGGTAATCCCAAAGGCAAAAAAATTACTGAACATAAATAGGGGCTCCCCTGATTATTGTACGGATCGCCCAAGCCCGGCTGGTTACCATACATACCCAATGTTAACCAGGCCTTTTCATACGTATTGGGGTTTTCGGTCGATTTTCTCAGTACCGCAGACAGTGCAGCCTTCACCTGTCCTTCGCTAAGTTCCACAGGGAGCCGTTTCTTGAAAGCCATATCGGCGAGATGATGGAAAGCTGCCGCACGATAGATTACAGACCTTCCCGTCGGTGGGAAGCTGCCATCGGCATTGATCATCCGCTCCTGAATTAGGGCATAGCGCGCATTGCGGAGCTTGATTTTTGCAAACATCCCATCATAGTTTTTAGTTTTCAGCTGTATGAAATCCATAATTCCGGCCAGGAAGGGATGGATAACATAACTATTATAGTAATCAAACGCATAATGCGGACCATCCATGTACATTCCATCGCCAACATACCACTGTTCCAATTGCTGCAGCGCATAATCAACGCGCATCACGTCCCAATCATCCGAATACTTCGCTAAAAAAACTTCATTCATCGCTGAAAAGAGCAACCAGTTTGAATAAGCCGGCCGAAATTGGCGGGTAATTTTTATGGATGCTACCAAATTCTTTTTTGTCTGTTTGTCGATATGATCCCACAGCCAAGGACTTCGCATAAATCCCAAAGCGATAAATGAGGCATCAACAAGTTGTTGACCACCGAGATCAAAACGCATAAAATCCCGCGCATTGCTGTCCAAAGCATTTTTAAGTGCTTGAACAGTCCATGCTCTATACTGATCGCGTAACTTTATCTCTTCAGCCGAACCGCCATCCAAAGAAAGCCAGGGCGCTATGCCTGACAATACCCTTCCCAAGACTTCAACATATTGTACTTTGATGCGCTGTTCCTTATTATCCACGTGTATAGAAGTCATTTGTGGCATAGTTAACCGTAGGCTATCATGGGCCAGACTGCGGAGGACAGGACGCAGCATCTGATCCATTTCTTTAAGCCAAAAAGCTCTATCCGTCTCCTTTGCTGATACAGGTTTCTCCTTCAAGCCCTGTCCAAGGGCAGTATGGCCTGTCAGAAAAATGACCAAGAACAATAAAATCTTATTTTTCATTTTCAAATCCAATCTATTTTTGAGCTAAATAACGATACATTTCCGAGCCGGCTAATAAAAACGCACCTACACCAAAAGGAGCTGTAGAGTTGGTACCCACCACCTGTCCGGGGATAGCTTTTTCACCGATCGGTTGTACATACCCAACTCTGCCATCGGGTTGTAAAGCGATCTCACTAAGATATTTCCAGCCTTTAACCGCAGCATCTTTAAATTTAAAATCGCTTAGCAATCCATTATTTATTCCCCAGAGCAGTCCATAAGTCAAAAAAGCGGTTCCGCTTGTTTCCCTGCCGGGTGCATGTTCGGAATCTAACATGCTTCGAGTCCAGAATCCCTCCTGCTGTTGACAACTCATGATAGCGGCTGCCATTTCCTTAAAACGCTCCTGATAGTAGGTATAATGTTTATCCTCCTCAGGTAGATCTTGAAGAACCTTCGCAAATGCCGCGAAAACCCAGCCATCGCCCCGGGCCCAAAAATCCTTTTTGCCGTGTAAGCTCTGGTGTTTGGGGAAAACATATTTTGCATCACGGTAATACAATTTCGCTTCCTGATCAAACATGATACTATCGGCATATTGCAAATAAGTATACATCCTATCCAGATAAAGTGAATTCCCTGTCAATTTGTACATTTTAGTCATCACCGGCATCACCATATACAAACCATCGGCCCACCACCAATAGTCCTGTTTATTGGAGTGGATCTGATATTCCATGACTTCTTGAGCACGTGCAATCTTTTCAGGGCTTGGCGATAAATGATAGAGATCGATATAGGTTTGGAAGCAGATTTGCCAATCACCAAAAAGAACGTGTTCGTCTGTTTCCCCATAGTTGTATTTCCACAGTTGCGTATCGGTAGACTTGGCTCCTTTCCAATCATTGTATATCGCCCAATCCGTAGAATATTTTAAGTCTCCTGCTGATTTTGAAATCTTATAGAATTCCATATTTCCGGTATGATAAGCTGCCTGATCCCAAAACGCCCAAACTTCGGGCTTATGATGAGACTGCCAGTATTGGTTTGCCTTACTTAGCTGAGCTAGTACGGTCTTTTTGTTCAATTGCTGTCCAAATGAAAAATGTCCTACAAACAATAGACATAAGATTAAATTGATCCGCATATATTTAGATGTATCGTATTTTTTGATAAACTAGCACATAAGCTGCTTAAATTGGTTTGTACACTATTTTAATAGAGACACTTATTACTTTCATCCCGTCCTCTTTTTGCTTTATGAAGCAAAATCTTACTCGTAAAAACTGTTCGCCTTAAATAAACGTACAATATACACTTATTTTAAAAAACAATCGTATCTTTAACCATATAATCTTCAAATTGACTTTTTCTGATCACAAAAGTTGTTTTCAAGATAATAACCTATGATAAGGAAGAATCGATAAATTATCTGATATCGGAAATACCATACTAACATCGCTGCTAACATGCCTAGTTTGAACAGACTCCTACATTCACGTCAGGCCTTGATCCTGATATTCGTTCTCATCCTTGTTCACACAAGCACGCTGACCCACGCGCAATTCCCCAAGGAGATGAATAAAGATTTATCCAATAGTTCGGTGAAATCTATATTTCAGGATAGTCAGGGCTTCATGTGGTTTGGTACCTACGACGGGCTAAACAGATTCGACGGTTATGATATAAAAACCTACAGAAATCAGCTAAATAACGAAAATAGCATTCCGCATAATTATATCTATTGTATAGCAGAAGACCATAATAAAAAATTATGGATAGGAACTGGTCAAGGAATTGGAGTCTACGACCGAAATTTTGATACTTTCACGCGTTTAAATTATATAGACCAAAAATCAAAACGGTCATATCATCTCAATGCCGATACGAAATCCATTCAAATCGATAGTGATAATAATATTTATATCGGCACAAACGGCTGGGGGCTATTTTACAAAAGTCATCAAGAAGCATATGCCATACAAATTGCTTTTAAAGATTATAAATCGAAACTATCCACCTTATACTACCACGTATCGGCCACGCATATTGACGCGACCGGCATGGTATGGGTTTTTATAGAGGGACGCGGTTTATACGCTTTCGACAAAAAAACTCAGCAGTTGAATCTTGTATCGAAGGCTATTACGAGTGCAACCTGTATGGCTAGCACAAACAGCGGTGAACTCTTTATTGGTAATTACGAGGGGCTATTTGTTTGGAAAATCAAAGACCATATGCTTTCGTCCTTGTATCCACAGGAGCTTAAATCGAGCCAGATCAACATGCTGACGCTGGAGGGGCAAAACAAACTTTGGTTAGCCACCCAAAACAATGGCATTTTTATACTTAACCTATCTCATGGAAAAGCAGCAAATAAAAATGTTCTACAGCCCGTACAATTTTCACTGAATAGCAAAACCATTTATACGGTTTACATAGACTCCCAGCGTAAAATATGGATTGGCACCGGAAAGGGCGGCATTGAGACCATTGATAACAATGGCTATAAATTTAATTATTTACAGCAGAAACATTATGCGGGATTTAACTTAGCGCACAAATTTGTACGTTCTTTCGTTGAGTATGATAACAAGATCTGGATTGGTACCGAAGGTGATGGCCTTTATGTATGGGATAACAAGACCAATCAGGTTCAATCTTTTCAAAAAGGGCCACAGCAATTGCCAGACAATACGATAAACCATCTTTTGACCGGAACTAACGGAGATCTATGGATCGCAACCGAAAGGGGCATTGCGCGTTATGCAAAAGGTTCGGGTTTAAAATATTATGTTTGCAGGACGCCAAATGGGGTCGTAAATAACAGTGTACAATTACTTTTTAAGGATCAGGATGAGAAGATCTGGGCAGCGACATTTTCTGAGGGAAGAGTGTATACCTATAATCCGACAAGCGACCAATTTGAAGTCTTCAGCGAAGACATCTATGATATCAATTGCATGATTGACGATAAACAAGGCAATATCTGGATGGGGAATTACAATGAGATCATACAGCTAAACAAGAAGACACGAAAAAGCGCCAGGTATTTAATCGGAAAACCTGTTCGTGCCATTCGGCTCGGAAAAAATAACAGACTTTGGTTAGGAACAGAAGGTAAAGGGCTCTTGGCATTTGATAGCAAATCAAAAAAGATTGTCGAAAATTATTCCACAAATGAAGGTTTGAGTAACAATGCCGTACTTAATATTTTGGAAGATAAAACCGGGAAACTATGGTTAAGTACCTTTAATGGCCTCTCGAAGTTCGATCCTTCCACTAAAAAAATTGTACGATACGAAGAAACGGATGGGCTTCAAAGCAACGAGTTTTCTTATGGAGCAGCATTTAAGCTCAAAGATGGCCATCTTCTTTTCGGGGGAAACAACGGTTTTAACATCTTTGATGCAGATAGTATCAAACTGAAAATTTATGAACCTGCCTTAGCAATCACAAGTCTTAAAATTAACAATAAAAAGATTGCCGAACTGAGCGACCGGGTCGATATTGGAAAAGATAATACTATTCACAAATTGACCCTTCCCTACAATCAATCTACTTTTTCGCTGGAGTTTGCCGCCTTGGAGTTTGATTCGCCACAAAAGATAAAATATAGATACCGCTTGGAAGGTTTAGACAAGCAATGGAACGATGCCGGGTCTACCCGATCTATCAATTACAACGGCCTGCATGAAGGAAATTATACCCTGCTTATTCAATCGACCGACTCGGAAGGCAATTGGACAAATAAGCAGATTAAGCTCGAGATTCAAATTCTCCCGCCTTGGTATAGAAGCTGGTGGGCTTTCCTGCTTTACACGCTGGCTATGATCTATACGGGGCTATGGTATCTGCGCTATCGGAGGAGGCAAATCGCTTTAAATTATGAAATACAGCTTTCAAAATTCACCATCCAAAAGGAAAGAGAACTCAATGAAAAGAGGCACGCATTTTTTACCAATATATCGCATGAATTTAGAACACCGCTGACCCTAATTATTAATCCGATTAAAGATCTGCTGAAGACCAATAAAGAGTCTGAAGACAGGGCTTCCCTTCAGGTAGTACACAGGAACGCCAAAAGGCTTTTGAGCTTGGTGGACCAGCTGCTTGTATTTAGAAAAACAGAGGACGGTGCCGAACAGCTCAAAACCAGCATTTTCGACTGTCAAAGCTTTATGAAAGAAATATTTCTATATTTCGCTGCCCAGGCAAAATTACAAAAGATAAATTATCAGTTCCAGGAAAATTCCGATCCGGTCTTTGTCAATGCCGACAAAGAAAAAATTGAGATCATCTTATGCAATCTCATATCAAATGCCTTTAAATTTACGCCTTCCGATGGCGCTATTCATATTGCTCTATCGCAACAGGGTAGGGAATTAACCATTCAGATCAAGGATTCGGGAAAAGGTATCCCCGAACATCTTGGCGATAGAATATTCGACAAATATTTTTCGGATCCACTGACTGGCCTCAAAAAACAAACGGGATTCGGGATCGGCATGTATCTGGTCAAAACTTTTGTTGAAATGCACGCCGGAAAAATAAGTTATACGAGTTCAGCAACAGCGGGAACAACATTCGACCTCGTTTTGCCTATCGTGGCACAACAAATGCCGGCCGAAGAACCATTGGCAGATGTAGCGCACCGCAACGAGTCGGGGATTCAAATGCTATACGATGCACAAGTGGTGACAGAAACAGCTCCCACATTTCCAACGGCCATATCAAGCAAAAAATTCAGTATCTTATTGGTTGACGACGACGATGCGATCCGCAGCTATCTTACCGACATTTTTAAGGTAGAATATACGGTCTATGGTGCCCGTAATGGCGTTCAGGCATTAGCTATGATCAACGAAAAACAACCTGATCTGGTCATAAGTGATATTATCATGGAAGAGATGGATGGATTGTCACTCTGCAAAGCCGTAAAATCTAATGCTACGCTCAACCATATTCAAATCATCCTGCTTACTTCAAGTACTTCCGACGGCACGAAGTTAGCCGGAATTCAATATGGTGCCGATGATTATATCCACAAGCCATTTGATTCGGAAATATTGTTGCTTCGGGTCAAGACATTACTGCAGAACAAAAAGAACCTTCAGGACTTTTTCCTTAACGCTATCACATTACAGTCGAATGAGCTAAAGATATCGATCACAGACAAGCTATTCATAGAACGGTGCATTGAGATTATTGAAGAGAACCTACTGGAAGAATTGACTGTAATAAGCCTTGCCGAAAAAACGGGGATGAGTCATTCGTCACTTTATAAAAAAATTAAAACAATTTCAGGCAAATCGATCAATGAATTTATCAGGTCGGTACGACTCAAAAAAGCAGCAGAAATGCTTATTTTGACAGATTCGAAAATTAATGAAGTAGCTAACTTAACAGGTTTTTACGATCAGCGCTACTTTAGACAACAATTCAACAAATTGTTTGGCGATACACCATCCGACTATGTCAAAAAGTACCGAAAAGCATTTCAGAATGAATTCCATGTAGACCGGCCTTAGTCTGAATTGTTAAAAAGTAAAATAAGTCCTGTACAACAATCACGAGCTCTTTCTGTTGTACAGGACGCTATAATTATTCGACTGGTTTTAAAACGAAGGAGAATGAATAATCTTTGTACGGCAATGTATATTCGTGAAGCGGCCATGCTCCCCAGCTATTGATTCCGCCTACGCCCATTTGTCTGAGGTCAATATTAACTTGCGTTTGTTTCCTTTTGACAAGGTCAGCGGCATGGCGTTGTTGTCGCTTGGGACCGTCGTCCAAATCCTTATCAAAATAATGCAAAGCGCTCATACTGAAAGTAGAATCTGCCGTAAAAAACAATCCCTCACCTTGCTTATTTCTTATTTCCATCCACCTGACATCGGTCTTATTACCTGTCTCCTGTGGCATTACATAAGGAAAATACTGTTGATCGACGGTCTGTTTATAAATTCCGACATGCGATGCAAAATTACGGTCGATGTAATTCTCCTGTGGTCCCCTACCGTAGTAATTAATGGCCTCAAAGCCAGCAGGCATGATCCATTGCATGCCGAAACGTGGCAGAACAGCAACCTTTTTTGTGGTGTCAGCCGTGAATGATTGAGAAACGCGCATTTCACCCCGTTGATTAATGCAGTATTTCATTGCTAACTGTCCATATACCTGAGGCATTTTGTAGGCCGCATAGACATAGACCAGGCTATCGATTAATTCGGATCTAATTTCAAGTAATTCAATAGAATCCGTAACCTGTTTCCAAGATTTCAGTTTTTCAGGTGTATTTGCACCGAAATCGTTATCATTCGGTGCACGCCAATAATTAGTCTTAAATAAAGCATGCTCATCCATTAAATCCCGTCCTTTGTAATGATATCTGGTCAGCCATCCTGATTTAAGGTCAAACTCCATCTGCAGCTGTTTTGCCGAGATAATCAGATTTCCATCTTTTCGCTCAGTCTTGATTTTCCCCTGTGCCACAATGGTTGTCTTAGGTTGAAAAACACCACCTAAAGACAACTGTTCGGTTGCAATAATATGCCCCATAGGAAGTAAGGGTTCGGCTTTTTTCAATCGATAAGTCAGATTCAGAAATTTCTCCCCACGTGCATCTGTTTGATAAGGGATAGACAGCACACCATATTGTTGCGGCAACACATTCAAGTGACTGATTAAACCAGATTGGGCTTTCTTTCCATCAACAATAAGCTCCCATTGAAGTTCAACATTGTCAAGTCCGGTAAAAAAACGTTCATTGTAAACCTGTATCTTTTTCTCCTTCATTAGGCTGCTATGGATATCTTGATATACTTTCTTCATTTCCCAGGCATGCGGATAGGGTGTCCTATTAGCATAAAAAATGCCTTTGGAAGCATAATTCCAGTCCGTTATGGCTTCCTTAGGCTCATAGTCTCCACCATAGGTATAAACCGTATCGCCTTTAGCGTTGATTTTAATAAAACATTGGTCCACAAAATCCCAGATATATCCGCCTTGGAATATTCCTTTATTTGCCCGAATGATGTCCCAATAATCCTTAAAATTTCCTAATGAATTTCCCATGGCATGGGCATACTCACATTGAATAAAGGGCCTTTGGGGCTTAGGATTGCGCGCTGCATAATTTTCCATCGCCGATGGGCTTGCATACATGGGAACAATCAGATCGGTATTCCAATCAAATCTTAATTCCCCATAATTATTCACAGCCCTTTCGTATTGTACAGGGCGACTTTTATCGAGCTCTTTCATCCGGAGGTAGGCCCGATAGAAATTGTAGCCATTTCCAGCTTCGTTGCCCATGCTCCAAATAATTACGCTGGGATGATTCCGGTCGCGCTGAATAAGACGTTCAACACGGGCAACATGTGCCTTTTCCCAGGTCGGCCTATTGGCCATCGTATAAGACAGATCATAGCCCATGCCATGAGATTCGATATTAGCCTCATCAATCACATACAATCCATATTGATCACAGAGTTGCAACCAATATTCGGCATTGGGATAGTGGCTGGTACGGACAGCATTGATATTGAACTTTTTCATGAGCTGTACATCACGCAACATATTTTCTTTGGAGATCACATGCCCTGTTACAGGATCTGTTTCGTGCCTGTTTATTCCCTTGATAAGTATAGGCTGTCCATTCACGTGCAACTGACCTTCTTTGATCTCAACCCGACGGAAGCCCACTTGCTGGGGAACGACCTCGCTGAGTTTACCCTCGTGGTCTATTAGCCTAACAGTCACCTGGTATAAATTTGGCATTTCGGCCGACCATAGTGCAGGACGCTCTATGGTCTGTGCAATATCCATCTCTTGTCCCGAGACTTTAACAGTTTTAACTGACACAAGACGACCATTTCTATGTAATGAAACCTCTGCTCTTAACTCATCTTGACTGCTCTGGTTAAAAATCAGCTTAGTATTTAGCTGTCCTTCATCAAAAGAATCGTTGAGGGTCGGTGCCAACTGAATATCACGTAGATATATCGGTTGCCGTGCCAGCAGATAACAGTCTCGTGTGATTCCACTGAGGCGCCACATGTCCTGATCCTCCAAATAATTTGCAACTCCCCAACGCATGACGCGCATTGTGATTAGATTTTTTCCTTTTCTCAAATATCTTGTTACATCAAACTCGGAAGGTAATTTGCTATCCTCCCCATACCCCACATATTGACCATTTACCCAAACAGATAGATTTGATTTGGCAGCCCCAATATGGAGGATAATAGGTTTGCCCTGCCAATCCTCAGGAATGACTACCTCTCGGCGGTACACAGCCGTGGGGTTGAAATCCATCGGCACAATTGGTGGATTTGGTTTTCCGATCAAATAAGTGAATTCAAAACCGGAGGTCGTATACATCGGGAAACCGTATCCATTGAGTTCCCAGTTTGCAGGCACCTGAAAATTAGCCCAAAGATGATCATCATAAGTCAACGATTCAAAATTGGCCGGTAATTTTGACGGACTATCTGCCCATTTAAATTTCCAGGGACCATTCAAACTTAAATAAGCGGAAGATTCACGCCAATCGCTATTGACGATCTGAGACGTATTCGGAAAGGTCACAAAATCGGTATGCATGGGCAGCCGGTTTTCTTCGGTTATCGTTTCATCCAACCAAGGGATTCCTTTTCGGACAAGAGTATCTAGCTGTTGCATTTTACGCGATCCATGTGTCAAGGTAACACTGGACTGCGCATGTCCAAAATTGAATATCAAACTATAGAGTAGAATAAGCACCAATTTATTCACAAACTGCATGTTTTATTATTTAGCGATTAAGAAATCAATTCAAAAAAGAGTGGTTTGTTTCACAGAATGTAGGTTAAATACGGCCATACGGCAGGCCTAGTGAAATACACTTAAATCCCATTGATCCTTCCAATTTATCTGTACTTTTTCATTCTGGAGATCTACCGGTAGCCAGATATATCTGCTATCCATAAGATCTTTGGGGTTCCAGCGGTCGGCCATAAAGATAAAGGCATCTGTTTTTCCTGCGACAGGAAGAATAAATGTGGATTGACCGCCATAAGTCAAAGCCGAATTTGGCCCTTGCATTGGATCCCCTAGGGATTTCCAGGGGCCAAAAAGACTCTTAGCGACATGGAGCTCTGCACGATTTGGAGCCCAGCCGGTGCATCCGCTGGTGATCAGATAATACTGATCTTTATGCTTGAATAAAGCTGGGGCTTCCCGATGATTCCGGAAGAGTAAGGAATCTTTTGCTGTCACATGCAGGTAATCATCGGTTAATTGAACCAGGCGTAAGGCATAGTTTTCGTCCGATGAATAGATTTGGTAAGCCCTGCCATCGATGTCTACAAATAAACCCATATCACGTGACATATTGTTATTTGGCCGGAAGCTGTGGACAAACTGAAACGGCCCAAGCGGAGAGTCACTGGTAGCAACGGCGGCCCTGGCTGCTGCATAGCCTTGCCCTTTCAACTCAAGATGGAACCACATCACATATTTCTTCAGCTGCTCATGATAGATAACCTTTGGCCGTTCCATAATACAGCCCCAGGCAATATCGCTTGTAGAATCTGCGCTAGGTGTGAGAGCCAATCCTTCAAACTTCCAGTTATACAAATCATTGGATGAGTACACATTGACGCCCTGGGATGTCGTTCCGCCACGTTTCTCACCATACCAATAATATTTTCCATTTTGATGAAGTACGCCGCCGCCATGGGCATTGATCACATCACCGGATTGGTCTTTCCATATTTCCCCTGGCGTAAAGCTATTCATTTCAGCACGTTCTACTTTTTGATAGACCCGGATATAATCAATTTCATATTTAGCGGGAAGTAATTTATCAGCTATCGTGCCACCGTTTATTCCACCGAGGGCCAAATTTAACAGGAGATAATGTGGTTGGGTAAATGGATTGAATCCTGTACCGTCCCGATTGACCAATTGATCCATAGGGACGTGAAGCATTTCCATATCATCCACATAAAGCGTAATGGCATCTTCATCCCAAACCATGCGCCAGATATGAAATTGATCTGCCCAAGCCTTTCCGCCAAGATCTTTGACTGCTTTTGTCTTACCGAACCAATGTGCTTTCCACCGTTGGTCAGTGCCAGTTGCGATATTGGCTAATATATTGCCGCGATAATATTCCATGATATCTATTTCACCATTGGATGGCCATTCCTTGCTCGTGCCTAAAGTCCAGAATGCGGGCCAAAGGCCCTCTCCAACAGGGATACGCGCGCGGATTTCAAAAATTCCGTATTTCCAGTGCTGCTTTCCTAAAGTATTTATCGAAGCCGAAGTATAGGTTATCTTTTTACGGCTGGCAATCCAATCAGAGCTGCCCTGAATAAAACCCGGATGATTACGTTGTTCTTTTTTTGCTTCAATAACCAACAGGCCATTACGACAGGAAGCGTTTTCCTTTTGATACCACTGCTCTTCCCGGTTGCGTTTGAAACCTTCTTCGTAACTCCATTTAGTCGTGTCGGGTGCACCATTATAATCAAATTCATCCGACCAGACCAATTTATACTGCGGTAGGATGGGCTGTTGACTATAGGCGATAAAACAACTTGACAGCAAACTAAGACAGACAGATAAAAGTTTTTTCATGATTTAGTTTAAGTTTCTTTGAGTTAACTGCTCGTGATGATCAGTAAACAAAAATATCCCCCTTTTCCTACGTAGTCAAGGGGGATATTGAGTCAAAAAGAGGGATATATTCGTATTTGTGTAATAATGAGATGACACATATCCCTTTTTATATTTCTACAAGCCGGTTGGGGCAGTTCCACTGATCAGTGACCATCCTGGATTCTGATAAATAACGGAATTTTCTGCTGTTCCATCATCCGAAGCCAACTGGAAATGCTCGACGGCAATAGGTGCAAGATAATGCGCCATGGCAAATTTCACCCCAGTATAAGACAGGGCATTGCTTCGGACCTCCAATGGTCTGAGGTATTCACTCCGTGCAGGATCTGAAACGACAGATTTATCATTGGTAGCGCCATAAATCAGCTGTTCGGGTTTGTACCAATCTTTCATCGGCCCCCAGAGTTTAAAGCCTTCAAAATGGTCTGCTGTTGTAATCAGCTGGTCCATCGCACGCCAGCGCTTGAGATCCATCCAACGTAGACCTTCCGCCATGAGTTCGCTTCTGCGTTCGCGACGTATATTGTACAATGTAGGTGACACAAACTGTCCTGCAGAATACGCGCCCCAATCTTTCTTCTCTTTCTCCATTTGTGTTGCAGCAATGGTTGCATTGAAATCTTGGTCGACCTTAGCACGTGTACGCAATGAGCGCCAATAGGCCTGCGCCTTCGTATCTAAATTTTGATTCTTTTCGAAACAGGCCTCCATATAATTGAGGTAAGCTTCGGTAGCTCGGAAGGTAATACTACCCGTAAATCCCTGTCCGTTTAGCGTTTGTAAACCGTCGTATGAAATACCTTTACGTATAGTATACCCCGTTGTATAACGTCTTTCCCAATCGGTATCGTAAACAGTCGGTGTGGGTTCAATAAGGGTATAGTGCGTACCTTGTCCAATATTGACCAATACATTCTTTTGGCCGGGCTCTTTTAAAAACAATTGTAAACGACCATCGCGATTTTTCCGAACATCTGCGATGTAATCATCGCCCGCATAACCACTGCCGGAAGCGTAAATAGGCAGTCCATTGGACATCAGGAAGCTTTCAACAAGGCCGCGTGTCAAACCAACCGCATAATTGCCACGCTGTGCATATACCGGTACATTGTGTGTCACCAAACTCTGGTTGTATTGTCGCCACAAAAGTACTTCGCCATAGCTGGACATATCCACGGCACCAAACATACTGAAGTAAGGATTCTCATTGTTGGCAGATTCTATTATTCCGGTGTTGCTCACCAGCGGCACATTGTCAGCAACCGCAGCTGCCGATTCCATGGCCTGCGTTAAAAAGTAGTCGATCTCTCCGGCAATACTTCCCGTCGGAAATGCATAATTGCTATTGTATGATTTTGCCGCACCAGGCCATCCTGGTCCTTTAGGGACGAATGCGGTTCCGCTAAAGTATTTGAGCCAGGTACCTTCGTACAAAGCTACTCGGGACTTGAACAGCTGGGCTACATTTTTTGAGATCCGCTGTTTCTTGCCATCGGGAGAACTTTGGTTCAGCAAGGTAATGGCCGAATCCAAGTCTGAAAGTATAAAACGCGCGACTTCATTTCTTGGTGAACGCTTGCTCGCTTCCACTAAAATACTCTTATCCTTATCCGACATCACATTGCGAATAATCGGAAAATCGCCCAAGGCCTGCAATTTCCCAAAGTAAACATAAGCCCGTAAAAAATAGGCTTCACCGATATAATGTGCTATGTTACTGGAATTTCCGAGAATACGATTTTCCTTCCATTTGGGAACCACCGTATTGATAAAATAATTCATCTGATAAATACTTGAAAAATCCCAGTCACCGCCGTTCGATCCAACGCGCCATTGGCCTGGAATAAACTTATTATCGAGTGTTGGAGTAGCCATATTGTCTGTATTTCCGTCGATGCCGAACGTGCCAAAGGACCAGTTGCCATGCGAAGGAAACAGTCCAGCATATTGATTTACGGTATAAGCAGCAAGTTGTGATTCCTCATCCAGATACGCTTCAGGTATGATGGACGAAGGGGGTGCAATATCCAAATATTTATTGCAGGAAGCTAGGCCTACCAAAGCGACAAGGCCCAATTGCATCAATCTAAAAATAGTACTATTGAATTTCATAATGAATCGACTTAAAATGTAACACTTAAACCTGCAGACCATACTTTTGTCAATGGATAAACCGTTCCGTTGCTTCCGCCATCAATAGTTTCGGGATCAAACATTCCCGCTACACTTGAGCCGGTCCAGATATTTTCTCCGGAAACGTATACGCGTAGACGCTCCACACCAAAACGTTTGGTTGTTTCTTTCGGTAAGGTATAGCCTAGCTGAATATTTTTTATGCGGATATAGGCTGCATTTTGCAAAAAGCGCGTCTGCGTCTGTTGATTTTTGGAGGTTCCAAAAACAGGACGTGCGTAATACGCATCAAGATTTTCGCCCAATGGATTGTCTGCGGTACGGAAATAATCAAGATGATCGACCAAGCCCGTTGACCACCATTTTGAAGTTGCTCCCCAAAAATAATAGCCACCTTGCCAATAGTCGCGTTTCATGACACCTTGCATGAAAACACTAAAATCAAAATTTTTGTAATCCGCATTCAGATTCAATCCAAAGGAGTAACGCGGCGTGCTGTTTCCAATCACACGACGATCACCAGGATCGGCCTCTGTATTGCTTCCACCATCTATTTTTCCGTCGCCATTCAAATCCGCATACATGATATCGCCTGCCCCCCATTGTGTTCCTAATGCATTTTGTCCACCATTGGGCAAGCTCGCCAGATGTTGACTCATCTGTTCCTCTGTCTTTGCGATACCAAGGGTTTGATATCCCCATATTTCACCTAACTTTTGGCCTTCCCGATAGTTTGATAATGACCCTATTGCGTTTGGATAGCGTGTTACTGTTGTGGTATAATCCGACAGGAGAAACTTTGCTCCATATGCGAAACCACTGGCTGTACGGTCATTCCAGCCCAGTGTAGCTTCAAACCCTCTTGTTTTTAAGTCGGTATTATTTGTTTGAGGAACCTGGGTTCCTAATGTATTAGGCAACTGTGGAGCTGGGCCGACCATATTAAATGTTTTCCGTTCGAAGACCTCAAAAGACCCAGAAAGTCGGCTATTTAAAAAAGCAAAATCGACGCCTAAGTTTTTGGTATTGATGGATTCCCAGGTCAATAAGGCACTTACCAAGCCTGGAGCCGAAGCAGAATTTGGTCGAGCATTATTAATTAGCCAAGCGCCATTGGCTGTACCCGTTGGTTGCGTGACATAAGTCGGATACCAGACATCGGTATTTTGATTACCCAGTTCTCCGTAGGAAGCTCTTAATTTCAGCATATTAATAAATGGTGCCGACTCTGCAATAAAGTTTTCTTTGGCGATGTTCCATCCTGCAGAAACTGAAGGAAACCAGCCCCAGCGGCTATCGCTGCGGAAGCGTGATGAACCGTCATAACGCAAATTAGCTTCCAATAGGTATTTTTCTGCATAATTGTAATTCAATCGGCCGAAGAAACCCGCTGTTGCCCATTTTTGATATTCGCCAGATACAGAAGGCACTACTGCTTTTCCATTGATGTCTGTGCCGGAGGTCAGATTCAATACCGGTTGATCCGGGATAATGATTCCGTCGCGTTGCACACCGAGATTGCGATAGGCCGTGTGTTCAATCTGACCACCGACCATAACTTTAACATGATGGTCGCCCCAGCTCTTATCGTAATCAGAAAAGATATTAATGTTATAGTAGTTTTCCTTTAAACCAAATTCGTACACATTGGATGAGTTTTTATACAGATACGGATCACCATTCACGTCATGGTTGTAAAGACGCTGCGAGTCCCAATGACGAAATTGAGTTGTGGTTCTATAGTTAAAATTACCAGTTGTACGCCATCCTTTAATAGGTTCGAGGATGAGTTGTAACTGTTGGTAAATGTAATCCTTACTTGATTTATCCTGTCCGCCTTCTTTCATGGCAAGTGCAGGTGAGGGAGAACTGAACAAGTATCCATTTGGATCATACAGAGGCAGCGTTGGCCAGCCCTGTCTGCCTAAATCATCATAAAAACTATTGGTCAATGCAGCCGGACGGTCGTAGTCTTCACGCACCAATCGCGCGTTGTAATTTACCTGAAAGATGTCAGATACTTTAGAATTGATTTTAGCAGCAACAGCGTAACGGTCGTAATGATCCGTATTGAAGGCCATCAACCCTTGTTGTTTCATAATATTACCTGAAAGGTAATAAGTTGTTTTTTCGGTTCCACCATTGAGGCTTAGGTTGTGCTCCTGAGCAAAAGCCTGATCCCGATACATGACATCGAACCAATCGTTGTTGTCGTTACCATAGGCATATCCTTCAGCCCAATACAATTTATTGTTTGGATCGACTATCGTCGAATTTTTCAGGCTTCCGTTTTGATAATCCAGGATGCGCTGCAGATGCTCCGCGGAGAAATGTGGTGAACCACCTGCGTTGACTTCGGCCTGATTAAAGTATTGCGCAAATGTATAAGAATCCATCATCTTCGGCATTAATGTTGGGGCATTCATACGAAAGCTATTATTATAATTTACCGATGTACGTCCAGCCTTTCCAGATTTTGTAGTAACTAAAATAACCCCAAAGGCAGCTCTAGAGCCGTAAATTGAAGCCGCTCCAGCATCTTTTAATACAGATACGCTTTCAATATCCTGTGGATTTAGTGCCGCCAAAGACCCTTCAGAACCATCGATTAAAATCAGTGGTGCCGAAGAAGAGGTTCCGATGGTGCCCGTCCCCCGGATATTAATGGATGGATTGGTTTCCATCGTTCCCGAGTTTTGGGAAATATTTAGTCCTGGTGCCAGTCCTTGCAGTGCCTGGATCGCATTTCTTACCGGCCTATTTTCTAGTTGCTTGGCATCCACCACCGCAACCGAACCGGTCAGGTTTGTTTTTTTCTGCGAACCGAAACCGACCACCACCACTTCATCCAAAACATCTCCTTCGGAAGCATCAAGTTGCACGTTAAGCTCGTAGTTCCCTTGGCTGATCTGTTTGAGCTGACTGAATTCAAAGCGCTGTTTCGCATAACCTAGAAAGGTAAATTCTAATGCCGTGACTGTGGCAGCACTGATCGTATATTTTCCCTGTGTATCTGTTTGTGCTTGCACTGTGGAACCGATATTTTTGACGGTCACTCCGGCCAGTGGCCTATTATTTTCGGTAACCTGGCCCCGTACAGTTATTGACTGCGCATAAGTCTGCTGTAAGCTTAAAAGTAAAAAGCAGATACAACAAAGCCAGCACGGTGTGAATACTATTTTTCTTTTCATAAGTAAAACTGTTTAGTAATTAAAATATTTTGATGAAGCGTAGTACGGCAATATGAGGTAGCATTATTGCGTTTCTTTGGGAATTCAAGGATCAAACAATCCACTTTTGATTGGTAAATTCATCATAATTAAACTTGGTTATTTAGCTGTTTTTGAGTTTTAGCCAGCTTACTTTTCCTACACCTATTTTTTATATGATTTGGAGCGGGTATTCAGCTAATCAGGCAAACACTCTTGGTTATTTAATATTGCCAACACCATAAAATGTCGTATTGACACTTGCAATATTATCAAAAACGTTACAACGGAAGGGGGGTAAAATCTTCTTATTTTAAGGGGCAAATTCGTCAAATCAGGCTTTTTGCCCTCAAAAAAAGCCGCATCTCCCGACGCAGCTAAACAACCTATATATTTATTTATAGTGAATGACTAAAATGAAAATTGAACTTCAAAATGCATAAAGAACATAAGATCAATTTTGTTAGCTCCGTGCCAAATACAATACCATAGGGTCCTCTAGTTCATTTATACCTTCTGAAGCGCATTATAGCCTAATTTAGGATCTGCTTCAAAAAATGAAATGTACGTATGCGAACAGTTATTATTCGAATTGTTCACATACGAACAGCACATTAGAAATGAAATAGAAGATTAGTACGCCCAGAGGCGCTCCCTGATGCGAAGCTGTACCGAACATGCCCCAAACGAAAGCCGAGCGATTCCGCATTACAAACTCATTCCCAAGGTAAACGCAACGCCTTTAGATTCCAGATCTACATTTCCGTAACCTATCCCTGTCAAAGGCATTTTAACAAAAGGTTTTACGCCAATATTAATTTTATCGTTAATTTTCTTCTCAATGGAGATCGAGAAATCGGCAACACCAAAGATATGCTGGTTCTCTCCATTCACTTCATAGACGGCACTTTTCTGAGATCCGCCATAGCTACCTCCACCTTCGTAGTCGAAGGTATATTTTTCCTTTAGCATAAAATAGCTCGAAAGTCCTGCACTGACATTGAACTTCACTTTTTTACCTTTCAAAACCGTATAACTCGCTGTCAGTGGTACATCAAGAACATCACATACAGCGCTCACATTGCTCGGCAATTGTGCCATTTCCGGTGGATTTGATGGCGCATAAAATTTATACGCTGACGTATAATTCTTTTTAGCGTAGGTAGCACCCACAGACACACGCAGTGCTTTTGTGAGGGGATAGGAATAGGCCAAACCGATATTTTCACTAAGGGAGGATTTACCTGCCCCCCGCACGCTTGTCAGATCTGGCCCGGCCAAGAAACTAACAACCGACCGCTCTCTTTCCTGCGCATTGGATCCCACACTTTCTTTAGGCTGATAAATGGCTGCCAGACGCTCCCCTGTCCCTTCAACCGGTTCTTCTCTTAAGTTGAAATGAGGCAATCTTTGATTGTTATATTCCATGGTTGGAATTGTGAATACAGTATTTAGTTTTCTTTCTTGCCCGATTATCGGATTTGCATCGGCTATCTTCTCCAAACGGATATCTTGCAGTACGATGGTTTCATTTGAAATCTGGAACACATTATTCGCACGTTTGTTCGGCTGAAATGCAATCCAATCTTGATCCCGTTTGGTTTCGTCTGGCGAATACTCCTTAGGTTGAACAGTTTTGTTCTCCGGAACCTCCTTTTCAGGCGAAATACCGGCTGTATTTATTTCACCTGGTAAATTATTGGTTTTAAATAACGCGCTATTCCAAACAAAAAAGATCGTTAAAACTGCTGCAAGTGTAGCTGCCAAGCTCGTTAAGACGACGATCTTTCGTCTCTTTACACGCCTTTCATTGTCCAATCGCGATTCTATATCTTGCCAATGTGATTCATCAAAGTCAAAGTTAGCATCACTTAAGCCCGACCTAAATAGCTCATCAATCTTATTCTTATCCTTTTCCATCATCTTTTCTCCTCCGTTTTACCAAATTTTACCCCTTGAACTTCCACCATTTCCGCCAGTCTACCACGTGCTTTATGCAGATTAGATTTTGATGTTCCAATGGTAATTCCCAGCATGCCACTAATTTCTTCGTGTCCATAACCATCGATCGCATAGAGATTGAACACTGTTCTGTAGGCAGGTGGAAGCTGCTGTACCATCGCTAATAAATCTTCATAGTTTAACTTTTGACTGATGCTATCATCCTCAATAATGGTATGCTCATACATGGATACATCTACCAAGATGCCCTGTTTAATCTTTGCCCGATAAAAATCAATTGCAGTATTTGTCATGATTTTTTTGATCCATATGGAAAAAGGCTTCTGAAAATCATATTTGTTGATATTTTTAAAAACCTTGAAAAAGCCTTCATTTAAAATACTGATAGCATCTTCCCTGTTATTAGCGTAGCGCAGACATATCCCTAAAGACATAGCGTAGTAGATGGTGTAAAGATCTTTCTGAGCCCTGCGGTCCTCATCAATACATCCTTTAATAATATGGATAGATTTTTCGTCAACTTCTGTTATCGCCACTCGATATTGCTTCTTTCTTTTGATAAATATAGTATTAAGTCTTATACGAGAGGATAATCGAAAAGGTTGCCTTCAAAAAATATTTTTTTTCAACTCAATTTCCAAGCAACCTTTTCACTGACCTGATCGTAATATCAAGACATTATTTTAAAACATACCATTATGAAATCAAACCAAAAACAAGTCAAATTAACTTTTATAGGTGGTCTATTGACCTTAACATTGTTTTCTGCATGTTCAAAAAGCGATGGTGAACCTGGCAATGTCGAAAATAAAAACAAGGGCGTGCAAATGTCTGCCAATACCCAATTTGGTAATATTCTGACCGATGCCGACGGTAAAACACTCTATTTCTTTTCGAATGATACAAAAGGAGCTTCGACCTGCAGCGGTAATTGTTTGACCACTTGGCCGGTTTATTACAGCAGTGAAACAAGCACAGACCTAAAAATTGACAAAAGCCTGATCGGTGAAATAACACGTGAAGATGGCTCGAAACAAAACACATTTAAGGGCTGGCCGCTTTACAATTATGCAGGCGATAGTCAATCCGGTCAGGTGAAAGGAGATGCTGTCAATAAAATATGGTACGTGGCCAAACCTGATTATTTACTCATGGTTGCGAATGCGCAACTTATCGGACACGATACTAAAAACTATTTAGGCGACTATACCGAAGGAACCGGAAAAACAATTTACCTGACCGATGATAAGGGCAGAACGTTGTATGCCTTTAAACCCGACAAATTCAACAAAAACAATTATACTGCTGCAGATTTCAGTAATGATGCGATCTGGCCTATCTTTCAAAAAGAGACTGGAGCTCTGCCTTCGCTTGTTCGTACGGCTGACATCGCTGTCATTACCGTCTATGGAAAGAAACAATTAACGTTCAAAGGATGGCCCTTATATTACTTCGGCCAGGATACACAGCGTGGAGATAATAAAGGGATAAGTTTCCCACGCGTTGGCGTTTGGCCAATCGTAAACGACAACTCTACCGTTGCCCCTGCTAACTAAACCAAAACTAACTATTCAAACTTATGGCACAAAATCTAAAAACCGTAAATCCTTGCCTCAGAGCACATCGTTACCTAGTCATTTTTTTCTTTACCTTAACAGTTCTCTCCTTCTCCGCCTGTACCAAAAAGCAGGCGCAAGAACTTACGAACAATCCGGATAACGGCACTGAAACTGTGACGGTACTAAATGTGTCTTACACGAATTTTTCTAAAGCACTCTTTGAAACGAAATGTAGTTCGTGCCACGCGACAGGACGTTCGGCCAGTGGACGATGGACGTTCAGTGGTTATATCTCCGTCAAAGACAATATTGCAAAGATTAATAATGCGGTACTGGTGACCAAATCCATGCCACTAGGCAGCTCACTCTCCGCAAAAGAAATAGAACTGCTGGATGCATGGATCAAAAGGAATTCACCTGAAAACTAATGTTAGGCATATGAAAAAAATCAACATGTACATAGCGCTCTTCATGATGCTCATCGCTATGACGACCTTTGCGCAGCAAAAGGCTTCTTTTGTTTCAAAAGAGACCAGCATCACCTTTTTTAGTAATGCGCCATTGGAAGACATCGAAGCCAAAAGTACCTTAGGCGCTTCGGCGATGAACCTTCAAACCGGAGATATCATCTTTCGGGTAAAAAATACATCTTTTCAATTTGACAAAAAGCTCATGCAGGAGCATTTCAATGAAAATTACATGGAAAGTGATCAATACCCCCTATCAGAATTTAAAGGCAAAGTCGACAACGCGGACAAATTAACAAAGGATGGCAGCTATACGCTGAACGTAAGAGGCACACTTCTAATCCATGGGGTTACTAAACCTTACAGTACAAAGGCAACATTTACTGTTACAGATGGCACGATAAAGGCGGTAGCAAATTTTCAGGTCAAACTTGCAGATCATAAAATTTCTATTCCTTCCATCGTTGGAAAAAAAATTGCTGAAGTAGTCAAAATCACCGTTGATGCGACCTACAAACCATAATACGAATTCATTACAAATGAGAAAAATACTACTTATACTCCTTTGCTTTCCTTTCGCAAAGTCATTTGCGCAGGAAGATCTCGATAAATTAATCCATATCGATGCACCCAAAAATGAAAAAGTCACGGCGACCTTTAAATCCGGCAATTTGATCAATCTCAAGACCACAGAAACAATTCATCGTAATGAAATGGACTTTAGAGTAGATCATCGCTTTGGCGATATCGCGGGCAGCGCGGGTGGAGGTAAAAATTTCTTTGGCCTCGATAATTCGACCGACATCCGAATAGGTTTTGATTATGGTTTATTCGATAACCTGAACATTGGAATCGCCCGCGCGAAGGGCGCAACGGCTGCTCGGCAGCTATTTGAGGGTAATGTGAAATACCGATTTATCGAACAAACGGTCGACAATAGCATACCTGTTTCCGTAGCTTTTTTTGGAAGCACTACCCTATCCGCGATGGAAGCTAGTACGGATAAGTCTTCAGCAGCAAGCTTTGAGAACTTCAATGACCGATTGAGTTATGTAACGCAGCTCATCATCGCCCGAAAATTCAGCTCAGATCTTTCGCTCGTTGTAGTTCCTTCTTATCTTCACCGAAATTATACGGCTTTTAATGATCAAAATGATGTATTCGCTATCGGTATCGGTGGGCGGGCTAAGGTTAGTAATCGAATTGCGCTAGTCGCAGACTATACATTGCCTTTCCGAAAAGCATCGAACAAGAAGTACCGTGAAGAAGTGGGTGGTCAACGTTACTATAATGCTTTGGGTGTCGGTCTAGAAATGGATACCGGAGGCCATATCTTCCACCTCAATTTTACCAATGCGACCGCAATACAAGAATCTCAGTTTATCAGCGAAACAAATAGCTCATGGGGCAAAGGGCAATTTCGCTGGGGATTTAGTATTGCGCGACGATTCAATTTTAACAAAAAATAAAAGGTATTGCGCTGTTGATGATTTGTAACGAAAACAATCCGTACAAGGCAATAGGAATTCAACAAGCATAAAAGTTCATTGAGGAAATTGTTATCAAATTAAAAAGAAGCTGTCTCAAATT
>NZ_DLAV01000033.1:0-24622 GCF_002494055.1 Sphingobacterium sp. UBA7038
ACCCTTCTTTTTTTCAGGGTTCCTTCTTTCGAAGTAACCGTCCCTCCCTTGCGGAGTTGTGCAAAGATAGGGAGTTTATAAACAAACTTCCAAGACTTTTGTTCTTATTTATTTCATTTTCACCTTAACTACCTGTAAGGATGCGAGATTCTTTTTGTAAAACAGGTGGTCGCAGGGTTTGGAACGCCGGATCCGGCAGCCCGGGCGGATGCGGGGAAGCCCAAGGCACCGTGAAAAAGGCTCCCCGGGGATTTCAGCACCGCCCGCAGCGGCAAACATAAGCAGCCAATACCGGGAACGAGATGCCGCGCGCAACTGATGGACGGAAGAATATCGGAAAAGCCGGAAAACTGTGCCACCGAAAAGATCGCATCGGAAAGAAACCGCAACGCAGGATATAACAGGGGACGGACGGATATCGGTAAGGTCGAAAAGGTGGCAGCACACAGGTTTTGGAATACGCTCTTTTGCAACTATACTTTCTTACCTGTTTACTTAGGTTTAGTTTAGGGTTTAGTTAGAGTTTGTTTAGGTATAGTATAGGTTAAAGCTAAACTAAACCTAACTTAATACTAAGCTAAATATAAACAAAAGCTAAACTAAAGAATAAAGCATCCTTAACTCTTCTTTATTTACTGGGGAAGCATGGCTCATTTAGGGAAAACTAGGGTTCCGCCTCGTGAAAATAACTCGGAAAAACACGCTATAAAGGCACAAAAGAATGCTAGGGCTCAGCAACGCATAAATACACACTTAGAACTCGCCTCTCCCCTAAAAGTTTATGTCCTATCATAAGGTAGGTATCAAGGTATAATTGAATCACAGCTAAAAACATCTTATTCACTTTAAAAGAGGATAGAAAGAATTTCTCACAGGAAGTTCATTCAGTTTTTAAAACGTCAAGACAATAACGAGATCCACAAGCTATACTCACTAAACACAGAAGCTCCGAATCATTCACTGCGATTCGGAGCTTCATTTGCGCCAGTTTACCTATCCTAGTCTCTTAATGCTGTAAGATCAGCCTTAGGCTTGGGTAGGTTCATGTTTTTAATTGCCAGACGACAGGCGTCAACCATTTCCTGCGTCATGGTATAGGTATACTTTCCATAATCGTCGTATTCCAAGGTACCAACGAAAAAGAATCCGTATTTATCAAAGAAATCCGTCAAATCCAATTTGGCCACTTCGCAGGCTGTTTTAACAAAATTCAGCTGATGGACGGCAGGATTACGCTCACCCATCATGCGATCTGAACTCCAATCTGAACGCTGTCTTCTTGATTTACTCATATTCTGCTGACGGAAAGCCTCAAATAGATCAGCATAAAAATCGGGGCGTTTTCCCTCACCCTCAAAATAGAGCTGTAACTGCCAAAAAGGAATCAAACGATCGAATACATCCGGATCGGACAAATAAGAAATTCGTTTTTCAATAATATTGGTCCTCGCTTTCTAAAAATTGTTCTGTTCTGAAACCCGAGTTTTATTACCAAACGAACGTGTTACATATAAGGAGAACAGGTTGTTGCTCACCTCACCCAAACCACCCCAATTAAACATTGGACGTGTCTGGTGTACGTGGCCCACCTCATGACTGAAACCCCAGCAAGGATCTCCTTTAATCACCGATTCCGGCGTTACCACCATCTTCATCGCGTAACCAACTTTATCGCCCATATAGGCAACCCCATCACCATCACGAAACATGTAATAATTATAGTTCACCCGCGCGAGAATACGATTCTTCGGTACTTTATTATATTTCTCCAATCCCATTAAGCGATGTTGTCTATACACCAGTGAATCGTAATTACGAATTAGCTCCACGCCTTTTCCATAAGCATACTGCTTCAATGCCTCTATTGGATAAGCCGTCTGAATATGCTCACCTTTTGCGTCCATAATTGGATAAATAACGTTTGCAATAAATAATCTGCGAGAGAACAACAGTCAACCGATTGCGCAAAAATAACACAATCGATTGAGTAAATTTTGTGATGGAATTCGGCTACATCTGCTAGCTGCAAAATATAGTTAATGGATACCTTTAAAAATTCTATTCCAACGTATTTTGGAAAGTCCATTACCATCTGCATTCCAGCTCATCCAGGTAAATAATGCTTTTCCGACAATATGATCTTCCGGAACAAATCCCCAATCCCGCGCATCGAGCGAATTGTGCCTATTGTCGCCCATCATCCAATAATAATCCATTTTAAAGGTGTAGGAATCTGTTCGGTTTCCATTGATATAAATCCCATCCGATTTCTTTTCCAACTGGTTATTTTCATACACCCGGATAGCTCGTTCGTAGAGTGGAAAGGTCTGTGCATTTAGAGGAATAGTCATGCCTTTCTTAGGAATGACAAAGGGGCCAAAATTATCGTAGTTCCATTTGTATTGTGGATCGTTTGGAAAGGTGTTTGCTTGGGTAACTCCCGGTTTTTCCAAGTTCATTTGCATGGATTTGACATTGGACCAGGATTTCACCATTGCCGCCTGTTCTTGGGTTAAAAATATGAGATAAGCGCCGGGCTGAATGGGAGAGACTTCTATTCCCATATCTTTCAAGCGCTGTTCGTCCAGACCAGTCTCATCGGTGATCACGGTATAATCCATCTGACTTTCCGGGGCGACAAAACCTGGTTTGTCGTTTACAAACAGTACCCCTTCTTTCATACCGATTTTATCTCCCGGCATTCCCACACATCGCTTAATCAAATGTTCACGTTTATCTACTGGGCGGGTCTGAATCGTAAATTGTTGATGTACGGCTTCACGCCCCATGCTACGCACCAAATCATAATAGGGCAAATCCTGATTTTCCACAGCAACAGTATCACCTGCTGGTGCATTAAAAACGATTACATCATTCCGTTTGATCTCTTGAAATCCGGGCAATCGTTTATAGGGTAGTTCAATAAGTTCAGAAAAGGCTTTCCCTCCTATTAATGGCATCGTATGATGTGCAAAAGGAAAGGCTATTGGTGTATTCGGGATGCGGGGGCCATAATTCAGTTTACTCACAAAAAGATAATCGCCAATGAGTAGAGACTGCTGCATAGAACCCGAAGGAATCATAAATGCTTCCAATAGAAATCCACGAATTAGCGTTGCAGCGACAGTTGCAAACACAATCGCGTCGGCCCATTCACGCACCATTGATTTTTTATAGGGATATTTCTTCTTATAGTCTATATACGATTCATGCGCAATTTCCAGTTCAGCTTCCTTTGTCGCCCCGCGACCTTCGGCATGCGCTGCTTTCAGATTTTTGGCGTATAGCCCATTTAGAAATTGCACATTTTTATCCTTGCCCCAAAGTGGCAGAACGATGAAAGGGACCAGTACTGCTGCGCAGTTTTCCCAAAATCTTCTTTTACCAAAACAATGAATAAAATCGAGGTAGAGATTATAAAATACAAAAATATTGACGATCGGAACCAGCAAAAGGATCAGCTGCCAGGTCTTCTTGCCCAGGATACGTGATTGGATCCACTGACTATAGACGGGCACAACTCCCTCCCAGCCTTTGCGTCCTGCTTTTTCAAATAGCAACCAAAAGCCGTAAGCGGCGGCTATAGTCAGTACAATAAAGATTGTAAGTATCATAAATTCGTTTAATTGCAGAATCAGTAATTAAAAAAAATATCAATAAATAATAAGTTTCTTTCTCTCCTCGGAAGAGGTTTTGGAAAGTTGAAGCTCATTGTAGCGCATAACGTACTTTATAAAAAGATCATAATCGTACTTCTTTTCATTTTCAAACTCAGCAAATAGCTCCGGTTCGTCATTGATCAAACGCCCCAAAGCAATTGTCCGCTTCTTTTTGCTGTTGCTAAAAAGTCCATTCGTATTGCTATTTATTTCAATCACCTCACCAGTTGACTTTTTTAATGCATAGGCATATTTAGACTTACTGACTCCAATGGATAACATCGTACCTCCACCGCCTGTACCAAACATCATTCCGCCGCCACCACCGAGATTCAAATTAGACACATAATAAACCATTATTTCTCCATCAACCAGCACTTCAGCAAAAGTTGGCTCCTCTGTATAATATCGACCTATTTGAAATACTTGTGGAGAAGTTCCCTGAACAGGTTCCAAGCCATTTTCGACATAAGAGGGTGCATAGACTTTTCTTTTTGATTCCCAGTAAGCACGAAATACCTGATCTGGGGTAAAAGTTAGTTTCTCTTTCTGTTGATTTTCAAATTTGAGTTGGTGATCCTTGATGGAGGAGATTTTTCCATAAAGGGTATCTGCGTTCATAAGCACTACGTAATCCAATTTTTTTGCGGCTTCCTGGGCACTGGCTGTCATTAGTATACTGGCGCAGGAAGACAAAATCACAGCAGTTAAAATTGATATGGCTTTCATTGAAATCTGTTTTTGTCAATAGCTTTTGATCGCATAAACTCTCTTGACTGTATTCACTTATACTTGGCACTCTCCGCCAAGCTTCACGTAAAACTACATAAAAATATGAAATTCAAGTTCAGCCTAAGGAGTTTTAACGTTTGTTAGCATTTTGTTTTGCTAGGTGCTTTCCTACGATACTGCGCAGAGATTTTAGGACCCCGTGTTTCTCAAGCAACAACAGTTGCACGGCAAAAAACAAAGCCACATCATTTTTGCTGATGTGGCTTACTGAACTGCGCATGCAATGATTTTAACTTTTATATTTACTTTCAAATGCTGTAGATGCTTTATTGACACCATTGCTCATATTTTCAAACGCTTTATTGATATTGTCAAGCAATGCAGACTCTTTGGTCGCATCTGGTGTTTTATTTTTTCGGAGCTCAATCAATTTGGGATAATCCTCCGTAACGATTTTCTTATACCCATTTAAGCCATCAAGCACTGCTTTTTGGAATGTCGCATCGCCTTTGAAATCTCCCAGATCTTCTACTTTCTTGATATCATCATTCAGAGATTTCTCCCAATCTGCACGTACCTTTTCGGCTTTCGTATAATCGGAACCATTCATTGCGGCATTCATCTCCGTCACATGTGTTTCACTACTGTTGATAACAGTAATGATCGAATTGTTGTACGCTGCAGGATCTTTTTCTCCCGAACTACAACTTGACATAGTCAATACCGCTACGGTCACCATGCCTGTAATAATTTGTTTAATCATTGTTGATCTATTTTTTCTTTATAATTCAGCATTAAATGCTCATTTACACAAAGATAGTCTTCAAATCATCGGGATTTCATCACGGAAATCAGGGATTTCCGGGGCCATTCAAGCTAAAGGGACATTAACTGATTGCGAAAGTTGTGATTGCCATTGCGTTGATCAAAACGGTCTGCAAGTTGATCCGCTAGTTTCCCATAATGGGTCGCCAGTTCACTTGCGGTGTAGGTATTTTTCCCTTGAAAAAGATTATGCTGATTGCCGAGCTCAAGTATAAAAGGTTCGTCGGGACCGAAGTTCTTCATGGCTTCGGCGATGTAGCAGGCCAATTGAAACATGGATCTATTTTCGGGACCATCGGCCCAAGGTAAAAAACGTTCGATCCATTCCTTGGCTTTACCACTATCGGTATAGGAAAAATAGGTTGCTAGTTTAATTGTCGAGATCAAAATTGCGGAATCCTTTTCTTTCTTAAAAACCTCCTTTTCTGCCAGCAGCGCCATTTTATCCGCTTGTTCGGTATCACCTTGCTTAAGACCTTCATAAGCCAGGTTCACGGCCGTACGCAAAGGGACATGGGAACAGGTAAACTGGCCTTCAATTAAGGGCAAGGCTTTCTCGGCCGCAGGAGCATATCCATACTGTAATAGTGTTGCTGATACTTCGGCATCCATTTCACAGGCTTCACAGTCGCTCATGTCATCTCTCTGCACAGCATTTACATTCTTCAATGCGCGCTCGACAGCAGCTATATCCTTTTGCGCAAGGGCATCACTTAACTCCTCATTGTGTATGGCACGCTTTCCATAACCGTTACGAATCAAGCGTTTTTCAAAGTCGCCCAAAGCTGCTTCAATCTGCTCACGGCTGACAGCAGGATTATCGTATAATTCGGACATCATCCATTTGTATTGCCATAAGAAATCTTCTTCATTAAAGAGTTCCGGATTTTCATCGTAAGCTTGTAATATCCACGCAAATGCGGGTAACGACTCGGTTGAAAAAGCGAGGTCTATCTCTTCACTGATTAAATCTAAACGAAGGTCATATCCCCATTCAATATCTTGGTTTTCATCTGCAATCCGTATAGCCTGTGTCAATAGATTAACCTTCTCCAAGGTATTGTCTACGCGTGCAACCTGATTGCGCAGTTTCTGAATTTTAAGTGTATACATCTTCTTATTCTCTTCTTTTAATGAAATATTTCCTTTTTAAATAAGCTCTCTAAAAGGTAAAGGGAAATTCTGACCTAGTGTAGAAATCCCTCCACCGCGTTAAAGATTCACAAAATTATCCAGCCCCATTACAATGAGGCTCTTTAGGGCTTCGTTCATGACCTTCATTTCCCGTTCCTGGACCGGGTACTTGCCCAAAATGAGTGCCTGCACGTAAAGTACTTCAATGACTGAACGCAGCATGTAGGCATCTTTAATATCCATTAGGGTGCTGATCAGCTGATTATCCGCATTTAAACATAAGGTATTCTGGATCTTATTCGGCCTGGATGTCTTGAGGACTTGCGCAAAAGGATTTGCATTTTCCTTTAATTGGCTAATCGTACTCTCTACACTATTTTGGTCCATTTTTGTAAAAATAGCTGGTGTATCAATCGGTTTAAACCGCCTAATTTCCAGGATACAGCTGTAATCGTCCAAAATGCGCTGCGCTTCTTTCTGAAAAGAAACATATTGATTTTGCTCATCCTCATGAATCGGCTGAAATGTTTCCAGGAGCTGATTTGGCGACATCTCTGTTATCTTATAGTCGGGGTATCGTTGTTTGATCTTGCGGAGCAACTCCGTATCAAAGGTATAAGAAGCATTCACAAGAATCATTCCCTGTGTATCGGCCATACGGTCAATCTGTTTGAAATCCTCAAAATCAGCGCAGTAATAGAGCTGCTGTTGCTGATCGATGATATTTTGGAAACTCCGCTGTCCGCGATTGGTTTCAAACGGGATATCAGCTAAAAAAATAGCCAGGAAGTCGGGATCTTCGAGCGCAAAAGCTTTTAAATGGAGATAATGTGTCTGGATAATACGTATATAAATATCGAAGTCTATCTTCTTCAGTTGTTGCAGATACGTTTTGAGCACAGCTGCAATTTCTTTTCGCGCCTGCCGCAATAGATCATTTTTCATCAGAGACTCCCGTGAGGCAGTAGCACTAAGTTCCTCTGTATTGACAAGCATCCGGACAAAAAATGCCCAATTTGGCAAAATAGACTGATCTTCTTCGGCAAGAAACATGCGCTTCAAGTAAATTCGGTGACGCTGCTTACTGCTAAACTGCGTACGGAAAGGTAAAATATACAACACACCCTTTGCCTTGCCCGCCTTCGTTTCAAATGGAATTGCATCCAAAAAGTTGACATGAAAGAGTTCTTTGCCTATAGCAAGCAATTCCGTCTTCGAAACCGATGGAGCCAGCCATTTGGGTTCTTCTTTATGGATGACCTTTTCGGCACCTCCTACAACAATATAAATGGTTTCTCGCAGCGCATCTCCATAAAACTTGATTTTTTTCTCAAAATAATCCCCTTCAAAAATATAGTTGAATTGCTTTTTAGGGCTTAGGATAACCCGTGTCCCGACAGGAATATCTTCTGTCAGACGCTCGATTTTATAGTCCCCTTCAGCTCTGGCCGTCCAACGTAGAGGCAGTTGTTCTAGAGCCGACTTTGTTTCAACAATAATCTCATCGCTGACCACAAAACAAGAAAGCAATCCAATACCAAACTTACCGATAAAGTCCTGAGCATCCTTGATGTCCTTACTCTTTGAACTCTCCCCGATAACCGACAAAAATTGATGAATATCGGCCTCCTTTAGGCCTATTCCATTATCGCTGAACAGAAACTTCGCCTGTTCAGTGCCTGGCAGCTCAATCGTTATTTTTCCCTGATGTTGTTCATCCAAGTGTTTCAATGCTGTAATTGCATCCACGCCGTTTTGAAGCAGTTCCCGAATAAATGTATTGGGATCGCTATACAGGTGTTCTGAGAGCAGTGCGATCATTCCTTTCAGATTGACCTGAAAGGAATAGGATTTTTCTTCTTGCATGTTTTTCTTACTTTCTCGTTTTCTTTGTCAATCGAATAGCATCATCATGTCCATTGTCTGCCGCCCGTTCAAACCACTCCTGGGCAAGATCTTCATTTTCTTCTACCCCATCCCCCATGAGATAACAGTTGGCCAGTTTATATTGTGCTTCAGCATGATCGGCTTCGGCGGCCTTCATAAGCCATTCGACTCCGTCTTGAAGGTCCATCGGTACGCCATCTCCTTCCAGCAGTTGCACCGCAACAAAGTAAGTGGCATACACATTCCCTTGCTGCGCTATTTCCATAAAATACCCATAGGCGGCTGCTTTATCGATCTCGGTACCTATTCCAAAATAATAACAACGGGCCAATCGGTAGCTCGCTTGCTGATTTCCTCGCTCCGCAGCTTGTGTATAATATCCAAATGCTTTTGCTGGCTGTGCTTCCACGCCGATACCAAACTCATAGCACATGCCAATTCCCTCCGTCAGATAGCCAAGTTTTTCGGCACGCATGTAGTAATCAAAGCCTTTGTCGTATTCTTCCCGCTGATCATAGTCGAAGAAAAAGTAGTCGCCAAGCAGCACGAGTGCCTCAGCTACATTTTTTTGTGCTGCCTCTTCCAAAAGCTGAAGACCATGCGCTGCATCCTGTTGCACCAAACCGGTCAAATAGTAACGTCCCAATACGTAAATTGCATAAGGGAACCCCAGATCAGCAGCTTTCTTAATATTTTCCTGTGCTTTAAATGTATCTTGATTCAATCCATAACCATATTCATAACAGAGACCCAGATCAGTCAAAGCCTGTACATGATTTCGTTCAGCAGCCTGTTGGTATAAAGCAATCATCCGGTCCAGATTTATCTCCGTACCTATGCCACCCCGGTAACATCGCGCCAGTTCATATATACTATTTAGCTCCTGCATCCCGGCTCCGGTTTCAAAGGCAGTAAAAGCTGCTTTCGGTTGGGGAGCTCCGGACTGGTGATAATCATTTTCCAAATAAATACCTTTTAAATAATAGTCATAGGGATAGCCAAGATCTGCCGCACGCGAGAAATAATCAAAGGCCAATTTATAATCCGGCTCGGATTTTAATTCAGCAGCTAAACCCATTTCAGTCAGCGCAGTAGCGTTATTATATACTGCCGCTTCCTCGAAGTAAGGCAATGCAGCTGCCAGATCAGGCGCATCATTATGGATTCCATACTTTAAGAATCTGCCGACTTGATATAAAGCTTGTGGCAGTTTATCTTTTGCGGCATCCTGATAATAATCAAAGGCGGCTTTGTAATCCGGAGCCAAACCCTCGTAACCAGATTCGAGCATATTGCCTAGACGCAACTTGGCGTAAGCAATATTTTTTTCTGCCATTGCGCTGAAGCGCTGGAATGCTGATGTTTCATTCCTAGGAAGGAACTGACCTTCGAGGAGGATTTCAGCAAGTTCAACCTGCGCTTCCACATAATTATCTTTCTCGTCGAGCAGATGCAATAAAGATAATCCCTTTTCGATGTCCTGCAGCGCGTTCTGATAGAGATAGAGACAAGCAAGACGATAGCCCGCATAATTGTTATTATAATCATATGCTTTCTGGAGATACCACAGCGGTTCTTCGAAATCCTGTTTTTCCCTATTTTCATTGCCTAATACCTGAAGTTTGATAAGTGCTATTTGCACCGCAGCATCCATCATTCCGTATTCAAACAGCTCTTGATATTCCGGTATAAGAAGCTCCTGTTCAATTGAGGAAGCCGCCCCCGCACGTTTTATTTCATTCAGCACAAATCTGCAGTAACGAGATTCAGCCATCGCAATACCCTCTTCCAGGGTTTCCAGGCGTTTGCCCCTATCCTCTTTACGCGCATAGTAAAATTGTAGCGCCTCATAATAATGGCGCAGTAGTTTCCTCTCCGGAGACTGCTTGAGCACCTGTATACGGTCAAAGACTTCTTCGTATTTATCGGTCCAGACATCGATATGGGCAGCATAAGCTATTCCCCAGCGATCTCCGCCCAACGCGAGCTCATCCAGTTCGGCCTTGACGCTATCGCGGTCGATAGCAGCCAGCATGCCTAAATAATTGTAGTATAAATAAAGAGGTCTTGCCCATTCAACACTCGCATCGATGCCTCTCTTCAAATAAAGGGAAGCTTTTTCTTTATCCACCACATGTCGGCGGCATAAAATATGCTGTAAGCCAAGCTCCACCCATGCGTGAGGATTGATTGCAGCATAGCGCTCTAATATTGTCCGTATTTTATCAATAAAAAAGGAATAATCCTCTTCGTTCAGATATACGTTTGCTGCAAAATCAGTTCCTTTTTCAAATAATGCATCATAAAGTGCAGCCGCACTGGGTTGCTGCAAGTTGTGCTCAAAATAAATCAGGACATCAAGCCATATATCGGGCGTAATCCGTTTCGAAAGGTCAACTGTCAATTGATGTTCAGCCGATTGCAATGCGGCAACTTTAATAGAATATTCTTCACTTAACTTCATATATCATCGTATGTACTACTTGTAAAACATGCTTTTTATACTCTTCAGGCGCCAAAAAGCAACAAAAACTTTGCCACTGTATCGTACAGTCAATTCTGTCTATTATAATGCAACTATATTGCTTTTAAAATCTTTTCCCTATATTTGTTGCAACTTAATTGCAATACATACAAGTTGGAATATATATGGATTGCACGACTTACGCTTTACGAATCGAATCCATTAGATGAATAGGTATATTATTTTTTCAATTATCGCAGCACAACAACTATTTTTTCCTTGCTATGGACAGGAGAAGAGCATCGAGCTTGAAGAAGTTAAAGTTGGCGGGCGACGTTATCACCGCGCAGCAGAGGGTGCGTTATCGATTCAGCTATTGACCGCCGACTCTATACAAAAATACCAAGGCGGGAGTTTAATGCAGACATTAAGCCGGCTTCCCGGTGTCAGTGCCATCGGCATAGGTGCCAATCAATCTAAACCGCAGATTAGAGGGCTCGGATTTAATCGTGTGGCAACGGTAGAAAATGGCATTAAACATGAAGGCCAGCAGTGGGGATTGGATCATGGACTGGAAATCGATCAATTCAGTGTGGGAAGTGCCGAGGTACTTAAGGGGGCCAGCTCATTTCTCTATGGCTCAGATGCCATTGGCGGTGTCGTTCGTTTAGCACCGCCAGCGGAACTACAGGAGACAGGTTTTAAAGGGCAGTTTAACCTATTGACAAAGTCAAATAACGCGACTTTTGGCGGATCGCTACAAGCACAGGGCAGAAAGGGGAATTGGATAGTTGGAGGCGGATTCACGCACCTGGAATATGGCGATTACCGAGTACCCACAGATACCGTCTATGTCTACAATTATGCGGTACGCCTGAAAGATCGGCATGTTCGCAACACGGCAGGACGAGAAACACATTTTCAACTACGTGGTGGATATCTATCGGATCGTTTTTCTTCGATTTTCTACCTGAGTAATTATCATACAAAGCTTGGCTTCTTTGCCAATGCGCATGGCTTGGAACCGCGGGGCGTCGATACAGCTCTTTATGACAAATCCAGTCGTGACATTGGTTTCCCTAGCCAGACGGTCAATCACCTGAAGCTAATTAACCGCAACTTTATCGATCTGGATAAGCATAAGCTTTGGATAGACCTGGGTTATCAGAAAAACTACCGCCAAGAGTACAACAATTACACCGCGCATGGTTATATGCCTCCCGTTTATCCAAACGATATGACTGTCCCGATCAATTTGGAAAGGTTGTATGACAAACGGGTCTATAGTATCACTGTAAAAGACCAATTTGAGTTGGCCAGACATCGACTTACCCTAGGTGCAAATGGAGAGTATCAGGATAACCGGATCGATGGCTGGGGCTTCCTCATCCCCTCATTTAACCAAAAAGCAATGGGCCTATTCGTATACGATCAATACAAGCTCGCGGACCAAACGATGCTGTACGGGGCGTTGCGTTACGATTACAGCCATATTCAGACGTCACCTTATCGGGATTGGTTCGAATCACAGCTGGAAGACAATCAGTCGGGAAGAATAGTTCGGGCTTCAGCGCTCAGTCGCCGTTTCAATAGCCTGGTTTGGTCTTTAGGAGCGGCACATCAATTCGGAGATCTGGAAACAAAAATCAATGTAGGAAAGAGTTTCAGGGCTCCTATTGCACAGGAGCTCGGTGCTAATGGTGTCAACTATCACTACTTCAGTTATGAAAAAGGCAATCAATCCTTGTCCCCCGAACAATCCTACCAGCTGGATTTATCATTGACCTGGAGTCCCAGAAAAGTCTTTGTCGCCTTTACGCCGTTCTTTAATTACTTTTCCAATTATATCTACCTCAACCCCACGTCGCGCTACGATCAATATTATGGTGCTGGCAATCAAATCTTTGAATATATGGAAAGCCGTGTTCGCCGCTATGGAGCTGAATTGAAGCTCAGCTATCAGCCTTTGAAACAATGGAAAGTAGAATTATTGGGCGAATACGTCCGATCAGAACAACTATCGGGTGCAAAGAAAGGCTATACACTTCCATTCTCTCCGGCGCCTTCAGCGTTGATGGACATCAGCTGGACAGCAAAAAACAGCAAACATTTTAAAGAGACCTACCTTTCCGTCGATTGCAAATGGACAGCTGCACAGCATCATATTGTTCCGCCAGAAGAGTCCACAGCAGCTTATCAGGTCTTCAACTTTCGAGCAGGAACACAGCTTCGGTTTTCGGGATCTGCCCTCCAATTACGCTTACAGGTTCAAAATCTATTTGATAAGAAGTATATGGATCATACCAGCTTTTATCGGCTGATCTCATTGCCTGAACAGGGGAGGAATTTTATGCTATCCGTTGGAGTTCCCTTTGGAAAACAGTCCAGATCATGACATGAATCACCGCGAATGAAGAATAAAAATAACATCTACCGAAAGACAACCGCTTTAAATGAGCCTTTGATCGCAATGAATTACGTGAATCGAAGGATACAGTGAATTCTTATACAATTTGTAACGAAGACACCTGAATAACCGAGCGTCACACAGGTATGCATACCAATAAAAGATATACGAATGAATAAAAATTTAAAAATGAAAGGATCTCCTATGAAAACACTTCAAAAATACACACTTATTACAGTGTTACTTGCCATGACTGTTGCCTGTAAAAAAGATAAGGAAAGCATTGATACCGAAAAACCGACCATCGCCATCGATTCGGAAACGGCTTTCCCAAAACAATGCAGCACAATTAAACGAGGCACAAGTTTTACTTTCCGCAGTAAGCTATCTGATAATGTCGCGCTCGGGAGCTATAGCATCGACGTACACCATAATTTTGACCATCATTCGCATAGCACTGAAATCGGTGAATGCACGGTTGAGGCGATAAAAACACCCGTCAAGCCATTTACTTTGGTCAAGACAGTTAATATTCCGGGGCAGCCACAGCAATATGATGCCGAATTAAAAATCGATGTGCCAGCAGATATCGATCCGGGTAATTATCATTTTATGATTCAGGTGACTGACCTGGCGGGATGGAGCAGCCAGAAGGGAATCAGCATCCGTATACTCGAGTAATACCATACATATTTATCAACTCAATTTAATTAAATCCATTTTACATGAAAACTAGAAACATTCGCTTCTTCTTCCTGTTAAGTACAATTCTTTTAGGCTTCCTATCGTCCTGTAAGAAAGATAACGAGGAAATTCCAGCACTTGCAAAACCCCAGATAGGCACACTTGAAATCGGCAGTGGCAATAATAAAACTGTCCAAGCGGGATCAGATCTTCATCTTGAAGGTGATATTGTTGCCGAAGCACTGATTGCTAAAATCGAAATTGAGGTACATCAAGAAGGTGGCGGTCAGTATAAGTTTACAAAAGCCTATACGGATGGAAAATACATTGGCGTGAAAAATGCGACATTTCATGAACATATTGATGTTCCCGCTGATGCTCCCGCCGGGGCTTATCATTTTCATTTTACGGTAACCGACAAAGCCGGAAATGCGACTACAGCTGAATCACCGTTGACTATACAAGGTTCAGATGCCAAAGTTGCTTATAAGCTTGTATTTACAGAAGTAGCCGGCGAAGCCCATGGAGACCATTTCCATGATCTTGCCGACAAAGAAAAGGTAGAGCCAATTGCTATCAGCTTCGATGAGAAGGGGACAGCATTGGCTGGAGGACATGCTCACCTCAATCCCGCAGGTATCTATAAAATTGAATTAAAACAATTTGATGCTTCTTCAAAAGAAATCCAGGGACAATACATCAGCAATAAAGCAACTGCAGATTACTACAAAGCATTCCTTACGGGTGGTTCTTTCGTTTTAAATCCGAATAGCAGTACAGAAAATGGTGCAATCTTTCAAACGAAAGAAACGAACTACGGTGATGGCACTGCAGTAAACGGAGCAACGGAGACGACAGGGATTATCACTTATTTTACGGCAGGAAAAGACAATGAAGGCGAGAAAAATGTATTCTTTGTACTTCGCAAGTTTAACGATGCCAGCACAAAGGCAAAAGTTACCCGTACTGACTGGAACTTATCGGATTATGCCACTAAGTTTGCTGGTCAAGACCTCATAAAACTATCTTTTGAACTCCACGCAGAGGAAGGAGAAGATTAGTTAGCGCGATAAACTCAGCCTACCTGCCCAAAAGAGCCTTCATGATTTCGCCGCTATGAGTGCGTGTAAAATCATGAAGGTTTTTTTATTTGTACAGAAATATCTGCTTAGTCCCTTACTTTCGTAAGCACATTTCCCTGTGGATCGCGTACCAGCTTCCACTCCTCTTTTCGACTTTTCACTTCAAACGCATAACTCACTTTCTGCTCGGCGGTAATCTTTTTTGCGTCTTCAATGCGATAGCCCGGAAAATCTCTTTTCACCCGGTCCAGCACACTCTTCGGTAGTTCTCTTTTGTTGATTTCAGTTTTATACCGCAAAAGTTTTCCGTTATGCTGAAACCAAGCTTCTTGGTCAATGCCAAATAGGCCCGTTTCAAACTCAGCTTCATAAACATTCCCCTTCAATTCCCAATCTACTTTTTTGGCTTTGGGAAATTTCTGCTGGAAACTATTCACCAAAATCCACATCAGCATGACTAGCCAAGAATTTTTTGCGCAAGTTTTTTATCTGTGAATAGATGAAATCAAGATTATCCGCCTGGTCCGTATTATCGCCCCAGACATGTTCTGCCAGCGCACTTTTGCTGACCAGTCTATTTTTGTTCAATAAGAAGTAGTTGAGCATATCGAACTCTTTCCGATTTAACGGCACAGGCTCCTGTGCAATAAATAAGCAGCGTTCATTGAGGTCCAGCACGATGTTTCCCATTTTCAATGTATGCTTACCTTCCCGTTGTTTCCTTCGTAACACAGCTTTAATCCGTGCATTCAGCTCAGCAATATGAAAGGGTTTTGTCAAATAGTCATCGGCCCCAAGCTCGAGTCCCTTTAGCTTATCATCCAAAGAATCCTGTGCCGAGATAATAATTACATTATCGGACTTACCTTCATTTTTGAGCTGATCGAGGATCTGCAGACCATTTCCTCCAGGCAGCATGATGTCGAGCAATATACAATCGTAGTCATATACCGCAACCTTTTCAAGTGCTGCCCGGTAATCTCCGGCGGTTTCTACCGTATATTCTTCTTTGATTAATGACGCTTTGACTATTTCCCTTAAATCTTCTTCATCTTCAATTAGGAGTACTTTCATCTTACCTTCTTTAACGCAATGAGAACCTTTGTAAACAGCATCGATATGCCAGCTATAAATGACAATTCACACACACAATTGTTTCTGACAAAGATACCTTGAATTTGGGAAAGATTTAGGAATATACTGCTAGCCTCCTATTTTAAACTGACATCCAGGTAAACCGAATGACGTCCGTAAGTATCATAAAAAGGTTTATAAAGGACATCATCAATATAAAATTCCAATGTTTCGGGATTCCCTTTAATAGACTTCGCAATATCGTTGGCGTCTAACGTTACTTTACGCCAGTCTTTTCTTGCTGCAGGTTCCTGAGCTGCCAATAAGATCGGCCCATAAAATAGGCTGGCAATATTGGGCTGATCCATAACCGGGTCCAGATGAAACTGAAATGGCATTTTAAGGTTAATCACATCGCCATCTTTCCAGCTACGGTTTAAGGTCAGGTAAGTTCCCGGCTCAGCCTTGATTTTTTGATCGACACCATTGATTGCAACAAAAAATCCCTTCGTTGCCCAGCTTGGCACCCGCACATGAAGTTCAAATTTGCCATTACCCTTTATCTTAAGTGATGTTTGATCCGCTTTCGGGAAACTTGTTTGTTGCTCGACGCTGATTCCGCGTTCTGTCCACTGTAAAGTAGAAGGAATATACAGATTGACATACAGCGCCTGATCATCCTTGCTCCTAAAATAGATCGTATTCTGCAATTTGGTACTGCTCTCAATAGCCGTACCATTGCAGCAGGTAAAGCCTTTCATATCAGCATTTCCAAACTGCTTGATAGATCCCGCGCGTAAAGGCACATGATACGTATTTGCTGGACTATTTTCTGCAACAGAAGCTAAGATATGATTGTATAATCCACGTTCATAATAATCCATCAACTCTGCGCGCTGATCGAACATAAACAAGTCACTTGTCAATTTCAGCATGTTATAGGTTGCACAGGTTTCGTTCTGCCCACCTGCAGAAAATCCATTTTCATATAATGTCGCCGGCTGACTAATAAAACATTCGGCATTGGCTGGATTTCTGGCCCCAGCCACACCACCGATACTATACATATAATCGTTGGTGGCCTTATACCAAAAGTTGTCCGCAATTTTATAATATTGGGGCTCATTGGACACCCGGTAAAGCTCCATGCTACCCACAATTTGAGGAATATGCTGATTGGCATGTAAGCCCCTAAAAGTATCTACATTTTTGGCCAGTCCATGTGTATGCGCGGCATCGCCGTAGAACATATCAATATTGTCAAATAAGCGGGCAGTTTTTAAATAGTTCTCTTCACCTGTTATACGATATAACCTTGCCATCACTTCATTCATTCCGCCAAATTCACCTGCGATATACGTATTCCACATCTTGATTAATGTCTCTGTCGGGACTTTATTTAAGCGTGTATACACCCAATTGCCCATTCCCTCTGCGATCTCCAATGCTTTTTTATTTCCACTTACCTCATAAACATCCATCAGGCCGGCCAGGATTTTATGCAGCGTATAATAAGGTGCCCAAACCTGGTTCTTCCGCCCGCCATATTTTGCGCCATGTTCAAGCATAATAAACTGATCCGGGGGATAGGCACTGATAAAACCTAGCCCCCAGTTCCAATAATCTGTACGGATTCCTTCGTCACTCAGGTCAGAATCATAAGCCGATTTACCGGGGCCATAAGGTACCGCAGCAGGATCTGCGACATAGGCTTGCCCCGCTTCTTTCTCTTGCCTCGGTGCGCCCGACAACTTTGACAAGGCATAAAGCACGCTGACCATGGTATCCATCTTCCCCAAAAATTTTGATTGGAGTGCCTTATCATAGCCTGTACTCGCATAAGCTTGTGCAATTGCCGTCAGGTAATGTCCTGTAGCATGACCGCGCAGTTTGATATCCTGGCTGTCCCATACCTCCAAAGGTTGCACACCGATCGGTTGTTTTTGCCCAAACGCGTGTCGAAACATATAGAGGAATGAATTGGGATCCGTTTTAGCCAATGTATCAATGAATTTATTGCGATTTTCAATAAACTTCGTTTGATGTTGCTTTACATCCGTATTAAGGGAAACCTGATCCAAGTGAAATGCCTCCAATTTTAAGCTAGGCATCTTGGACTTTACCTTCCCTTTGACTGTAATGATGGCTTTGGGTTTCAGATCAGTCCCGGGAACACGCCCCGTGACGGTGTAAGCTGTTTGCTGCGCGACGGCACTATTGTCGGTTGGTGCAGGCCACAACACACGCACTTTTGGTCCCACCATACCGTCTTTATATGTACCGACGACATAACTCGGCAATCGAGGCAGCTCGCCTATCGCTGTTTCTACGGTGACATCTGCAACCCCTGTTAAGAAGGCATTATAAAGCGCTGCTTTATTCATTGGAAATCGCGGTAGGTCATCCTCAGCCTTACCTTTAGAAGCAACATCTTCACGCACACCCTTCAACGCATTTCTATACACCATGCCGATCTGGTTTTGATTCAGTGGCACACGATAAATGCGAAAATCATGCAACAGTGCATTTAAACTTACATTGCCACCCGACAGGGATTTTCCGATGTATAGTGTCCTCTTGCTACCTGCCTGTCCAAAAACCTCGGTCAGCTCCTGTGGGATGTCGTTAACTTCTCCAGCGGGCATACCATCTAAATATGTTTGCATGGTCCCTGTAGCAATATCAACTACGATGGCCAAGTGCACCCATTTGTTTAAAGGCACAGCCGAAGAGACCGCATTTTTTACTTCGGCCTTCTTTTGCGCGATTATCCCTATATAGCCATTTTGTAGCGCTGTACCTGTTGGTGTCCCTGCAAAATGCCTGGTGATATCTTGTCCAAAATCGAATAAATACTGGCCAGACTGCGCTGCACGCAAATATATCCAACCTGTAATGCTGATCGACTCGAGATCAGCGAGTACTTTCGCTGGAAGTACGACAAAATCGTCCTTTCCTCCAGCGAGATAAAGCACCTTTGTAAATTGCTTATCTGATACAAATGAAGCTTTTGTGCCCTGGAATTTACCATGTAGCCCATTGCGCGACCAATCCTTAAAATCCCCATCAAAGACATAGCGGGCCACCATGCCTGTCTCCCCGATACCATCTAAGATCTGATCCCCACCCTGTGCCACAGCTACAGCGGTCATTTTGATAAAAATTGTGAGAATTGCTGCAAAATATATCGTATATCTTTTCATATCGCTATCTTTTATTCGCTAATGATTTATTGTTTAAAGATCACCCTCTAGCCCGGTGAAAGCTATTACCGTATCCTTTTCCTTGATTGTCTTCAACAGAAGACGAACAAGAAGAAAAGCAATCCCTATTAATAAGCTTCCAAAATCGAAGAATATTTTCTGTATTGCTGTCTATTTGACATTTATAAAATTAATGACTCTACATCATTATACATAGGTTTATTTTAGCCAATATTCTCCAGATTTTAACTACTGTCCATCGAGTCTACTGTCGTCCACGGGCCCACAACTCCTCCTGTCCCCTAGCAGAGGTAACACCACCACTATACTATGCCCATACTAAGAGCAGGTACCAACACCACTATAACGATGCCCATACAAACCTATGGAAACTCAGCCCGCCATGACCGATTACTCCTCGGTATTTTGTATTTTAGATTCGATATGATCTACTTTGGATAAACGAAATTCAAAAATTTGGGCACCAGTGATCAGTCTGGATGGTTTCCGCAAGGAACAGACTGCAGGGCGCGACGAACTCCTATTTAATGAACTGCATGGCGAACGGCTCATCGACAAACCGCATAAACATGACTTCTTTATCATAAATCTGTTCGATAAAGCATCCGGCGTCCATACGATCGATTCGATTGACCATATCATCAAAGACCATCAGGTTCATGTGCTCTTTCCGGGGCAAATGCACAAATGGCATGTCTATGCGGGTACAATAGGCTATCAACTCATGATTGAACGATCTTTTTTTGAGCACTTCGCCCCTTTCTTTCGCTTTTCATTCACCAATTACCAAAACCATCCCGTCATTGATCTTACCGCAGATGCTTTTGCACAATTGCATTATGAATTTGAATCTGTGAAGCAGGAGTTAAAAAGAGAAAATTCACTTATTCCATTGATAACTGCCCGAGCGGGAGTGATCGCAGCGATTGTAAGTCGAGAGGCCGAGTCTGCCTTCACCGAATTCAAAGTCTATCAGTCTGTTCCACGACTTGCAAAGTTCAATATGCTCATTGATGAATTTTTTAGGGAGCAAAAGCTCGTCGCCTTTTATGCCGAAAAGCTTCATATTTCGCCCAATTACCTGAATATACTGTGCAAAAAACATCTGAAAATATCAGCCACACAACTTATTCACCAACGGATCAGCATTGAAGCCAAACGTCTTTTGCAAAGCACAGAGCGATCCATTAAAGAAATTGCCTTTGAATTGGGTTTTGCAGATCAAGCTTATTTTTCAAATTTTTTTAAACAGCAAACGGGGGCAAGTCCAAGTGACTTTAGAGAAAATATTCATGTGGGGGAAACTCCAAGTCCTTTGAAAACAACTTGAAAAAAAGATAAATCACACAAAGAATGGCAGAAATCTCCCAGCAATAATAGGGTACCAGCTATGTAACTTTGTAAAAGACTGGTAGACTTTTTATTCCGGTCACAAAATAACATAATAGGAAATCAAATGAAATCAACGGCCCTTACACGCAAGGAGTTTATCAGAAACTCTGCTCTGGCTCTTGCGGGTGCAACATTTATCCCGGGAATGCTATTTGCAGAAAATCAACCTAATGTGGTTCATCAAGGACTTTTGAGCGGCTACCAAGGTAAAAAAGTTATACGTTGAAAAACGTGTTGTTGGAAACCGGATTTGAGTACGATGGTGATGGCAATGTAACCGCAACAAAGACCGGTCTTTTTTCCATTCAGATAGCAAACGGCAAAATCAAAAATATCAGTGCCAACAGCAACAGTGTTGATGCGATCGATGCAAAAGGACTTTTGATGCTGCCTTCTTTTAAAGATATGCATATCCATTTGGATAAGACCTATTATGGCGACAAATGGCAGGCAGTAAGATGTGGCCCCGGAGGTGTAAAGGGTATGATTGCTCTAGAACAGAAAATTTTGCCAGAACTGCTCAAAAATTCTACCCATAAAGCAGAAAAACTAATTGAACTGTTACAATCCAAGGGAACTGCCTTTGCACGTAGCCATGTCAATATTGAACCGACATCCAAACTAGATTCTTTACATCATCTGCAACTGGCACTTGAAAACAAGAAAAATGGATTTGGAGCTGAATTGGTTGCTTTTCCACAACACGGTGTCTTCTATACCGATTCGGTTCCTTATCTCAAGGAAGCGGCTAAAACCAATATTGATTTTATCGGTGGGGTCGATCCTTTTTCCATCGATGGCGCTATTGAAAAGACAATGGATTTTACGGTTCAACTGGCATTGGATAACAACAAAGGAATTGACATTCACTTACACGAGTCTGGAGAATCCGGTTTGAAAACTGTAGAATACTTAATCAATAAAGTAAACGAGAACCCTGTTCTCAAAGGCAAAACCTACCTCAGCCATTGTTTTGTGCTTGGTCGACTGGAAAAAGCCAAACAACAAGAAATGGCCGAAAAACTGGGCGCCGCACAAATCGGTATAGTTTCTACGATCCCATTTGGAGGGTTGATTATGCCTATTCCGACGCTCATGGAAAATAATGTTAAAGTCATGACGGGGAATGACAGTATTGTAGATCATTGGAATACTTTCGGAACAGGCAGCGTGCTACAAAAAGCCAATCTTGCAGCTCAGGTATACGGCCAGGCTACCGAATATGCACTATCCCGTATGCTGAAACTTGCTACTGCAGGCCCTACTCCATTGGATGACAAAGGCAATATGCAATGGCCAAAAGTCGGAGACAGTGCAGACATTGCATTCCTTGACGCAAGTTGCTCAGCGGAAGCTATTTCAAGAATATCGCCCGTAAAATCACTTATCTATCAAGGAAATCTTGTTTTTTAACCGTAAGACAAGCCAATAAACGATTCAGGCAAAAAACATCTCCTATGAAAACCAGAAAAGTTCGGGGTAATCATTGCCTTCGGACCTTTTGTTTATGATTTAAAATACTTCATGATCCGCGGTTCAATCCGATCGCTCAGTAGATAAGCCAGGGCAAGCATAAGAATTATAACACCTGAAAGGAGCAGGTATTTATTCAGATACAGATACAGGTGATTAAAAATAATAAAGCCGATGTGTTGATGGATTAAATACAGCGGATAGGTCAACATGCCGATTTTAACAAATCCAGACGAATTGATCGCCTGCAGTTTTTTACAGGAAACCAGTAACATGAGCAGGTAAAACACAACGATGGTCGCACCAATAATATAAGGTGAAAAGTCACTGTGGAAGGTTCGTTCCAACCAATGAATACGTCCCACAGCACCATCGATGGAAATGTACAAACACCAAGGTAGGGCCACAAAATGCTGGACTTTGGGCCCATGTAAAAACAGCTGACAAAATATAATTCCAGCAATAAAGTATGCACTCCAATCGAGTAAAAAGAACTCATGGATTGCGTCATAAATTTCCGAAGGCCCAACAAAAAAGCGTAGGCTGGACAATAGCAGCCAAAAATACACCAGATAATCTAAACCTATTTTTTTAAATTGATTTAGAATTAGAAATAAAGCGATGATCAGGTAAAATTTCAACTCCACATAGAGTGACCAATAAGCGCCATCGACATCCCCCTGTCCCCATAGCTTTTGCACCATAGTCAGATTAGCTAATAGTTGGGTAAATGTGACATGATAACGCGGTGCGCCCCAAAAATAAGAAACGATAAAAGTCAACAGCAAACAAATCCAATACATCGGATACAAACGCTTGAAACGGGAATAGCAGAACTTACGCAACGAAAGATGCTTAATGGAAAAAGCGATCACAAAACCACTGATGATAAAAAATAAGTCTACGCCCAGGTAGCCATATTTAAAATATTCTCCGACTCCATCGAAACCCAATAGCGACATATTTCCAGCTGCATACCCCCGATATAAGTAATGGTATAATACAACGGCGGATGCTGCGATAAAGCGAAACAGATCAATTTGGTAAATTCTTTTGGACTCAGACATTGGCTACAAAAATAGCGGAAGTATTGAAATAAAAAAATCTCCTACAATTGCTATTGAGGAGATTTTATAGATCTGTTAAAAGGATTTTACAAGCCTTCTGCTATAGTAATTACAGCACGACTTAATCGAGGATCATCGTAGTACATATTATCCACACCACCTTTGTATATTGTTCTTAGTTGAGAAGGGTTCACATTAAATTCTTTCACCAATACATTATAGATTGCCTCTGCACGTTCTTTACTCAAACGCTCATTAGTTTTCGGAGAACCTGTACCACTATCTGCATAACCTGTAATCGTATAAACAACATTTGCATTTGTTTGCTTGATCACTTTAGCTAAAAATCCTAAGTTCACACGAGCCTCGTTGCTTACCGTGCTCTTATTAATTGGGAAGGTAAGTAATACAGGCGCAGCGATCACTCTGTTTTCAACTTTGATATCAGTGATAACTTCCGTTTTAGCATTTGCCAATTGAGTTTTCAATGCTGCATTATCCGAAGCCAAAGCATTCACACGATCCACAAGTGATCTAAGTTGAGCCTCATCGTATCCGATAGTGACGGTTTCAGATTTTTTCCAGCTATTCTGTTTGAATTTATAAACCAATCCCAATGTAGCAGACAAAGGCCCTTCATTACGTCTCTCTCCCTCTTCACCATCAAATCTATCATTCACCATCGCACCACGTACGTCCAATGTAAGACCGAATGAATTGCTTAGACGAAATGTGTTATAAACCCCTATGTTTGCGCTCACTTCACGTTGTTGTGGATTTTTAGCATCAGATTTAGTCCACATCCAGCCTAAACCTGCATAAGGAATCAATTCGTAGAAACGGTTTTGCTTATAACCTCCAAAGATATTCATCAAATTAAACATCGCATCACCATGCACATGATTGTATTTAAATTCCTGGTTTGTCAACCAATACCCCTCCCAAGGAAGCTTGCTGTACGGAGTACCATCACTATGACTTCCATTTTGAGTAAGGCCTTTTACTTTAAACCCCGTATACCCCGCACGAACACCAATACCAGGCGTAAACCATTTACCAATATAAAAATTAAAGGCTGGTGTTATTCTATCACCAAATTTCATCTCGTCATTATGGTCTCCAAAATAAATTTGAGCACCGGCACCGGCACCGATAAACCAGTTACCAAAGAATTTATTTGTTTCGAATTTATAGCGATCAGTACTTTCCACAATAGTGGTATCTTTTCTCAATTGAAAAGATTGGGCTTTAGCCCCAATAAAAAGAGACACCGCGAAAATTAGTGTAAAAAATTTCTTAGTCATAGAGACGATTTAAGTTAATAAGTATTTTTTTAAAATATGACTTTTATAAAAAACGATTAATAATGATTAATAATATGATTTACTTTTCATTATCAAATTTACAAAATTCTGATTATCAATATCAATAACGCAAAAGTACTGAAATTGTTCTTAAATTGGAAAAAAAATTTTTTTAAAAAAAAATTGTAATGATACATCACTTGCGTCCTAAACG
>NZ_DLAV01000038.1:0-18894 GCF_002494055.1 Sphingobacterium sp. UBA7038
ACAGCTAAAGATCTTCTCAGATTGAAAAATAGGGGTCAATATCGAAATGATGAAAAAAGCTATGCTTGTACCACAGAAATCGAATCCTAAAATTTATTTAGGACACATATGAATTCAAAATAAGAATTTCCGATTCCAATTTAATAAATATAGTTCCAAAATACCAAACGGAGGAAAGTGATCCACCCTAAATTAAAGGGTAAACCACTTTCTTCATCAAACTGGTCTAATTCTGATAGATATTGCCTTCAAAAGAAGCATTGTAAAGATCTTTTAGGTCCTGTAAAGTCGGTTTACGCGGATTGAAACCTGTACATGGATCTTCTAAAGCATTTTTGCTGATGAAATCCAGATTTTTCTCCCAGTCTTCACGGGAAATACCGAATGCTTTAAGTGAACCTATGTTGTTGACGGACGCTCTAAGTTTCTCAATTTCCTGAGCCAGCTCCTCTGCTGATGTCCTGCCAACAATTTTGGCCAGATCAGGGTATCTGTTTGTTGCTGTCTGATTGTAACGGATCACATTTGGAAGGAATATCGCGTTGGCTGCACCATGGGGAATACCATAAAGGGCACCAACTTGATGCGATAATGAGTGTACAATACCCAACCATGCATTATTAAAAGCTAAACCTCCCATAAATGAAGCATCGTGCATGTTTTGACGAGCCTTGATATTGCCCGGATTATTCACCGCTTCTTCCAGATTCTGAAAAACAATTTCCAGACCTCCTTTTGCCAGTACATCTGCATAGTTGTCTTCAATATTCGACACATAGGCTTCCACACAATGTGTCAAAGCATCCAGCCCCGTATTTGATGTGATGTGAGCCGGCATTGAAGCACATATTTCTCCATCTACAATTGCAATATCCGGAGTTAGCTCGTAAGAAACGATCGGATACTTCACCCCTTTTTCTCTATCAGTGATAACCGCCAGACCTGTTGTTTCTGTTCCGGTACCACTTGTAGAAGGGATCGCTACAAATTTAGCCTTCTGGCGTAATGTCGGAACAGTGAAAGGTTTTGTCATTGCCTCAAAATCGGCATCGGGATATTCATAGAAGACCCACATCATTTTTGCCGCATCGATTGCAGAACAGCCCCCAAGACCAACAATCCAGTCCGGTTCAAAATCACGCATCACTGCAGCTCCCTTAAGACTTGTTTCCGAAGACGGATCTTCTTCAACACCGTCAAAAACAGCAGTTTCAAGTCCTGCTTCGTTTAAATAGGAAAGTGCTCTATCTAAGGTCCCACTTCTTTTCATTGATTGTCCACCAGTTACAATGATCGCTTTCTTTCCTGAAAGGTTCTTTAATTCTGATAAACTTCCAGCTCCGTGAAATACTTCGCTGGCAACAAATAATTTGCTCATATTTTATTTTAAATTTCTTATACAAAAGTACTGCAATGACAGACGCTGATGTTATACATTGAATATTATATGATATACATTTGCTCCCTTATGAATAAACAACTGAAATTAAAACAAAAAGGCAGAAAACAACCGTTATTCTATTCAAAATCAAATACTTTACACTGAGCACAACATTCATTTTTATACATTTAATCACTGACATACAGCATATAGCGTACTGTATCAAGTATAAAAAGCAGAAGTTTATTACTTCTGCTTTTTATACTCGGAGTAAAACCTATCCTGAATCAGCGCCAGGACTTATATTGATTGATCAACCCATTGGTAGATGAGTCGTGGCCCTGAACCTGGTGATCCTCCTGAAGTTCAGGTAAGATAGCATTAGCTAATTGTTTACCAAGTTCAACACCCCATTGATCAAAGCTGAAAATGTTCCAGATGACCCCTTGCGCAAAAATTTTATGTTCATAAAGAGCGATCAGTTTACCCAATGATTTTGGCGTTATCTTTTTCAGCAAAAATGAATTTGTCGGACGGTTTCCCTGAAATACTTGTATTTACGCTGCTGCTCGATTTCATCAGCCGATTTTCCTGATCCCTGCAATTCGGTTATCACTTCCTCCGCTGACTTTCCGTTCATCAGTGCTTCGGTCTGCGCAAAAAAATTGGACAATAGTATTTTATGATGTTCTCCCAGCGGATTTAAACTCTGAGCAGGCGCGATGAAATCCGAAGGTATCAGCTTAGTCCCCTGATGAAGTAACTGATAAAACGCATGTTGTCCATTGGTACCAGGTTCGCCCCAGACTATAGGTCCTGTCTGATAATCAACTACATGACCGTTACGGTCGATATATTTACCATTGCTCTCCATATCCCCCTGTTGAAAATAGGCCGCAAAACGGTGCAGGTATTGATCATACGCAAAAATACCCAAGGTCTCAGCACCATAAAAATTGATATACCAGATCCCCAAAAGAGCCATGATTACCGGAATGTTCTTTTCAAAGGGAACATGCTGAAAATGCTCGTCGGCCTCATGGGCACCCTCCAATAACGCCTGGAAATTATCATATCCTATTCCAAGACTGATGGATAGTCCTATTGAGGACCATAATGAATATCTGCCCCCTACCCAGTCCCAGAACACAAACATATTACGCGTATTGATTCCGAACTTTTCCACCTCAGCTTCATTCGTACTCAGCGCAACAAAATGTTTTTCGATATCTTTTATTTCAGCCCCCGCCTCAAGCAGCCAAGAACGCGCACTATGGGCATTGGCCATCGTTTCCTGGGTGGTAAATGTTTTGGAAGCAATAAGAAAAAGTGTAGTTTCAGGATTAACATGCTTAAAGACCTCAGAAATGTGCGTACCATCGACATTCGATACAAAATGCAGATTCAGAGGCGTTTTATATGCTTTTAAAGCCTCCGTTACCATGACGGGGCCGAGATCTGACCCACCGATCCCGATATTGACAACATCAGTTATCGCCTTTCCCGTATATCCGGTCCAGCTTCCCGAAAGTACATCCTGTGTGAAATTTTTCATCTGGTCCAGTACTTCATGAACCTGGGGTATGATATTCACTCCATCAACAGTAATTACCGCATTTTTTGGCTGGCGCAGTGCTGTATGCAGAACAGGCCTGCCCTCCGTTGCATTGATCTTGTCTCCAGCGAACATTTTATCAATCGCCTGGTCTAGTTTCACCTCTTTTGCCAGCTCCAGCAAAAGGTTCAGCGTCTCTCCAGTAATTCTGTTTTTTGAATAATCAAACAGTACATCGCCCCATTGCACTGAAAACGTGGAGAAGCGATGGGGATCTTCTATAAACAAATTGCGGATCTGCACATCTTTTATCATCTGGAAATGTGCCGTAAGCTTCTGAAAAGCCGCTGTATCTTTTAAATTAACCGTTGGTAACATATGTTTAAGATTTATGTTACAAACCTCGTTCAATTCTCCGGCGGTCACGCAACCAACTTATACCTATGTCTTATACATTTGCGCCAATTGCTGCTGCAGGTCCGTGGGTGTTTCATCAAGCTTAGCCTTAACAAACTTATTAAGTGCAGCGGGTGAGTTGAAGCCAAGTTCGAAAGCAATTTCTTTATGGGAATAGCTGGAGAGCAGCAACAGCTGCTTGATCTCATTCATGATCCTTGCGTGGATGGTTTCGATCGAGGTCAGCCCCGCGGTTTTCTTGGTGATCTCATTTAATTTTTTGGGTGAAATCAGCAATTTTTCCGCATACCAGCTTACTGTACGTTCTGTCTTGTAATACCGCTCCAGTAATTCTAAAAATTTCCCATAGAGTTTTGTATTTTCATTGGTCAGTTTATTCTTGTCCCACTTCGTGTGGACAAACTCGACCAGCTTAAGTAACGTTATCTTGATGTAAAACCGTGCCTGTTCTTTCTTTACCGATGTTAGGTCATGGTATAGTTTTTCTATCTGATCCAACAGCAACTCTACTTCCTTGGTCTCCGCTACGGGCAGTTCAATATGATTGAGTTTGACAGAAATGTTGTGATTGTAAATACTCAGCTCATTTTTAAGGATATCCGAACAGAACAGCACTTCATCAAACAGGATCATCTTGCCCTCAAAGTTGCTGCTGATCTGTTCTTTTGATGATAGCTGTCCAGGAAATATAACACAGATGTTATTTTCCGTCACATCGTACCGACGGTCCTCTACCTGCATTTTCATTTTGCCTTTTTTAACAAATAATAGACAAAAATGGTCTTTTGTATGCGGTTCCCTATATTCCTCCAGCGCATTCCTGTCCAATTCAAAAATATGAAAGGGCGTGATTGCCCTTTCAGAATTATGCTGAATATCTTTCAGATGATGTGTGATCATATTTATTTTTTATATTAAATAGTGCCGTGCAAATATTTTGCTGCTTTTTTGTCTACCAAAAATAATAATTCTCCCTGAGATGGCGCAAGCAATTGTGCCGGGTATATTCTGGGGTTATAAGGTCCCTCGATAACCTCTTTGAGAGCTTCCGCCTTCGTTTCTCCAAAAGAGATCACGAGTAGTTTTCGTGCCCTGTTAAGAAAAGGGGCCGTCAGTGTAATCCTGTACATCTGCTGCTGTTCCAGATAATACGCAGTGACCCAATTTTCTGTTTCATCCAACGCCTCGGTTCCCGGAAACAACGAGGCAGTATGCCCATCTTGTCCCATTCCAAGAAGGATGAGATCCATTCTGCCATCACTTCCCAGCATTTCTTTTAATAATACATTATATACAGCAGCAAAATCCTCTGCTGTTATACCGTCCCGGTACATGGGAAAGACATTGACCGGCCGAACAGGCACTCTGTCCAAGAGCTGCTCATAGGACATCCTGGCATTGCTCAGGTCATTGTCAAGTGGCACCCACCTTTCATCTCCCCAGAAGATCAGTACTTTGGTCCAGTCGATCTGGTTTTTATACTGATCTTCCGATAATAACCTATACAGGCCTTCCGGTGAAGATCCGCCCGTCAGTGCAACAGCAAAATATCCTTTCTGCCTAATCGCTTCATTTGCAGAACTGATAAAAACCGCTGCAGCTTCTTTGAAAATTTCTTCTGTGGTCGCAAATATATTAAGCATCTTGTTCCTTTTTAAATTTTTCGGCAGAAGTAGATAACCAGTGATGCCCCTGTCTCTTCAATAAATCATCTGCAGCTGCAGGCCCCGCACTTCCAGCAGCATACGTGTCCATCTTTGGCGAATTTCCGCTTTCCCAGGCGGCCTGAATATTAGAGATAACATCCCAGGCCTCCTCCACCTGATCCGAACGCATAAAAAGAGTAGAATCCCCGTCAAGAGCATCCAAGAGTAAGGTTTCATAAGCTTCAGGAGTTTCCGATGAACATTCAAAATAGTCGAATACCATTTCAGCCGGTTTCAGCTTCATGTCCAGACCTGGTTTTTTGGTCATGAACGACAGCCTGACGTCCATTTCTGGCTGGATATTGATCACCAGTTTATTGGGGAACAGAATATTCAGATCATCTCGAAATGTCGTGCACGGGACGTCTTTGAAACTGATCACGATGGAAGATTTTTTTTCCTGCATGCGCTTGCCCGTCCGCATATAGAACGGTACCCCGCGCCAGCGTTCATTGTCAATGTAAAACTTCATCGCAACATATGTTTCGGTATTTGAGTTTGGATTCACTCCGGGTTCTTCCAAATAGCCAGGTTTCTTTTTACCGTCAATCTCTCCCTCGATATACTGTGCTCTTACCGTATAATGTCCGATATCCTCAAGATTCATCCTTCTGACACTTTTGAGCACATCTACTTTACGGTCCCTGATCTCTGACGATTCAAATGCAGCGGGAGCTTCCATGGCAATCATGCAGAGAATCTGCATCAAATGGTTCTGGATCATATCACGGAGAGCACCCGACCCATCATAGTATCCGCCCCGGTCTTCAACGCCGACAGTCTCCGCAACGGTAATCTGTACAGAATCGATATAATTATTATTCCACAATGGTTCAAAAATGGTATTTCCAAAACGGAAAGCCAGGATATTCTGTACATTCTCCTTTCCAAGGTAATGATCGATTCGGTAGATCTGCACTTCCTTAAAAGTCTGCGAAAGGAGCTTATTGAGTGCTACGGCCGAAGCCTTATCATAGCCAAAAGGTTTTTCAATGATCATCCTGTCCTGATCAACATTCTCGGTAAGACCTGCATTTTTTAAGCTATTCGATACCGTTTCAATAAAACTGGGTGCTACCGAAAGGTAAAACAGACGGTTGGATCTGATCCCCAAGTTTACATCAATGGTATCAAGTTCATTTTTCAACCGGATAAAAGATTCCTCCTGTGTTATATCAAATCTGATAAATTTAATTTTCTCACTGAAATTATTCCATTGTTCCTGGGAGAATTTTTGGATTCTTGAAAATGTCCTGATATTTTCAAGGATATAATTCCTGAATTCTTCCTGTGTCTGTTCCGTTCTTCCCAGTGAAAGAACTTCAAATTCCTCGGGAAACCAACCCTCCAGGAACAGATTGAAAAATGCAGGAAATAATTTTCTTTTCGCCAAATCTCCTGTTGCCCCAAAAACTACGATAGAGGTTGGCTTTTTATCATTATTTTTCATTTTATTTAATTTTAAGATTCCCAACGGGTATGGTATACGCCTTCCTTATCAGTTCTTTCATAAGTATGCGCTCCAAAAAAATCCCGTTGTGCCTGAATAAGGTTCGTAGGCAAATTTTCTGCACGGTAAGCATCGAAATATGACAGTGCATTCATCCATGCCGAAACAGGTGTACCATTCTGAATGGCATCCCGAATGATGGACCGGATACCTGCCTGTGATGCATTTAACTTGGCAGCAATCTCCCTGTCAAGCAGAATATTTGCAAGATCCGGCTGTAAAGCGAACGCCTTTCGGAAGTCTTCCAGAAGTGTCGCACGGATGATACATCCCCCGCGCCAGATTTTACACACGGTCTCCAGATTCAGTCCATAACCATAGGTATCAGATGCCATCCTAAGCTGGGCAAGCCCCTGTGCGTATGTGCTAATAATGGCGAAATAAAGACCGGCCTTCAGATGTTCTAGATCAACAGGATCAACTTTTGACGCATTTTGCCAGGTCAGCAGTTTCGATGCCTTAATCCTTTCCAATTTATATTTGGACATGTCCCGCATATTGACAGCAGCGTCGATCACAGGCACGGGTACCTGAAGATCCATTGCATTTTGAGATGTCCATTTACCTGTCCCTTTGGATTTAGCCCAGTCTGAAATCAGATCCACCAGGAAAGTATTCTCTTCTTTTCGCTTTAGAATAGCTCCGGTAATTTCAATGAGAAAGGAATTCAGTTCTTCCCTATTCCACTGTTCAAATGATTCCTGTATCACTTCATGCTCCAGATGATAGACATTCTTCATTATATCATAGGTCTCTGCAATAAGCTGCATAATTCCATATTCTATACCGTTATGAACCATCTTCACATAGTTGCCCGCTGAGCCGTTACCCAAAAATTCAACGCATGGTGCATCATCAACTTTTGCAGCAATTGCTTCAAAAATGGGGCGTAATCGCTCATAAGCTACCTTATCACCTCCGGGCATCATACTCGGCCCCCTTCTGGCCCCGCTCTCACCACCTGAGATTCCCATACCAAAAAAGTGGATTCCCTTTGACGAAAGCTCCTGATACCTCCTGTCGGTATCAGAAAAATAGGTATTGCCCCCATCGATTATTATATCGCCCTCATCCAGCAAGGGAAGTAAAGTTCCTATTGCCCCGTCAACAGCAGAACCCGCAGGAACAAGGAGCATTATTGCTCTCGGGCTTTCCAGAGATTTAACAAAGGATTCCGGATCAACGGTTGCAAAAATCTGATGGTCTTTCTGTGCTTCATTCTGCAATGAACCGGCCTTCTCCTGATCCATATCCAGCCCGGCCACAGCAAATCCATGATCCGCCATATTGAGCAATAAATTTCGGCCCATCACACCCAGGCCTACTATACCAAAATTATATGTCTTCATTTTCTAAATCTTTAAATATTCTATTTATATCATTCTTCACTACAGTTAAAAATTGAGCAGATTAGATTTGCAGTATAAAGTCTTCCCTGTTAGTACAGAGAAGACTTCGAAGGATAGTCCGACTTTCTGATTTATGCTGTGATGGCTTCTTTCAGGGCTTTAGCTGCTGCAGCTGGATCCTGGGCACCATAGATGGCTCCTCCGGCAACAGCTACTGCTGCACCAGCAGCCACGACATCTTTAATCGTGTCAAGATTTACACCACCGGCAATCGAAAAAGGAACCTGTGCCTCACGGCCCTCACCGATAAGTTTTTGCACGTTATAACCCGGCTGAGCCTGTTCATCAAGGCCGGCATGCAACTCAACAAATGCCACACCAAAGGCTGTAACTTCTTTGGCACGTTGTACACGGTCTTTTACGCCGATCGTATCAACTACTACTTGTTTACCGGCTTTTTTTGCAGCTTCTACTGCACCTTTGATCGTGGAATCATCAACAGCACCCATTACGGTTACCAGATCCGCACCTGCATTGAATGCCATTTCTGCTTCTAATGCACCTGTATCAGCTGTTTTCAGATCCGCAAAGACCAATTTATCAGGATGCGCGGATTTCATTGCGGTGATCACTTTTAGACCTTCAGCTTTGATTAAAGGTGTTCCCAGCTCGATGATATCCACATAAGGTGATACTTTTGCAGCCAAATCAAGGGCTGCTTCTGTAGTCAATAAGTCAATCGCTACTTGTAACTTAGTCATAATATAAAATTTTAATATTTATTTAATTGTATTTCTCGTTATTCAAGATTGGCATGTTTCGGCCAGAGCTCCTCTTTTGTCAGGCCTGAATCTCTCCACAGTGTCATAAATACAGCATCAAGGACCCAAAGGACAGACTGTTCAAAGAGACTTCCAGCATACTGACGGGACGCTGATTCTCCAAAGTCCGTCTTCACCGCCGCATTAACAAGCACCACATGGTCTGAAAGGCTAGCAATTTTGCTATTCGAATCCGCTGTAATGCCTATTACAGTTGCATGTTGTTTTTTTGCCTTTTCAGCGGCGATTACAAGTGTCGGCGTGCTTCCAGAACCGGAGCCTACCAGCAGAAGATCGTTCTCTAAGATTGCGGGCGTAGTTGTTTCACCCACAACATATACATTTAAGCCTAGATGCATAAATCTCATGGCAGCCATCTTCAGTGCTAAGCCTGTACGTCCGGCACCTGCAAAAAATATACGGTCCGCTTTCTTTAAATTGTCCTCCAGTGTCTGTAGCGATACCGGATTCAGCACTGATGAAATCGCTTTAATTTCATCCAGGATTATATTTAAATTATTTATTGAACTATTCTCTTCCATTTTCTGTAGTAAGGATATTTTATCATCAGATCTTCTGATTTGATAATACAAAGGTATGTTGCCTGAGACGCATGATATTATACATATAACATTATATAATATACATTTGCGACCTTCTTGACCACTGTAAAAGAGCGGGTTATATTTTAATAATACTGTATTGTATAGGGAGTGGTGTCGCTGAACTCAGAAAAAAGATAACTGTGCCTGATCAATAACAGTCCGACGCACATTATGGTCTTACCAAACTATTTTATGTCTAGTAGTCAAACATTAAATTCCAGAGCTTTAGTTTACGGATCAATGAAACATTGATTTTCCCGGAACACCGGCAAACCGTGAATCAGTTTTTTAATTATATTTGTGTTACAACCAACTAACAGGAAACTTATGTCAAAAGGCCTTTTTATATTACACTCATAGTATATTCCCGCAGGAGACCAGCCGGATGCTATCGCAAGACTTGTTTCGGGAATTGAATCTGGAGCTACCCACCAGACACTCAAAGGTATCACAGGTTCAGGAAAGACCTTTACAATGGCAAACATTATCCACCAGCTAAAGCGTCCGACCTTGATTCTTGCACTTAACAAGACCTTGACTGCTCAGCTATATGATGAAATGAAGCAATTTTTTCCAGAGAATGCTGTTGAGTTTTTCGTCTCATATTATGATTATTTTCAGCCTGAGATGTATCTGCCCGGCAGTGACCGTTTCGTTGAAAAAGATTCTTCCATTAACGAACATTTGGAAATACTCCGCCTTTCCACCACAAAATCCCTTATTGAACGCAGGGATACTATTGTTGTCGCATCGGTTTCGTCCATTTATGGATTTGGAGCATCATAATCAAGTCCCTTCCCCAGTTCATTGACAAAGGTAATTTCGCCGCCGAGACTTTCAATACGGGAAACCGTATTTGCCAGACCTTTTCGATACGATAAATACCGCTTTAAAACTTAACGTCATCGACATACTGAAAGAGGATTTTTTAAGAAATTTTGATACCTTTTAGAAAAATTACAACCAGCAATTTATTAATCTATATGAGTGCAAATGTTCCTATTGTAAGGTCAGTGTCCTGGCCAGCTGTTTTAATCCTTATTGTGTTCTGGATGGTCCTGATGGTAGCTTCCTTATTCTTATTCCAACTTGAGGGCATGATCGTCGCCTCAGTTCTTTTTTTCATTTTAATAACAGCATTGCAACAGCTCATTCCAAAGAGCCACAAAAAGGGAATGAAAGCAGTCAAACAAAATGAGTTTAACGGTGCGATTGAATATTTTAAACAGAGTGTCGATTTCTTTACAAAAAAGAAATGGTTAGATAAATATCGGGCAGTTACCATGTTTAGCGCTTCAAAAATGAGCTATCGGGAAATGGCGCTCTGTAATATTGCATTCTGTTATTCGCAGACCGGGCAAGCCGAAAAAGCAAAAGCGCTATACGAAGAAATTTTGGAAGAATATCCGGATAATGGAATCGCTTACTATTCGTTAAACACAATCAATACGTTTTCCAATCAGGCTGATTAAATGATCGAGCATTTAGCTGGATCTCTTATAAGTCGGCTGTTATATATGATCATAAAAACAAATAAGGGCTATCGGTGGATAGCCCTTTCTCATCATCTTATTGGTTAAAATATGGCACTAAATATCTTGAATGCATCAGATATCGTATTTTCGGCAAGTAACCCAACCTCGTTATTTACCTTGCTTTCACAAAAGTAGCACGATACCCCCAAGATTCTTTACGGAAAACCGTAATCCGATATCAAAGATTATTTATATAAAACCTAATTCCTTGCAGTGTGCAACAAGCTGTTCATTTTTGATAAAACCTAGTACATCTTTCATGAGGTTGAGCCTTTTCTCGATACTACTCAGACTCGACGGGCGGATATCACGCTTCTGGAGATATTCGGGCATTTCTTTTTGGGACACGCCTTCATACAGGAGTTTAATGATATGCAGGTCAAACTGCGTAAACTCGTGCGAGTTCTGCTCCTGAATAAATTTTTTACTGTCGGGTGATTGGTACGTGCGGTTCTGATCAACAGCTTGCAATGCCTCGCGCAGATGTTGGCCATCGCGGCGCGCTTTGCGAACAAGGCCATCAATCTCGTTATTCTTGAACATATCATTGATCAGGGACGAACGGTCCTTGGCCGTCAGGACAATAACCTTAATGTCTGGTTGTACAATCTTGACAGCTTTGATCAGTGAAAGGCCATCCTTTATCTCCTGCGGACTATCATCATCTTCGAATTCGATATCCGTAATGAGTAGGTCATATGGTTCGCCATCGCGGATCGCATTTTTAATCCAGGTCAACGCATGGTCACAGTAATAAACGTATTTGGTATTGTGAATACCGAGGTCGTGCAGGGTTTTCTGCACAGAAATGTTGGCTATCTCGTGGTCTTCGGCAATCAGTACTTTCTTAAACATACATTATTGTCTTTTTATAATGGGATAGTGGTCGTGATATTGAGCCCTTTTCCCGGTTCATTCACAAAGGTAATTTCACCACCGAAGCTTTCAATACGGGAAACCGTATTCGATAACCCTTTTCCTTTCGGTTTTTCTTGTGGGATTCCTATACCATTATCCTTATAGAATATGTTAAGCTGTTGGTCTGTTATGTCAAAACGTATGACGACCTGTTCGGCCTGACTATGTTTCTTCATATTGACCATCAGCTCCTGAAGCACATGCTTCACTTCATCTTTAATACGTTTGCTAATATCGTCCCACTGTTCGGCATCATTACCGGCGATTAATATCTTCCGATGGTCAGCAGCAAAGGATTTGAGTAAGCTGGCCAGTTGCTCGTTATAAGGTATCTCTGTGATCGTTTCCTGTTCGACATCGTGCGAGATATCGCGCGACTGGTGGTACATATTTTCCAGTTTATCGAGTACGTCATCGCGATTCACTTCATCGCCATGTTCGATTTCCGACATCACCCGGTAGATGCCATTGGCCACGACATCGTGGATCTTTTTAGAAAGATGCAACTGCGTCTCTTTGACGCGGTTCTGTGCTTCGAGTTCTAGACGTTGCTTGCGTCGTTTGTACCAAAGCGTTCCTCCACCAACAGCTAATAGGAGTAAAAAAATACTTGCACCTGTAATCGCGCGTTGTCGTATAAGACGGTTCTGCTTTTCGGCATTTTCTTTTTCCAGCCGCAGGTTATCGGCTTTATTTTTTTCAACTTCGTAGCGGATTAGGGCGAACTGGTTTTTGGCGGCGGCGCGGGCTTGCTGGATGCTGTCGCTTATTGTCTCAAATTGATTAAAATAAAAGGTAATTGAGTCTGACGAGCCTACCTTTATCATTCGTGAGAGGCCTTTCATCTGATCATCTCCACTCTTAAGTCGTCTCGCCATGGCTAGCTGTTTTCGAGCATAGAATAAGGAAGAGTCTGGATTAATCCTTTCATAATAGTCTGCTAAATGAGCTAGACTTGCATTCAGGCCCCATAAATCTTTTTTTTCCTCTCTAATCTTCAGGGCTGTTAAAAGACCTGAAACTGCTGAATAATTTGAATTTCTACGCCATCGGACGTAGCTTATATTCGACAAAGATCTTGCATACTCAGTTGGCAAAGCATGCACTTCATTTAATACACTATCTAAAATATCAATTGCTTTATCATATTCTTTAACATTCATATAGCTCATTGCTAAATTATTTTTATAAACTGATGTTGTCAATGAGTCGTCTGAAAAGTGAATAGCTTTTTTATAGAATAGAATTGCTTTCCTATAGTCACCAAGTTTATTAGTGCTGGCTCCCAAATTATTATAATCGGAACTTAAATATATACGATGTTTGGGGTTTTCGAAATTCAAAAAATTCAAGGCCTGTAAGGCGGTCTCCTGTGCTCCAAAATAATCTCCTAGATCCTTTTGCAAAATTGCCATGATAATTAAACAATTGCCTGTATTTATACTGTCTTTAGATTCAAGGAAAATATCTTTAGCCCGACTAAAATTTAAAAACGCACTATCGGAAACACCTTGTTCGAGATAATTGTATGCAATATCATAAAATGGATTTTCCGCTGAAGGTTGTTTATCTATTTCTTTCTTGTAACAAGAGGAAAAAAATAACAGGGAGAGGAATATATAAAGAGGCTTCAAGATGGTTCATTTTTCTCGAAAATAATTAAAATTAGCCATCAAAGCAATATATAAATTTAAAACGGGAGGTAACTAGATGCTACCTCCCGTTTGTGTATTTGTTATGGTTTTGGTGGCCGAGGTGGAATTGGCGTGCTCGTTTCCCCCCCGTTATCCCCCGGATCCACAGGAGGTGCATCTGCCGTTTGTACTGTTGACGTTCCTGCGCCAGGTTGTGAATTAGACGGTTGACCGATTCCAAATAGAAAATATAATATTAAACTCCACATGATTCAAAAAATTTAAAAAGTTGAAAAAATGAGTAGTCCCCGTGCACCATGCACGGGATTGCTACAAATGTTTTCAGAAGGCCTTCTGAATTTTTTGGGAAGTAAGAGTGTCAATCGCGGGAGGCAGAAGCTGCTTCCCAAACCGGCTAAAGACTACCGCGAGATCTTCTCATTGTGAAATCAGATTAGTATCTTTGTTTATATTTTAATCGATCCATCATCTGACTTCGAGAACAAAGTTATAGCCGTTAAAACCCTTTTTATCAAATGATTCCGATAGGTCCGAAAGGTCCGATAAAATGCTAAAGATTCTATGAATTCCGATGTATAAAGAATGTATTGACTTACGGGATTCCGTAAATTCCGGTGTAGAATTAGCTTAATTTTGATGCCATGCCAACGACATTTGCCAAATTTAAAGAAGAGGTTCTTGCCCTATATGAGGCAAAGAAAAACAACCATGAGCTGGATGATTTATTAGTTAATCCTTCGCCCGCCAAGCTAAGAGATTATTGCTTAGTTAGATTATCCGAAGGTTTGCCTCCCGAGGATATCGAAATTTTACAAAAGTTCTTTGATCCATATAAAAAAGAAAAGAGCTTGGAAGAAGCAATAGCGAAATACAATACTGGGTCATTAAAGGCATTGCAGAAATTTGCACTTAACATTACGCAAGATCCTGAAGACCGAGTAGTGAAGCTACTCGCAATACTCGTGGACTATCAACCGAGGCCATTTCGATACAGCTATGATACCTCAACATCAGATGGGGTGAAGGATCCATCACCAATAGATGAAAGAAAAAGCTCATCACTGACTGATAAACTAGATACCCCTTTAATCCCTACCGACGATAAAGAGCCAACATCGGAGGGTTCACCAATGATTTCCACATTGACGGGTGAAAACAAAGAACTTAAGGATAAACCGGAAGAAGAAAAAGCTGAAGAATTAATTGACGATCTGAACATTCAAAATGACTCAAATGAGCGGAGGCAAAACAAGGATGATATTGACAGATTTAAATATCCGCAACCATTTTTCAAAAAAAACAAACTTGTATTGAGGTTTTCAGGTGTAGCACTTTTGGTATTGGCAATATTGACTACCGTACATTTTCTGACGCCTGAAGAGTGCATGTGCTGGAATGGAGAAAAATATATTGAGGTAGATTGTCAGAGTAAGACACAGCCTTATCAAGTGATAGGCTTAGATAAAAACAAACTCGAGGGATTTGTGAAAATAACGAGACCAGATACCCTGGGTCCCAAGGATGTAGGAAGAGTATGGTATTCAAAAATCAATCATGAGGTGGAATTTTTTACTGGACCAGGTTATCATCCCACGGAATTCGGACGTTCCCTAAAAGCGGCCACCATGCGGATTTTAGATAGCTACGCAGGAACAAACGCCAAAGATGATCAAAACAAGAAATATGGTATTATGCAAAAACAATAATCTTTTGTTGCTCAAATGCAAATTTCCAAACTAAAAAAGCCACATCTTCCGACGTGGCTTATTAAACTAAACTTAAACATATGATTCACTAGTGGTTTGTCATTTATTTGCCGCAAACCACCAGTTGTAAAATTCTATTTATACGAATTGATTGATTTGGATACTTTCCAATTATTGCCCACACGCTCCAAGGTAACTAGGTCAGTCTTGGTGAAGTTCTCAAATTTCAACCTCACTTTGGCTACCATATAGTCAGCTGATTCTTCTAAGATGTCGGTGCTTACTATACAGTTAAGCTTTTCTCCTTTTTGTTTTTTCAAGGAATTAATCACTTCACTACGGCTATTAGATTGCGCATTGGTAGCTTGGATCTTTTGATTGAAATCTTCTGCGAATAACTGCTCTACGCCTGCTGATTCGCCCTCCGTAGTTATCGCAACATAGTGAGCAAGTGCCAAGTCTGCTGTAGAAAGGTTAACGTTTGCTTTTGTTGCTTTTGCTCCAGGTCCTTCAGCTGCCATAGCGAAAGTTGATACTGCGATTAGGGCTGCTGCTGCGAATGTTTTTACTAATGCTTTCATAATGTCTTTACTTTATATTGTTAGTTTTTTGTTCTTATTTGTTGACTCAAAACTACAACACAATAGGCCCCTAGCCTATGGACTTTAGACCAGCGCTCAGGAAAACTCGGTGAATGGCTGGAATGGGGAGGTGAAAGTTATCATTCGAATTAACGATTCAATGAAGCTATAGATTCGGGGAGAGATAATTTATTTCAAAATTTCATTATCTTAGTGCATGTGGCCACCGATATCAATTGACAAAATAGAACTTCTTATTTCGCAAGCAGAACTGACAATGGATTATAAAGCTTTAAACCTTTGGAATCTCATCAAAGTAACTCCTCATAAGTGGCAAGAAAAATCGTTTGGAGATGAGAGTGGGGGCTTTTGGGTGGTTGCCTTATTTGGAAATCAAATAATTTACTATAATGACATTGAAGAAGGCTTTAATATATCATCGTTTGAAATCTACGGCGTTATTGATCAATACGATTGTAACCAATCTGAATTGACCGCCCCCATTAATTATTTAGTTTCACAGTTGAGTCAAATCCCTGACGAGATTATTTAGGATAATAAACCGAACTAAAAAAATAGATAAATCATAAAAAAGCCACATCTCTCGACGTGGCCATAAATAAACATATGATTCACTAGTGGTTTGTCTTTTATTACTGGCAAACCACTAATTATTTAAATTCTATTTATACGAATTGATCGATCTGGATACTTTCCAGTCATTGCCCACACGTTCCAAGGTAACCAGATCAGTCTTGATGAAGTTTTCAAATTTCAAGGTCACTTTAGCCACCATATAGTCTGCCGATTCCTCAATGATGTCTGTGCTTACGTATCCATTCTACCAAGTACATATTGACTTAGATCGGCTCAGTGGTTAGCTTTGCTGTTATGAACAACCTTCAAGAAAAACGTGAGCGTATGCTGTCTATGATAGCAGACTGGCAGCAGAGCGGAAAAAGCAAGAAAGCGTTTTGCACGGAAAATGGGATCAAGGAAGCGACTTTTTATTATTGGTTTTCGCGCAGTAAAGAAAATGACACTACCGGAGGGAACTTTATCACAATCGACAACGCGACCCGAAGGAACGATGTTGAGATTATCTATCCCAACGGTGTGCGTATAAAGGTCGAAAATGATCTTGCCCTTGTATCACAGCTGATCCGTCTGTACTGATGTTTGCACTGGGGTCATCGCACCGCTTTTATCTTTACGATGGGTTTTGCGATATGAGAAAGTCATTCGACGGGCTCTGTGGACTGATCAGTTCGGGGATGGGTCGTCAGGCTACCAATGGTGAGGTTTTCGTATTTCTGAACCGTAGCCGTACGCATATGAAGCTGCTGCACTGGGAACAAGGAGGCTTTGTCCTTTATTATAAGCGTCTGGAGAGGGGTACCTTCATGCCGCCGAAGGTAAAAAACGGAGAATTGTCCTGGAGCGACCTGGTACTGATGGTCGAAGGGATACAAGTGGTAAAAAGTATTCAAAAAAGACGTTTTTCTTTACCTTAAAAATGGACTTAAAATAGGAATAAAGGTATCTTTTGAGTATCTTTAGGGTATGGAAACAGCACTGGAAAACCTATCAAAAGAAGACCTTCTGAAAATGGTTTCCAGTATGTCCAAACAGAATGAACTCCTCCATCAGGAGCGTGAGATTCTTTCACAGGAGCGTGATTACCTGAAAGCTCAGGTGGAGATGCTTCAGCGTATGCAGTTCGGACAGAAGCGTGAGCGCTTTGAAGGCGATCCTGATCAGACGATGCTCCCTTTTAATGCAGAGCCTGCTGAAGCAGAGCAGCAACAGGAAGAAATCAAAGAAAAGATCGAGTATGTCCGTAAACGTCCCAATCATAAAGGACGCGCTAAATTACCTGCCCATCTCCCTGTAGTCGAGATCGAGATACACCCTGAAGGAGACCTTTCCAAAATGGTCTGTATCGGCAAGGAAATTACCGAGGAACTGGAGTGCGAGCCTGCAAAGTTCTATATCAAACGTTACATCCGTTATAAATATGCAGCTAGAAACGGAAATGGCGTATCCATCGCCGAACTGCCTGAACGGGTCATCGATAAAGGAATTGCAGGGCCGAGCTTACTGGCGATGATATTGGTAGGTAAATATCAGGACCACCTTCCGCTATACCGGCAAAAACAGATCTTCGCAAGGGAAAACATACAGATCCCATCCTCAACCATCGAAGGATGGACCAGACAGGCCCTGGAAAAACTGGAACCATTATATGAACAAATGGTCTTCGATACCAAATCTCAGGGCTATCTGCAGGTTGATGAGACCCCTATAAAAGTACTGGACAGCGATAAAAAAGGAGCTGCCCATCAGGGGTACTTTTGGGTCTACCATTCGCCTTTGGATAAAACGGTACTGTTCGATTATAACCCTTCCCGTGGTGGTCATGTACTTAAATCCATGCTGGATAACTTTAAAGGATATCTGCAGACGGATGGGTATGCGGCCTACGAAAAGTTTGGCAAAAAGAAAGACATCACCCATCTGGCCTGCTGGGCACACGCACGCCGTGAGTTTGAGAAGGCCCTAAAGAATGACCCGGCAAGGGCCCAAAAGGCACTGCTGATGATACAGGAACTTTATAAAGTTGAGCGAAAAGCCAAAGAAGAAAAGTTATCACCTGATAAGATCAAGGAGCTGCGGCTGAAAGAATCGCTCCCGGTTATCAACGAGCTGGGCAAATGGATCTTTGATGAAATAAAGGACACCCTGCCCAAAAGCCAGATCGGGAAGGCTATGGCCTATGCATACCTACGTTGGGACATGCTCTCGGAATATCTGCGCGACGGGAATCTGCAGATTGACAATAACCTTATCGAGAATGCCATTCGCCCTGTTGCTCTGGGACGCAAAAACTGGCTGTTCGCCGGAAGCCATGAGGCAGCACAGCGATCAGCAATGATCTACTCTTTCTTCGCTATCTGCAAAAAGCATGAGGTGAACCCATTTCTGTGGTTAAAACATACGCTAATGAATATAGCGTCAATAAACCACAAGAATATAAAAGAGCTTTACCCACAGAACTTCAAAAAATCAACTGATATGTAGTTCATAGGCCGGATACGTGCTTACTGTGCAGTTCAGCTTTTCCCCTTTTTGCTTTTTCAAGGATTTAACCACTT
>NZ_DLAV01000007.1:0-14448 GCF_002494055.1 Sphingobacterium sp. UBA7038
AACACAGGAACCTGCTGCCAGCAAGCCTACAGGCTTCAAACCGAGGTTTAAAGCCGGAGTAACCAAAACAGAAACTGCTGAACAAACACAGCTGCCCGATACGAAAGACGAAATTAAGTTAGATGCGAGCGTAAAGGCTGAACCTGAAAACGACAGCATAGAAACACAGGAACCTGCTGCCAGCAAGCCTACAGGCTTCAAACCGAGGTTCAAAGCTGGCATAACAAAAATTGATAAAAAGGAAGAATAATTTTCACTACATTTAGACTGATTTCTCAATTAATTTTAAAATTCCGATTAAAAACCAAAAGACCAATGTTAAAGGAAGAAAGACAAGCATTCATCATACATCAGATCAACCTACATAATAAAGTTTTATCCTCAGACCTCAGTGTTCAGCTGAATGTGTCTGAAGATACAATCAGACGCGACTTGAACGAACTTGCTGAGAATGGTAAAGTTCTAAAAGTCTATGGTGGAGCATTATCAAAATCATTTCAGTTCCCTTTTCAGGATGGAAACGTATATGCCAAGGAGGCAAAGAAAGAAATTGCCAAGAAAGCAAGCACTTTAATCTCCAATGGAATGACTGTTTTAGTCGGAGGCGGGACAACCTTAATTGAATTAGCGAGAACAATACCCGATCACCTGCAGTGTACGTTTTTTACTATAAGTCCATTAGTTGCACTAGAATTGGCCGAAAAGCCAAATCTTGAAGTCATTTTAGTTGGCGGAAAACTTTCACGCAATACAAACATTGTTTCGGGAGCCCAAGTCGCTAATGAACTGGCCGATCTTAAAGTCGATCTTTGTTTGTTGGGAACAAATTCTCTTTCCGTAGAAGATGGGGTGACCGATTCAGACTGGGAAGTGGTGCAAATCAAACGTGCGATGATTAAATGCTCAAAAAAAGTAGCTATTCTGAGCATTGCGGAAAAACTTAATTCAGTTCAAAAAATGAAAGTTGTACCGTTACGTGATATTTCTTATTTGATTACCGATGTCAATCCAACTGACGTTTCCCTAAAAGAATTTGCGAATACAATTGCAATACTTTAATATTGCCGCTCATTTAATTTAGCATGTCATCGCAAACGAAAAATGACTCTTTAAAATCAAAAACAACAAAAGGACTGCTATGGGGTGGTATGGCCAGTATCATCCAGCAGTTTTTGGGCTTCGGCTTCGGCATCTTACTAAACCGTAAGCTAACAGCAGAAGACTATGGTTTAGTCGCTATGATCACCATCTTTTCTGTTCTCGCTTCTGCTTTTCAAGAAAGTGGATTTGTGTATGGGATTGTCAATAAAAAAGATGTTGAACATAAAGATTATAACGCGGTATTCTGGACAAGCGTAGGAATTGGAACATTTATTTATATCGTTCTATTTTTTGCAGCTCCTCTTATCGCTTTATACTATAATCAACCAGTACTAGTAGAGCTCAGCAGATTTACCTTTTTGTCCTTTTGGTTAGGTAGTTTTGGTATTGCACACAATGCTTACCTCTTCCGGAATTTAAAAATCAAAGAAAGGGTCATCACGGGAACCTTTGCTCTTATCGCATCAAATATAGTCGGCGTTTATTTAGCCTATAAGGACTATGCTTATTGGGCATACGCGATCCAAATTGTTTCCTATAGTGGTTTCAATATGCTCGGATTCTGGTATTTTTCCAAATTCAGACCTACTTTCCAGTTCGATCTTAAACCTATTCGTGACATTTTAGGATTTAGCAGCAAAATATTGGTCACCAACATTTTTATCAATATCAACAAAAATATATATGCAGCGATCTTAGGCCGGCATTATACCGCTGAAGAACTGGGGTATACCGTGAATCCAAATCGTTGGAGCATCATGGCCCAGAATATATTGACTAATATGGTCAATAATGTGACACAGCCTATTTTAAAAGAAATAGAAGATGATAAGGATAGACAAGTTCGGGTTTTTCGCAAACTGATTTCCTTTACAGCCTTTTTAGCCTTTCCAATGTTATTGGGTTTAACCACGGTAGCACAAGATTTTATTACTATTGCGATCACCGACAAATGGGCGCAAAGCGCCATATTTCTTCAAATATTTTGTATTGGTGCCGCATTTGATTCTGTAAGCAATGTTTTCTCTAACTTAATCATTAGCAAGGGGAAACCTGAAGTTTATATGCGGAATATCATTGTTTTTGGCCTACTCCAAATTGCCATCCTATTTTTCGGCAAATCATTAGGCCTAGAACTGCTCATTGGATTGACCTCGGCATTAAATGCCCTCTGGATATTCGTTTGGTACATATCAGCCAAACCTTATATGAACTATTCATTTCGTTATCTGCTAACAGATATTTTTGCTTATGCACTATTGGCAGCGATAAGCTGCTTAGCAGCACATTATGCCACCGCAGCCATCGCCAACCTCTATCTTCGGTTTGCAAGTACAATTGGAATTGCAGTATGCAGTTATATCATCGTAAATAGAATCTTTAAACCCAGTATTTTGTTGGAATTATACCACTATTTCCTAACAGTTATCCGAAAAAAATAGATGGCCAGGATTCTCACCATAATCGTCTCTTATAATTTTGAGCCTTGGATTCACAAGTGCTTACCCAGCCTATTGGATTCGAGTTACCCAACAGATATTTTAGTTGTCGACAACAACTCGGGGGACAATACAACACAGATCATAAAAGAAAAGTATCCATCAGTAAGACTCATAGAAAGTTCCGAAAATTTGGGTTTTGGAAAGGCCAACAACATTGGACTTGACATCGTTTTGAAAGAAAAGTATGATTATGCATTTTTGGTCAATCAGGACGCCTGGCTGGATCGGGACTGTATTGCCAACTTAGTGAAAGTCAACGCAGACAATATCGGAATTATCTCACCTATTCACTACGATGGAACCGAAACAACACTGGACTATGGTTTTGCTGTCTATACAAAAAACGCCATCATCGAAAATTCTAATCGAATTTGCACGTTCGTCAATGCTGCATTTTGGTTTATCCCCAATCTGGTGATCCGAAAAGTCGGTGGTTTCGCACCGATCTTTTTCCATTATGGAGAAGATAAAGATTATGCCAACCGCATCAAGTACTACGGATTAAGCATTATTCTCGCTGAAGGAGCCAAAGCCTACCACGATAGGCAACAACGTAAAACAGACCGCAAGGCCTTTCTGAAAAGCGAATTTGTCTATCATTTGACAGAATATTGCAATATCAATTATACTTTTGTAAAAGCTTTTTCCATGGCAATATTGGCAAGTCTAAAGAAAATGGCGTCTTCATTTTTTAAAGGTCATGCTTTTGAAGCAAAAAGCTACTTAAACATTGCTTTTAGATTGCTGGGCAAAACAGGAGCAGTTTACCGTACCCGTGTGACCAACAAAAAAGCCTTCAACAAAATCTATTGATAAATGAACAATACTGCTCCAGTCATACTTTTTGTGTACAATCGTCCTGATCATACAATAAGAACACTCTCAGCTTTAGAAAATAATATATTAGCAGACCAGACCACGCTATATATCTATTCGGATGCTGCAAAAAACGAAAAATCTGTTCAGGCAGTTACTGAAGTACGAAAGATTATCAATAAGCAATGGAACTTTAAAGAGGTCATTGTTGTAGAAAGGACAGAAAATTGGGGTTTGGCAGCCAATGTGATCGATGGTGTTACAAAAGTGGTCAATGCCCATGGAAAGATTATTGTTTTGGAAGACGATCTGGAAACTGCGGTGTTTGCACTAGACTATTTCAATCAGGCACTGGAGCGCTATAAAGATCAAGATCGGGTTATGGAGATCAGCGGTTATGGTTATCCGTTAAAAGATTTAGATAAACTGCCGGAGACTTTCTTTTTTCGGGTCGCCAATAGTTGGGGCTGGGCAACCTGGGACCGCGCCTGGCAACATTTCAATCCCAATATTGATGAACTTGTATCGGATTTTACCGCCGACCAAATACACCAATTCAGTATCGAGGGAAAAGAAAACTTCTGGAAACAAGTGCAGGAATTTAGAGCCGGAAAGATCAACTCTTGGGCCATACGCTGGTACGCTTCTGTATTCAAAAAAAATGGGTTAGTTTTGTATCCAAGGAATTCAATGACGCAAAATATTGGTAACGATGGTTCGGGTACACATACAGCTGCAGAAGCTACGTATCAGGTTACACTAGCGGAAAGTCCTATACGGTATTTTCCGACGGAAATTTCAGAAAACAAGCAAGCTTATGAAGCCATCAAGTATTTCTACGCCCATCGGAAAGGATCTTTATTCAACCGTGGCATCCGATTCCTGAAGAAGAAAATAAATAAATTCAATACATAAAAAACATGTCTGCTCATCCTAAATTTTCGATTATAACTGTCGTTTACAACAATGTGCGTGACATAGAACACACCCTGAAATCTGTTGTCAATCAGAGCTATGATCATATAGAGTATATTGTCATTGATGGACAATCAACCGACGGAACGTTAGAGATCATCCAAAAATACAAGGATAAAATCGCCGTCATCCTCTCCGAAAAGGATAAGGGTATCTATGATGCCATGAATAAGGGTTTAGCCTTAGCAACAGGCGATTATGTTCTTTTTTTAAATTCTGGAGACGAGATCTATGATTTGAATAGCATTGAGAACCTCGCCAAACTGAGCGATAACGCAGATATTCTTTACGGCGAAACAATCCTCGTGGACGACAACAGGAATATTATTGGTGAACGGCGGCACAAGGTTCCGGCTCATTTCGACTGGAAAAGCTTTCGCTACGGCATGAATATCTGTCATCAGGCGATCTACATCAAGCGGGAAATCGCCGAGACATACGATCTCAATTATAAATTATGCGCTGATATTGACTGGGTTATCCGTTGTGCCAAAAAGGCAAAAAAAACGGTCAATGCACAGCAATATGTTGCCCGGTATCTTGTTGGCGGGATGTCAAAACAAAGACATCAGGAATCCTTGAAAGAGCGTTTTTCGATATTCAAACGCTACTATGGAGCCATTCCCAATTTATTCAATCATGGCGTCATTGCGCTAAAAGCAGTTTGGTACCGTCTCAATTATGGAAAACCTCAAGACTAATGTTGAATCCTGAAATTTTAACCGAACTTGTTACAGTCAAGATGCCATTTGGCAAATACCAGGGATACACCTTATGTAATCTTCCTGAGCCCTATCTCGTGTGGTATAACCAAAAAGGCTTTCCAAAGGGAAAACTAGGCCAGCAGTTAGCAACACTCTATGAAATAAAGCTGAATGGCTTGGAATACCTCCTCGAACCTTTGAAGAAAAGGTGACGAGGGTCATTTTATTCCACTTATTATTTTTCGTAGCTTTGCACTAAATTTATTTTTAGCATTAAACGCCGTTTGCAGCGGTATCAATGAATATCATGACACAATATCAAACTTTGCTGTACTATTGTTACAGCCCTATCGAGGATGCCGAAAAATTCGCATCAGATCATTTAGAATTTTGTAAATCACTGAACTTAGTCGGCCGTATCATTGTAGCTGATGAAGGTCTTAATGGAACTGTTTCAGGTACTGTAGAATCCTGTAAAAGCTATATGGATGCCATTTATGCCGATGGTCGTTTCAATAAAACAGAGTTCAAAATTGACGATGTAGATGAACCATCATTCATTAAAATGCATTGCCGCTACAAAGCCGAAATTGTTCACTCTGGTTTGAGAGATCCAAAAGAAATTGACCCCAATCGTCAAACCGGTGTGCACCTTGAACCGAAGGATTTCTTAGCCATGAAAGACCAAGAGGATGTGGTTGTATTGGATGTACGCTCAAATTACGAGCACAATGTTGGTCATTTTAAAAATGCTGTTACCCTAGATATTGACAATTTCCGCGAGTTCCCCGAGAAAATCAAAGAGCTCGAACAATATAAAGGAAAAAAAATATTAACGTACTGCACAGGCGGTATCAAATGTGAGAAGGCATCTGCTCTCTTGTTAAAAGAAGGCTTCGAGGATGTTTATCAATTACATGGCGGCATTATCAAATACGGAAAGGAAGCAGGTGGTGAAGATTTTGAAGGTCAATGCTACGTCTTTGACAATCGTGTTACTGTCGATGTAAATTCTGTCAACCCATCCGTGGTATCAACTTGTTTTAACTGTGGCAAGCAAACCACTAAAATGATCAACTGCGCCAACCCAACTTGTAATGAACATTTCACACAATGTGATGTGTGCGGCTGGGAGATGGATGGATGCTGTTCGCCAGCATGTAAGGAAAATCCCAATAAACGTGAATATGACGGAACAGGATATTATGTCAAGGTACCTCAACCCGTCAATATTGACAAAATCAGCAAAAGAAAACATAAAAATTTTCCACCGAAAGTATCGGCCGAAGATTAATACAAATTGAACAAACAGAAAGCGGTCGGAAGTGTAGAACTTCCGACCGCTTCCTGTTTAGGATCTGCACCATCTTAGCTTCATCCCATACTAGCTTTTTATCAAGAAAAATAATAACCGAACACAGCTTACTTGCCAAACATACCGGCGATTGAATCAAGAATATTGCCCTTTGCCTGCCCATCGTTATTTTTATCAAAAAAACTGCCTGCCAATCCACCCAACATGTCGATAACACTACCTCCCGATGCCGGCTGCTCAGTTGCTTGCGCTTGTTCTTCTTGGCTACCGCCTAAGAAAGAGCCTAATATACCACCCAACATACCGCCACCTGCATTTTGTTGTGTTCCACCACCAAGCACAGAGCCGATCAGATCACCAATCCCACCGCCGCTTGAAGCCTGCTTTTGTTGTCCTAGATACCCCATTACTATCGGAGCAAGTGTAGCCAATACTCCGGTGACCTGAGAAGAACTCAAGCCTGCTTTATCTGCTATATGCTGTGTCACGACTTCGGTATTTTGGCCGAACATATGGTTGACAATTTTATTGCCGTCTTCAGAAACATTTTGCTCACCGCCCTGTTCTGCTCCACCCTGTCCAAAGAAATCTCCAATTTTATCGAGTATCCCGCTATTGCTATGCTGGTCAATAGCCTTATCAATATTTTCCGCCTGCCCCTTGTTTTTGGCATTGTAATTCAATGCTGCAATCATCAAAGGAACTGCCGCTGCTACAATCCACTTGGCTTTAGATTCACTGACACCAGTAATTTTTGAAATAGTCTCTATCGCTTTAGAGCCTACTCCACCTGTAACTAAATCTGTTAAGTTCATAAGTCTTCGTTTATAGTTATATAATGAATATAACAAAAATATGTTTTAGCTCTACCAATTTTTGGATAACGACATATTTCTATGGAATAAATAAAGGGGCTGAGGCCCCTTTATTTATATCGTTTATTGTTCAATTTTCGTTGACAATTCATTTTCGATTTCACTCAGCGCGGACGCCTTAGTCATCTCTATATTATTCTGAGATCGTGCAGATGTCCATCTCGCTAATGACGTATTATATACCCCTCCTAGGCTCACAAAATACCCCACATCAGCTGTATTATATTTTAAGAAAATCGTATTGGTTCCAGCCATAAAAAAAGGCTGCGACTTTAAGGACAGCGGATCAATAACGTCATAAAAATCATTGTTTGTAATACGGTAACCTTTCGTTCCATCTGTCAATGCACCGCCTCCGGAGATATACATAACATCCACAGGTTTTGTTGCTTCTGTCACGGCCGTCGTATTAAATACTGCTATACCAAATGCATTACCACTATTAGCCATGAGTCCACCAGTTTTGGTACCAATACCATCAAAACCATCCTTGGCAACATAATCATAATTAATGACCCATTTTGCATTCGAAATATCTGTTGAGCTCGATCCATTAATTAATTTATATTTTCCACCTACATAGAAATATTGGCCCTTTGCAACAGTTCCAGAAGTAATATTCAGTTTATACGTCCGCATTCCTCCTGTCGCCCAACCTTTTGCAGGGACACCTGTTGGCGTAGATGCATTCGCATTATTACTAACAATAACAGCATAAGGAGTTTTCGAAAAATCGATATCTTCAATGGCTAAAAGCTGAATATATTCATAATTTCCATCCCCGCCTTTTACATCGCTGGCGAAACCGGAAATGGCTACAGGCGTATGTTCAATCACCGAACTCAATTCCTGAATATCCGATTCTTTACGCAAAACTTCATAAGGAATAAGCTTACCTTCGGAATCCTGCTTATTAAAGATCACACCAAAATAATTGGCCAAAACACTTAAATTTCTTTTAGCAAACTTTGCCGATGATTTCGTTTCCAAATTTAAGTTACCGAATCCATCATTCAGAACCTTTTGCCCTTCTAAAATGTCTCCAGCAGCAGGCAATGGATTAAAACCGCCTTTTACGATCGCAACCAACGTACTTTCATATTTATCCGGATTTGCCAAAATATCTTTTGCAGTCACGCGATTATTGGGAATTGGTTTATCCGAAGCAATCTTTACAATATTTGATTCGGCAACGTTTTTTAACTGCAGAATCCCATTTTCCCGCGTCAGCTCACTCCCAACAATATTGATTTCAAGGGAATCTCCTATGACATAATTTTCCGCAGCCTTTCCCAAGGGTATTGTAATACCACGCAGCTGTCGCAAGCGTCTACGATCTTGGATAACCAGGTATCCATCCGGAAAGTTTCCCTCTCGATGGTCGGAAACCACGACACCGGCAATTGTTGTAGATCCATCCAAATTATCTTGGTTGATTTGTACAGGTTGTCCTTTATAAATGTTTCTGACATCGAAAATACCGATATAGGAACTAACCACTCCGCCCGGATAATTTCCGTCTTTGCTACAAGAACCTAGAGCAAATGCACTCATGAATCCCGTTACTATATAAAAAATATATCTTTTCATTATCTACGCATTAATTTTATAAAACCTATTATCGTCTCTGCCACCATACCTTCGTATTAATCTCATCAGCCCCTTGCTGTGCTACAGCCAGCTTATAGTTTGTAGGGTTTGCCGACTGGACATAAATTGGATACTTTAAGCGGGCAGGCATTTCCCCACCATTTTTTAAGCCAGTCCCCTTAGGTAACGAAGGATAACCTGTCCTCCGAAATTCAAACCATTGCTGACAGTCTACAAATAATAGAGCATAGTACTTTTGTAGATGAATCATTTCCATCTTTTTCTCGAAACTGTAGTTTTCGTCCCAATTGATATCGCCATTATTTAAATAGTCTTCAATAGGCTCGGCATAAGTCGGCAGCCAAGTTGTAATCCCTTTCATAACTCCATCTTTATAAAGATCGCCTGCCTTATCTGTATAGAATCCTTTTAATGCGAGCTCTGCTTTAATAAACAGCAATTCGGAACAATTCATAATCATTCCCGTCAACGGTTCGTTCATCATGGTCTTCACAGGAAGATTATTCACCGTTTGATCATAAGAATAAAAATAGGACTGACGCTCCCAACCTTCACCAGGAGCATAACCGCTTGGAATACCGACAAAATTCCCACTGATAGGTGCAATTCCGAAACGATTTACACCGTTAGAACCATATGTCGGAATGTTAATTCGTGGATCGTTCCAAGCAACCAAATGATCAATAAAAAAATTCGCTAAAGATGATTGACGAAAGTCTTGTGCTCTCACATCCATAAATGGAGAGATCAGGGGTGACATACCAGTCCAACGCAGAATAGCCGAATCATCATTACTTGACATTAACGGGTAAGAAGAGGTACTATTAACTAAAATATCATTAATTTTTGAGCGAACCAATGTAGCAACTGCTGGATCAGACTGTCCGGAAGCTCTTAATAATAACCGTAAAAATAACGAGTTCCCAAACTTGCGCCATTTGCTCACATTTCCATTGTAAATGGGATCGTATTCTCCTTTGATTGCCGTATTTTTTGACAACAATACATTGGCAGAATCTAATTTATTAAAGAAATCCAAATAAATTTCCTTTTGCGTATCAAACTTAGGTTCTAAGATATCTTCGCCCAATCCTCTTAAGGATTCTGAGTAAGGAATATCCCCATAAGTATCGGTCAAAATAGAAAAACCCCAGGTCTGCATAATTAGAGATATCCCACGATAGGATGCATTATCATTGATTCCACCGTCCGCTAATTTGTAAATTTCTTTCACATTTTTCAGTTCTGGATAAATGGAATTCCAGGGACCATCAGAAACTGTATTACGTATATCATAACGGAATATGCGGTACTCACCATCACTTATACTGACCGTTATCTGCATCAGCTCATTATTTAATGAGCGATTACGAGACATATTAGACGCAACAAGATCCCTAAATGCAGGCTGCATTAATTGATATGGATAAGCGTTTACACTGTTATTTGGATTTGTATTAATTTCTTCAAAATTTTTATCGCACGATTGCAAAAACATTGCAATCGCAATTAGGATCATGCCTATGAAATTGAACGATTGTTTCATTATCTATAATGTTAAAAGCCTACAACTAAGTTAAAACCATAAGTTCTCGTAGAAGGGAATTGAGCAATTTCAAATCCTTTGACAATATCTGTCCCTGACAACGTACCAAATTCCGGATCAAAGTTTGGCCAGTTTGACCAAATCACAAGGTTTCTTCCATAAACACCAACTGAGGCCTTTTGTAATTTCAAGCGGTTAACAAATGCTTTGGAAAAGGAGTAATCAAATCGAGCTTCCCTAAACTTGATAAAGTTTGTAGAAAAGGTGCTTCCTTCCGCATTATCCTGCCCGTAATGAGAGCGATAATATTCATCCACATTGGTTGCAATGACATCATTTTTGCGATAGGTACCGTCGGGATTTTGAACAACACCGTTTCCAATAATTCCACTATAACGTCCAGGAAGTGTATTTTTGGTCTTTCCTTGTTCGGCCAATTTATAATGTGTCAAGGAATGGGCAACCCCACCAAATTGTGCATCAAACAATAAATTTAGTCGGAAACCTTTATATCTAAATTCATTACCTAAACTTACTTTTCCTTTAGGAATCGTATTCCCTAAGTAAACCACGTCATCGGTCAATAAGGCTACACCGCTTTTACTATCATAAATAATTTGTCCATCTGGAGATCTTTTATAACCAATACCATATAGATCGCCCATTGACCCACCTACTTTTGCCACTAACTGCCCCCCTGCTACAGGTCCTGTCTGAAGAATCATAGCCGAGTCTGCCAATGATATAATTTTATTTTGATTCATAGAGAATGTCGCGAATACTTTCCAATTAAACCCATCTTTAATTTTAATTGGAGTACCATCCATGGCCAATTCTATCCCTTTATTTCTAACCTCCCCTGCATTGACAACTTTCTGCCTACCACCGGTGGAAGCATCAATAGTCCTTCTCAATTGTTGATTTCGCGTATTACTCTGATAAACAGCAACATCAAAACCAAACCTATCCTTAAACATACGCACCTCAGTACCAAATTCGATGGATTGTGTACGTAACGGTTGTAAGTAAGGATTTACAATCAATGTGGGGACTTGTAGCCCTCCAGGATATTGGCCACCAGCATTTTCATAAGAAAAATCAATGATATAAGGATCATCTCCACCACTTCCCACACCTGAAATCGAACCCCGCAGTTTCGCATAATTAATAGCCTTGGGCAATTTCCATAATTCTGAAGCGATTAAGCTTGCATTTAAGGATGGGTAAGTAAAATATTTTTTCTTATCTGGTGCCATTGCAGACGCCAATGTACTTGCCCAGTCAATACGATAAGTTCCGTCTAAATATAGGAAGTTCTTATAGGCTGCGGTAAAAAGTCCATAGACACCATTTCTTTGCACATGACTTTTATAAGGTAAGTTAAGAATAGGTCCTTTTGCGTTGGCCATTACATAAACTCCCGGATACGTGAGAGAGTCTGCACGCATTTCATCTTTATGATAACGATTATCATTCGTACTACCGCCAATTGTTCCAGACACTTTCCAATCTTTGTTTATCTCATTTTCATATTTTAATAAGAAATCCAAATTGGTTTCCCGTGATGAAATGGACTGGGTTCTGTAACTACCATAAGGCATTTTTGCGCCTGCATCGTAAGGCCTTTTTTGTTCCCTATTCTCATAAGCCATGTCCAAAGAACTTCGCAACATCAAATTCCAATGTTTATTAAACTGATAATTGGCTTGAACATTCCCTGTTACCCCTTGGCGATCAGTACCATTGATAAATTCCCGAGATATAGCATACGGATTTTCAGGATAGGAAGAAAATGGATACTTGATTTTCTGCCCCTCTGCGCCTTGCACCCAATAATCCTTCAACCAATTCATATCCGCATTTGGCTGCCAGAAAATAAACCAGTACATCAAAGACTGGTTTCCATATCCAGCTCCGGGCAGATTGTCAGACCATTTATTCGTATAATTTACTTTAGCATTAATCTGGAGTTTGTCACTCACCTTTGAATTTACAGATAATGCTACCGTATTTCTTTTGTACCCCGTATTTGGAACGATCCAGGTATTATTGACGTTCGTTGCAGAAAACCGAGCTGATGTTTTATCCGTTCCACCATCGATACTGACCGAATTGGTGAATGTTTTTCCGACATCAAAGAACGACTTCAGGTTATCATAAGGACGCCAAAGCGTACGTTCAGTTCCAATTTTTTGTGTAACCGGATCATATTGATAAAAATATTGGCCATCAAATTTTGGTCCGTAGGCTGAACTGGTCCCTGAAGTACTAGTTCCATCTTCTGTGGTACCATAAGAATAATAGTCTGCACCATCTAGTCCCTGTCCGTACTCATACTGTAAATCAGGCATTCGATTAATAGCTTCAAGTGAGGTATTTGAATTTAACGTAACCCCAATGCCTTTTTTCCCTTTCGCTCCAGACTTGGTAGTAATCATAATAGCCCCATTTGCACCACGTTGCCCATACAAGGCTGCAGCACTGGCACCTTTTAGCACCGTTATATTTTCGATATCCTCCGGATTGAGATCATCTATACCCGACCCGTAGTCTGCAGGCATATTATCGGATCCTGTACCATACGCACTTTCGCCCGCATTTGCCGTCTTACGTCCGCTTCCTTCATTTACAACGACACCATCGACGACGATCAATGCCCCAGGGTCTCCATTCAAATTCGTTTCACCCCTTAAAATAATTTTGGTAGATCCAGTAGGACCTGCATTGGAACGCATCAGATTCAACCCGGCCACTTTACCCGACAACGCGTCACTCCAGTTATTGGAAAGTGCGTCAGTCAATTGCTCTCCTTTTACAACTGTTGTCGCATACCCTAACTCCCGCTCTTGTCTTTTAATCCCCAATGCAGTGACCACAACCTCATCAAGCGCTTCAGACGTTGGATTTAAACCAATCTGGACGTTGGTTTGAGCGACCTCAAAATTTCTCGTTTGAGCCTCATAACCGATCATCTGAAAACGGATTTTCCCCCCAACTTCGATATCTACCTCAAAATTACCATTCCGATCCGTAGAACCCTTCGTCACTCCACCTGAAAGTATAGATACTGAAGCCAGTGGCTCCTTGGTTTTATTATCGACAACTTTTCCTTTGATTTTAATCTTCCCTTGATTAAAATAATGAAAAACACTGTGGCCCCGCTCTAACGGAATCGCTGCCCCAGCTACATCCATATTACAGGCAATTGCTAATGCCGTAAATAGCACTTTCGAGGATGAGTGCCTGAGATTAATTTGGATAGGGTTAATACTAAACATAGTTATTGGCGTAAATTGTTAATTTTCAATTTGGCACAAAAATATATCCCTAACAAAAAGTCTGCTTTAACTTAATGTTTTCTTTTTGTTAACAATTGTTTCGAATAGCATTTCCTTTCATCATGCTATTACGATTTAAAATTTTAATAAAATGCTATAAAGTACACTCTGATGAGATCACCACGCATTAGGCCGCCTTAAATACATTTAAAGACGAAATTTATTTGGCTATTTTTTACTCAAATCTAAAATAATTAATAATATTTAAAAAACGAAATAAATCGAAATAACTTAAAACCCCATTTTAGAATAAAAAAATCCAGAATTATTTAATCTTATATAATTTATGAATCCATCAGAAAGATAGGTAACGGAGGGTTATTGGACGTTTTCAGTAAATTTCTTAGCTCCTTTAAATAGCTATTTAGTATTTCATATAACTACTATATCCATACTAGAACAATGCTGCAACTATCATGGAAATACACGGCAACTTCCATGATAACTACGACAAGAATAGATTCCAATGGGCACAGCTACCACTAGGGTAAAATCGAGTGAGCAAAGTTTTGGTATCAACACTCCTGAAGAAAACAAAAAGGAGGCTGTCTCAAAAAGGCAGTCTCTTTTTTTTCATTATCTAAGGTTTATTATTTGTTTTAACGGTTTGATTTTCATATATTAATAGTGTAAACAAAAAGGATATATGCCATCTCAAAGACCTA
>NZ_DLAV01000002.1:0-31280 GCF_002494055.1 Sphingobacterium sp. UBA7038
TAAACAAACGGGCGCAGCTTACTAGTGAGGTTTGCTTGGGATTATTTGATTTTTTTTGATAATAGTTAACAGCATAAAATATAAGTGTATCCTCTTCAATAGGGAGATGATTTTTATAGTATATCTGAGTATGAGCAACTAGATAATACATGTATTGTTCTCTGTTTAAATTGGTTTTTGGTGAAGAAATAGAGTCAATGAATTTTAACGCTTTATCAGGATAATTTTCTGCGAAAATTCGAGCTTTTTGTAGCAATAGCAAATCCAAATTTTGTTGCCCACAGCCAGCCATAAAGAGAATAATGGCATAAAAGGAAAGGATAAACATAAATCTAAATTGCATAATAGTATTTATTAATAATTTATCTTGAATTTTATGATAGTTTGATAATAGTCTATTTTCAAGCCAATCGAACTTGATGTATACTAAAGAGGTTAATTTTATATAATTTTCTACTCTGAATTAAAGTTGAATCAGATTATATCATTACCTGGGCTATTTTTATGACTGTTTAAAATAATTGTTGGAATAGATCATTTCGCTTGTTTACAAGTACTATTCGTAGTTGGTTGATTTAAACTGGACTTTTCCCATAATACTTAAATTTAATTATTTACATCGAACTTTTAAGAAATATAAATAATTCACACAAATCTACTTTAAATACTTATATGGAGATTTAGAGGTATGTAAAGTTGTTCATATACTTTGAAAAGCGTTAGTCAAAAGATATATTACAGTTTTAAATAAAGCCATTTATTTATTGTTTTTTTATTAGAAACAATATGGCTGAATTGTAATATCAATTGCACGATATTAGAATGACTAATATAAATTTAAATACTTCCCCAATATTGATTTAAATAATTACTCTTTTATAGAGTAGGATGTTTGGACGAGAGACAATTGCACTAATGAACTAGTTTTAAAATTGTCGTTGTATTTATAATAGACAACTATAAATATTCTCATATTAAAGCAAGAAAACTATAAAGTCGTCTTTAAATTTAGTTTTGTTTGTTTTTTTTTATATTTTCGTTATAAATATGAGATGGAAAGCTACAATATTATTATTTTATATCCTTGCGCTATTTATGGTGCCTTGTGGGGATACGAATAATACATGTGGAACTCTTTCCAAATTTGCGGACGAAACAACGCATAGGCATAGCAATGATAGTGATGATTATTGTACTCCTTTCTGCCAGTGTACATGCTGTAGTATTTCAGTTGTTTCCTTCAATTTTGAAATCCCTGAATTAGGTGTGCTAACACAGATTTTTTCTAGGGAAAAAGTAATAATTCCGGATTTTAAATTTATCTCCCAGTATTCGGGTTCTATTTGGCAACCGCCAAAATTTTACGTTTAAGTTCATTTTAAAAGAGTATGGGTATTTGTTGCATTTTATAACAATATAAATTGCTTCTGATTTAATACTGATTTATGGCTTTATAAAGATTATAGCCAATCTTTTCAGTGTCTAATCATTCCCCTTACACACTTGTAATTCCTCTCCACCTTCTTTTAAGGTGCTAGAGCAAGCGCGATTTTTTTAATGTTAAAATAACAAAATACATTGTGTTAGACAGTATCATAAAATTCAGTATAAAGAACAAGATCATTATTGGTTTGATGACCCTGTTACTTATTATTTGGGGAGCATGGAGTGCAACAAAGTTGCCTATAGATGCGGTACCCGATATTACCAATAATCAAGTTCAGATACTCACCACTTGTCCCACGTTGGCCGGGCAGGAGGTTGAACAGCTGGTTACCTTTCCTATCGAACAAAGTATTGCAAATGTGCCCAAGATTGAAGAGATCCGTAGTATCTCGCGTTTTGGTTTGTCGGTTATTACCGTCGTTTTCGAGGAGGATATAGACATTTATTTTGCTCGACAGCTTATCAACGAACGATTAAAAGAGGCGGTTGATAAGATTCCACAGGGTATAGGTACCCCGGAAATGGCCCCTGTAAGTACCGGGCTGGGAGAAGTTTATCAATATATAATTCACCCCAAAAAAGGTAGTGAGAGTAAGTATAATGCGAAGGATCTGCGTACAATGCAGGACTGGATCGTGGCAAGACAGCTATATGGGACGCCAGGCATAGCTGAGGTGAACAGCTTCGGTGGTCAATTGAAACAATATGAGGTTGCTGTAAACCCTGATAAGCTTAGGGCTATGGGAGTTAGTATTCCTGAAATATTCACGGCTCTGGAGAAGAACAACCAAAATACGGGAGGAGCTTATATTGACAAAAAGCCTACAGCCTACTTTATCAGGGGTATCGGATTGGCAACTTCTCTCGATGATGTCAAAAAAATCGTTGTAAAAAATTCCGGAGCTGTTCCTATTTATATAGGTGATGTTGCAGATGTTAGGTTTGGTAGTGCTGTAAGATATGGTGCATTAACCTATAATGGAGAGGTTGATGCCGTGGGTGGCGTGGTAATGATGCTTAAAGGTGAAAATAGTAACGAGGTAGTAAAACGGATAAAAGAAAAACTACCGACAATTCAACAATCTTTGCCTGATGACGTGACAATTGAGCCATATTTGGATAGAACCGACTTAGTAGGAAGGGCAATGAGTACTGTGGAGAAAAACCTGATCGAAGGTGCGTTGATCGTAATCTTTGTTTTAGTACTGTTTCTTGGGAATTTCCGTGCAGGACTTATTGTTGCTTCCGCTATCCCATTAGCGCTTTTGTTTGCCTTAGGTATGATGAATGTATTTGGTGTTAGTGCTAACTTGATGAGTCTTGGAGCGATCGATTTTGGATTAATAGTGGATGGTGCGGTTATAGTTGTAGAAGCTACTATGCACCATCTTGGACTGCGGAAATCTACTGAGCGGCTAACGCAAAACGAAATGGATGATGAAGTTTTCCTTTCCGCATCCAAGATTCGTACAAGTGCCGCCTTTGGCGAGATCATCATTCTAATTGTCTATATACCAATCCTCACCCTAGTCGGTGTGGAAGGCAAGATGTTCCGCCCCATGGCGCAAACTGTTGGTTTTGCGATATTTGGAGCGTTGATATTGTCGCTGACCTATATTCCGATGATGTGTGCGTTAATTCTGTCAAAAAAACCAAGTCACAAAAAGACTTTTAGCGACAAAATGATGGATAAGCTTTCTGGTTGGTATCAGCCTCTGCTTCAAAAAGCAATCAGGATCAAATATATCATTGTAGGAGCAACTGTCGCTATTTTTGCAGTTTGTTTATTTTTCTTCAGTAGGATGGGGGGCGAATTCATTCCGCAACTGCAAGAAGGGGATTACGCCTTTCACTGTATTTTGCCGCAGGGAAGTTCATTAAATCAGAGTATCGAAACCTCCATGCAGGCTTCAAGGATAATTAAGCAATTTGATGAAGTGAAAATGGTTGTGGGTAAAACTGGAGCAGCTGAAGTGCCTACCGATCCGATGCCTCCCGAGGCAACCGATTTAATGGTCGTACTAAAGCCGCAAGACGAATGGAAGTCTGGCAGAAATTACAACGAACTTGCAGAGGCGATGATGGAAAAGCTTGAGGTTATACCGGGCGTTTTCTTTGAGAAAAACCAGCCTATTCAGATGCGTTTCAACGAGTTGATGACAGGTATAAGGCAGGATGTAGCTGTTAAGATTTTTGGTGAAAACATAGATTCACTCGCATCCTACGCAAAAGAAGTCAGTGAGGTGATTCAAACTGTCCAGGGGGCAACATCTCCACAGGTCGAGCGGGTAAGCGGTCTGCCACAAATTAATGTCGAGTATGACCGTACCCGGATTGCAAATTATGGATTGACCATTCAGGATGTCAACGATGTTGTCAGTACGGCTTTTGCAGGCAAAAGTTCAGGTCAGATCTATGAAAATGAAAGAAGGTTTGACCTTGTTGTACGTCTTGATAGTACACATCGGAGTAGCATTGATGATGTCAGTAACCTGATGATCCCAACAGATAAGGGAATACAGATTCCACTTTCGCAGGTTGCAAATATAGAGTATAAACTTGGACCTGCCCAGATAAGCAGGGAGGCAGGGAAGCGGCGTATAGTAATTGGATTCAACGTTGCAGGTCGGGACGTACAAAGTGTGGTACAGGATATCCAAAAACAATTGTCCGAAAAGATAAAATTGCCTTCAGGATATTATTTTACCTACGGAGGGCAGTTTGAAAACTTACAAAAGGCGAGTGCACGTCTGATGATTGCGGTACCAGTATCACTATTGTTAATATTTATGCTGTTGTATTTTACTTTCCATTCATTTAAGCAAGCTGCCTTAATATTTACGGCCATCCCAATGAGTGCTATTGGTGGTGTATTTGCCCTTATGGCGCGTGGTATGCCGTTCAGTATTAGTGCAGGAATCGGTTTTATTGCCCTGTTTGGAGTTGCAGTGCTTAATGGTATCGTTCTGATCGGAACGTTCAATCAACTAAAGAAAGAGGGAATAGAGGATGTTTTCAAACGAGTAAAAGAGGGTACAATGACCCGTCTGCGGCCGGTATTAATGACTGCCACTGTAGCATCACTCGGGTTTTTACCTATGGCGATTAGTACGAGTGCCGGTGCCGAAGTGCAAAAACCTCTTGCCACTGTGGTGATCGGCGGATTGATCACAGCAACATTTTTGACACTGTTTGTGCTGCCCCTCCTGTACATTATTTTTAATTCGAAGCTCAAAAAAAATGGAGACGGTAAAATGAAGGCAATAACAATGGTAATCTTAGTGTGTCTGGGAAGTTTATCGACGGTCAAGGCCCAGCAGCGGGAACGGATTTCTATCGAAAAAGCGGTGGGCACGGCGTTGGAAAATAATCAACAGTATGGGGTTAATAGTGCACAGGTAAAAAGTGCTTCCTTGAACGTCAAGACTGCAAACGATATTCCCAAAACGGGCGTGTTTGCTGAAAATGAAGATTTCCGGCCATCAGATAGAGTAGGAATTTTGAAAATCGGAGTTTCTCAAAGTATAGCATGGCCTGGCTTGTATGCTGCAAGGAAAGATTATTTTAAGCAGCAGTTAAAATATGCAGAACTTAATACCGATGTATTGAATGCTGCAATCAAACGTGATGTGCGTACCGCATACTATCAGCTTTGGTACCTGCAGGACAAACAGCTGCTTTTTAAAAAATTGGACAGTATTTACACGATGCTCTTTAAAACTACTGAAGTCAGGGTCAGGACAGGAGATGTCGCTAAATTGGATCAGGTGTCGGCTGAAGCTAAACTTAAAGAACTACGGGCTTTTCTTGAGCAGAACAAGAAAGAAATGACAGTCCAGCAGCAACAATTGATGATGCTCATGAATCAGAACGAATGGTTACTTCCTATTGCTGAATCATTAAAGAAAATCGAAGTTGAACTAGTTGAAAATAATAGTTCGCATCCGGTACTTGCTTTGCAGGAACAAAATGTCAATATTGCTTCTTCCAATATCAAAGTTCAGAAGAATACGAACAAACCGGAGTTTTCTGGAAGGTTTTTTAGTCAGCGTCTGTGGGGTGCCAAAGATCCGTTTACTGGTTTTTCAGTAATGGCTTCTTTCCCGGTTTTTGGGAGCGGCGCCTACCGGAATAAAGTAAGGGTTGCGGTTGCCGAGAAAGAAGTGCAAGAAAAAACACTTGCTTATCAGACCCAGCAGTTCCAGACACAAAGGGCATCGGCTATTGCTGAAATAGAAAAAAACTATTCTCTTCTGAATTTCTATGAAACATCGGGACTACGTCAATCTGAGGAAATAATCAGTGCTGCGACTCTGAGTTATAGAACAGGTGAAATAAGTTTTGCTGAATTAGGACAGTTCCTGAACCAGGCAATAGGTATCCGTCAGAACTATTTGGATGTACTAAACCAGTACAACCAATCAGCAATTCAATTCAATTACTTCAATAACAAATAATACAAAATGAAAATTATAGGAAAAATATTAGTTTCGGGTGTTCTTGTAGCATTTTTATATAGTTGTGGCGGACAGGCTGACAAGAAGGAAGAGAGCGGAGCCAGGAAAGAGACAAAGAAGGCAGAAGCTAGTGGTGAGGAGGGGCATGCAGAAGAAGAGTCTTCTACTATTGCATCACTTACACAAGAACAGATTAAGGCTGTTGGGATCACTCTTGGCGACATCGAAAATAAAAATCTGACAGCAACCGTCAAGGCCAACGGAGCACTTCGGGTTCCTAACAATAAGAAGGCAAATGCGACCTCGCTGTATGGAGGGGTTGTCAAAAGTCTCAAAGTGCAGCTGGGTGATTATGTTCAAAAAGGGCAGGTGATCGCCACAATAGAAAATCCACAGTTTATCCAGCTGCAGGAAGAATACATAACGATTGACAGTCGGATTACTTTAGCACAACAGGAACAGAGCCGTCAACAGGAACTTAATGAAGGGAGTGCTGGTGCATTGAAAAACCTCCAGACAGCTACTGCTGACCTGAATGCACTGATGGCTCGTAAAGCATCATTAAAAAAGCAGATACAGTTGATGGGCATTAATCCATCTAGTATTAACAGGGAGAATCTAAGGTCCGCACTTGTTGTAACAAGCCCTGTCAGTGGTACGATTAGCAATGAGCTGGCCAAGATAGGTAGTTATGTAGATGTTTCCTCTCCGGTTGTCGAAATTGTCGATAATGGTCTTTTGCATCTTGATCTTCAGGTATTCGAACGCGACTTACCTTATATGAAAATTGGACAGGTTGTCAATTTTACCATTACCAATAATCCAAAAGTTACCTACACTGCAAAGGTATTCAATATAGGCTCATCATTCGAAAACGAAAGTAAAACAATAGCTGTGCATTGTACTGTAGTAGGGAATAAAACGGGGCTAATTGACGGAATGAACATTACAGGTATGGTCAGTGTAGAAGATGTAATGGCATCGACTGTTGCTAATGATGCCATTGTAGAAGCTGACGGTAAGTTCTATATTTTTGTTCATACGGATAAGGATCCTGAAGCTGGTCACAAGGAAGGTGGTCATGAACACAAAGAAGGTGAAAGCCATGACCAGAAAGCTGAAGAAGACCATGATCACAAACCGGGGGAAAAACATGATCATGTTGCTGATAATAAGCAAACTGAAAAGAAAATTAATTTTGAAAAGATCGAAGTTGTTAAAGGAGTTTCTGAATTGGGTTACACTGTTATCACTCCTGTAACAGAAATTCCTAAGGGAGTTAAAATTGTTACCAAAGGGGCATTCTTTATCAATGCGAAATTGAGCAATACTGGTGGGCATGAACATTAATTTCTAAGTAAATGTAAAATTATGAAAACTCTGTTGTTATCTGTTGAAAATTATGTTTCCTCATTGCTAAAAGAAAACCTTTCAGGTGATTTGGGTTTTCATGGCATTACCCATACAGTTGAAGTTGCGAAAGCAGCAGTTGAAATTGGACAATTCTATAGTCTTGATGGTGGCCAAATGGAAATATTACTTGTTTCCGCCTGGTTTCACGACTGTGGTTATATTCATACCTACGCCGGACACGAGGAAAAAAGTAAACAGATAGCCAAAAGTTTTCTGACGAGATATAAAGCCGATACCGAATTTATAAATTCGGTATCGGCCTGTATCGAAGCAACAAAGTTTCCGCAGTCGCCGATGAATTTGGTGGAAATGATACTTTGTGATGCTGATTTCTTTCACTTTACTAGACCCACTTATCCTAGATATGCTATGGCGATAAGGAGAGAGTTTGAAATTTTCCTTCACAGGGTTTATTCGGATGAGGAATGGAAGACTATAAATATGGCTATGTTGCGAAACCACACTTATTGGACTTCATATGGAAAAAATGTTCTGGATAGATTTAAACAGGTCAATGTTATATTGATGAACTTTAATAGTCGGGATATACTATGAAGTGATCCGCTGGCAGTATTATGAAAAATTTCGACAACAGCTCCTTCAGGTATGGAATTTACTTGAAGATGTGTTTGACCAGCATTTACACTGTATTTTTGTTTTGCTATGAACAATATTGAAAATATTGAAATCGGTTTCGGAAGGGGGAAACCAAGATTTATAATTAATTGTTCATTATCTAAATGTACATCCGTCTAAAAATATAAAGAATGATTATTGTTCTTCACAAACCTAGAATATTCAGTTATGTTATTAAATCGAAAAATATCAATTTGGTACTTTATAAATGAGATAAAGACACAATTCATTCTGATCTCTATATTCGCCATATCGATCGGCGTGGTTGATATGCATCCGACTTTTAAAAAAGTATCCTTGCCGCTGAGTATTCCTGCTCTGATCGGAACGGCTGTTTCCCTACTACTGGCCTTTAGAACGGCTCAATCCTATGAGCGCTGGTGGGAAGCCAGAACAATATGGGGAGCTATTGTTAATGACTCCAGGAATTTACTAAGGCAGTTTATTCAATATGCTCCCGAAAGTCCCCGATACGAAATAAAAGAATTTGTGGACCGACAAATTATCTGGACTTATGCGCTGGGAGAATCGCTCCGAAAGCTGGAGTTTTCACCTAAAGTTCAGGCTTATCTGCATTTCCACGGGATAAAAGCCACAAATATACCCAATGCAATATTGGATAGACATTCAAATGCAATCAGACATCTCGCTTTCAGTGGAGCGATAACGGATATTCAACAGGTTCAGCTAAATGAAACAATAGGTAGGTTATGCGACAGCATGGGTAAGTGTGAACGTATTAAGAATACGGTCTTTCCCAGATCATATAGCATGATGGTACACACCTTGATCTACGTCTTTGCCGCGATTTTGCCTTTCGGGCTCGAAGATTCTCAGTTAACTATTGAGATCGTAATGACCATGATTATACCAATACTCTTTATTGCCATTGAAAAGACAGCCATCATTATGCAGGATCCTTTTGAGGGTACGCCAGTTGATACACCAATGACTTCGCTTGCACAAACCATCGAGATAAACCTTTTGGAAATGATTGGAGAAATAGATATTCCGGCAAATCCCAAAAATGATTCTTATTATGAAATGTAATATATCTGTAAATAATAAAATCTAAAGACTCTATGGATATGAATTTTGAACTTTTGCTTTCTGCTAAATTGGTACTCGCTCTCGTTTTAGGAAGCATCGTCGGTATAGAACGGGAAAAAGAACAGCAGAATATGGGTATAAGGACATTTGCCTGTATCTGTGTTGCCTCTTGTCTCTTTGTATCTGTTGCAGCCCACTTGACTGAAGACAGGTCTGCAACGGCAAGAATGCTGGCGGCGATTGCAACTGGCCTAGGATTTATAGGAGCCGGTATAGGATTTCGTACTGAGAAAAGTATGCCAATAGGACTGACCACAGCAGCCGGCCTCTGGACAATTGCTGCGGTTGGAATAGCTATCGCACTCAACATGTTTGTTCTTGCAATTTCTGCAACAGTTATTACCCTATTGATTTTCGTAATAAATCAATTTGAGTGGTACAAGCGATTTCTGAGAAAATTATCCGACAATAAAAATAGCGGCCATGAAACAGAATAATAATCAGTTCGATCTGCATCTTCAAAAACTCGCAGATTTGTTTGAAGGGGCGAAGAAAGAGAACAATCCCGGGCGGTATCTTTTTGAGAATGGATTAAGAACACCTTTGTTCCAATTGGAGGCATTGGCCAGGATATATAGTGTTACTGGTCCAAGAACAAAACAGTTTAGAAGAATGCGGGACAAATTTAAACAATTGGAGGACATGCTTGGGAGCATAGACTATTTTACCACTTTTGCTAAATTGTATACCAAAGACAAATGCATTCCAGAAGATGTGGGGATTTATTTTGATGCACAATTAGAAAAAGTCGTGAGGAAACTTAATAAATTACTCAAACGTAAAAACTGGTTGAATGGTAAACAATTAAAAAAAATCATCAGTGACATTGACAAAACCCAATGGAAGGCAAAAGACGAGCAGCACAGACGTCTTGTTAAATTCTATCGTTCAGAAATAGAAAAGATAATGGATTTTTCCCAGAATGGAAAATATGTTTTCAGAAACGTGGAGTCAGATATTCATGAGTTTCGTCGGAAATTACGCTGGTTAAGTATTTATGCACAATCATTACAGGGATGTGTCGAACTAGTAGATATTGAACATGAAAAGTCGGAGTTGAGAAACTACCTTACTGATACTATACTTGAGTCACCCTTTAATCGACTCCCACCTGTTGAAGAAAAGCAGACCCATCCTCTGGCGCTATCCAAGTTTGGTTTTTACGCAGTTAGCTGGATGATCGAACAGTTGGGAATACTGAAGGATCATGGACTCAGCTTACTTGCCCTGGCGGACGCTTTGAAAGAAACAGAGAAAATCAAAAAACAAAGTGATGCAATAATTAGGGCTGAGAAATATTTGGAGAAATCAATTCCTTCAATAGATGTTGTACTAAGTGAAGCAAATAAGGTCTCGAAACAATTCTTTATGGATAAAATATTAAAAAACCTTTTAAAATAAATATTATGGATCACAAACATCAATATGACGCGCAAGGCAAGCAGATCTGTTGTACGCAGACGGAAAAGGTCTATTCTAAAGCCGGAGCAAGAGAATTGGTAAAAGAGGAACATTACAAAAATGACGGACACGATCATGGCCATAGTGATGATGACGGTCATGACCACAGTAATGCCACCGGAAGTCCATTTAAAATGTTTCTACCATCTATTCTTTCTCTTTTACTTTTACTTATTGCAATATCATTGGATAACTGGCTGCCTCAGGAATGGTTTAAAGGAACAGTCAGATTTGTTTGGTATCTGGTAGCTTATGGAATCGTAGGCCTTCCGGTAATTCAAGATGCTTTTAAGAGTATAGCCAAGGGAGAGGTCTTCTCAGAATTCTTTTTGATGAGCATTGCAACCATAGGCGCGTTTTTTATCGGGGAATATCCCGAAGGGGTGGCCGTTATGCTTTTTTATGCTGTAGGCGAAGTATTTCAGACGTTGGCGGTTTCAAGAGCACAGCGTAACATAAAAGCCCTGCTGGACCAGCGGCCGGACGAAGTGAGAATTGTTGAGGAGAATCAGACCAGAGTTATTAAAGCCGAGGAGGCACAGATAGGTATGGTTATCCAATTAAAACCTGGGGAGAAACTGGGCCTTGATGGAGAACTGCTCACGGATAGTGCTTCTTTTAATACTGCCGCACTGACAGGTGAAAGTAAACCGGATACCAAAAACAAGGGGGAATCGGTGCTTGCCGGCATGATCAACCTAAATACCGTTGCTCAGGTTAAGGTGACTACCGCTTATACGGACAGCAAGCTAAGTAAGATTTTGGAATTGGTCCAAAATGCAACATCCCAGAAAGCACCTACAGAACTTTTTATAAGGAAGTTTGCCAAAGTCTACACCCCAATCGTTGTTTTTCTTGCAATCGGAATATGTTTGCTACCTTATTTCTTTTTAGAGAACTACGTATTCAATGACTGGCTTTACAGAGCTTTAGTCTTCTTGGTAATTTCATGTCCTTGTGCATTGGTAATTTCTATTCCATTGGGATATTTTGGAGGTATTGGAGCTGCCAGTCGTAATGGTATTTTATTCAAAGGCAGTAATTTCCTTGATACTATGGCTGCCATAAAGAATGTAGTAATGGATAAAACTGGTACAATGACCGAAGGTGTTTTTAAAGTGCAAGAAGTAGTTTTTAATTCCGATTTCGATAAAGCTGAAATTCTAAAACTCGTAAATGCCATCGAAAGTCTTAGCACGCATCCTGTAGCAACGGCCATACACGAATATGTAGGAGATGTTGATAGTTCCATAAAATTAGAAAACACTGAAGAGATTCCCGGTCATGGTTTGAAAGCGCAGATTGACGGAAAAGAATTACTGGTCGGCAATTTTAAACTGATGGACAGATTCAATATTAAATATGATCTAGATCCATTATCAATTGTCTACACAACTATTGCGGTGGCTAAAGACAGTAAATTTGTGGGCTACATTACCATTGCCGATAGCATAAAGGAAGATTCCCAAAAGACTATTGATATGCTTCATAAGCTCAATGTAAAAGCGACGATGTTGAGCGGAGATAAGACAACTGTTGTTAGATTTGTTGCAGATAAGCTGGGGATCGACAAGGCTTTTGGAGATCTCTTGCCTGAAGACAAAGTAAACAAAGTAAAAGAGATGAAGGCAAAAAATGAAACTGTTGCCTTCGTAGGAGACGGGGTAAATGACGCTCCGGTAGTTGCTTTAAGTGATGTGGGAATTGCTATGGGAGGACTTGGAAGCGATGCGACAATTGAGACAGCAGATGTTGTTATTCAGGATGACAAGCCTTCTAAAATCCCGATAGCCATTAATATTGGCAAGAAAACAAAAAAAATTGTTTGGCAGAATATCATACTAGCGTTTGTGGTGAAAGGCATAGTTCTTATTCTTGGGGCTGGAGGTCTTGCTACTATGTGGGAAGCCGTATTTGCTGACGTAGGGGTTTCGCTAATTGCGATATTGAATGCTATAAGGATCCAGCGGATGAAATTTTAAATAAAATTTGAATGTTATTGGAAACAGTATTCTATAAAACATCATGTTTAGTAGGGTCTTAGCTTTTTTATACAATAAAATGATCATCTAGGATGTTTTGTAATAAAGCAAGACATCCTTATTGTTAGCCTTTGAAAGGAATATCCAATTAGACTGTATTTATCAAATTTACGAAGGAATCAAAAATATGTTGGTATTGTTTAGTCTAAGTATCGGTCATGGCTGTCCGACATTCCTGTTTTCCATCTGTAAATCTTGCAGCATCATGTTGGGGTATCTTTATAATTAATGTGTTAGTGAAGTTTTTCTCATAAGTCTAAACGGTCATTAACTTTTGTAGCTTTTTTTGTTCTAACCTGTGTTGAAAGAAAAATAGGTTTTGAGAAATGTTGTATTAGGAAGTTTAGGATTATAAAATTATTGTTGATGCAAATGAGTATCAATTTATGTTTTTATCAAATTTTAATATAGGATTTCTATTTTTTATTGTTCCAGTTGTATTGAAATGAAAAAAAAACATAATGTACACAAGAGAAAACCTGCTGTTAAGAGGAGAAAGAGAAAACATACCTCTACTATATCCCAGAAGTCTTTTAAAGAGAGAAAATCACCCTTTTTGATTTTTATGGTCATTATACTGTCCATTATAACAATAATTACAATCATCGTTCAGATAAAACATATATATATACATATTTCAGGAAGAGGGCATTAAAATTCAATAATCAACTTAAAATTTTAGTAATGTTAGGTACTGTATTCACAGTATTTGATTGTGTTTTAGAAGAAGTTGATTGTTAGATTAGTAGTTCAAAATTACGAATTCGAATTATTTATAATAATCCCCTCAACTAACATTTATAGAAATAATAAACAGATAATTGAGGTCAAGATTTTAGGTGTTAAAAGTGTGTCAATATTCAATAAAGGTTTTAAGAACGTTTAAGATTTGTATTAATACGCAAAATATTATCAGAATATTTGCAATTTTTTATTTTTGATAAATGTATAACATTAGTATATGCTAGTTTTGTTTTAAGCCTAGAAAATGTTACTATTGTGTTTTGTCACTTTTGGTTTAAAGTATCATGTATAGACGTGTTTTATGTGTCCTGTTGATTGTTATATCGGTTATCTTATGTAAAGCAGGAACTGGACAGGATACTGCGTTGATACAACTGCTTCAGATGATCGACAAAAAGGAAGTGTTTATGGCCCTCAAAGAAGCGAGAATAGACGATTTGGGACGACAACTTCAGAAATCAATAAATAACACTTCCGGACAATACGAATTAAACAAGCTCCTTTACCAAGAATATTCTTCATATAAACTAGATTCTGCGATTATATATGCTAGGGGAAATGTAAAATTAGCCAAAAGAAGTGGCGATTTCTTCCAAATCAATGAAAGTAATCTGGATCTTGCTTCATTTTACTTCACAGCAGGTATGTATATTGACGCCTATAAAATATTGGCCACTGTAGGTAAGAACAAGCTTCCTAGAGAACTGTTGATCAAGTATTACGATGCGTGGAAAAGGCTCTATAAATTTTATTCATTTTCAAATACCGACGATCGGCAGTATGCTATTCGGAGTGACCGCTATCGCGATTCGCTCTTAAGTGAACTGGACACGGCAAGTAGTCAATACCGTATAGTTTATGCCGAAAAGCTCCATGATGAAGGGAAATTTGAGGAAGCGAAAAAGAGTTTGATGTATATGCTTGATCTTTCCCGAAAAGAGGATCATGAACATGCCATCTTATGTTATGCCCTGGCTAATATCTATGAAAAGGAAGGAAATATTGACCTTCAACGCAAATATTTGACGCTATCCGCGATTAGTGATATTAAAAACGCCATCAAGGAGAATGCCTCGATGCAGGCATTAGCGACCTTATTGTATAAGTCAAACCATATTGAAGAAGCCTATAGCTGTATCAAATCGTCAATGGAGGATGCTATATTTTGTAATGCCCGTTTCCGGACCTATGAAGCTTCGCAGATCTTTCCAATCATAAACTCAGCTTATCAAGAAAATGAATTACAACAAAAGGCAAAATTGACAATCTTTCTAGCGATTGTCAGTATCCTATCGCTGTGCCTCATTATAGCAGTTATTTTGATATACAGGCAGATGAAGCGGGTAAATCGCGTCCGTAGAGAGCTCTTCGAACTCAATCAAAAATTGCAGGTGCTCAATCAGCAATTGAATACAGCCAATGACGAACTTCATACCACCAATAGCGAAGTGCTGTCTATGAATAGCGAGTTGGCAGAAACCAATCACATCAAAGAAGCCTATATCGGTGAGTTCCTAAACTTATGTTCCTTATATATTGATAAGCTCGAAAAATACCAGATTTCGCTCAACAAGATGGTCATGGCCAAGAAGATCGAAGAGCTCAAGCAGATGCTTAAATCACGCGATATGATCGACCATGAAGTAAGAGAATTATACGCCACTTTTGATCATGTATTTTTGCACTTGTATCCGAACTTTGTGGAAGATTTCAATGCACTGTTAGTCGCAGATATGCAAGTCGTCTTAAAGCCAAATGAAGTACTGAGCCCGGAACTCCGTATTTTTGCATTGATACGTTTGGGTATTACAGACAGCGCAAAGATAGCCCGTTTCCTGCACTATTCAACCAATACCATTTATACCTACCGGACCAAATTCAGAAATAAAGCTGCCGTCCCGCGCGAAGATTTTGATGAATTGGTCACAAAAATAGGTCGAAAAGCCCTAAATTATTGACCTAATCTTCTATATATTTCTTTGTTGTATTTGATGTAATATTCTGTTTTTTAGGTTTTTACGTTTTTGTTGTTTCTATATTTGGCGATACACCTCTTTTATCTGCTCTTTGATCCTCTTATTTTTGGATAAACCAATTAGGGGGCGATTTGACACTAGTTTCAAATCGAAATTAGATAACAATTATAAGTAATACGTAAAAATCAAATTTTATGAAAAACCAGGGGCGATTACGTTTTACGTATCCCATTCTCATGCTTTCAATGATTTTGATCTGTTTAAATTCATTTGCACAACAAAGGGAGATTCAGGGTACTGTAAAAGACGAAAACAAGCTAGCTATTGAAGCTGTTTCCGTCAACAACAAGGGGACAACCCAACAAGTACAGACAGATCGAAATGGCCATTTTAAAATGACCGTTGCACATGGTTCAGTTTTGAGCATCTCCTATATCGGCTACAAGACTCAGGAACTAAAAGTAGACAATGCATCAATTTATAATATTATATTAGTCAAGGATAACACAGCACTTGACGAGGTGGTTGTTATTGGATATGGGACCGTTAAAAAGAAAGATCTGACAGGTTCTTTAGCGTCTGTGGGTGCAGAGGCAATGAAAGATAAGCCTGTGGCAAATGTTGGCGAAGCGCTTCAAGGACGTGCCTCTGGTGTACAGGTTATCAACTCAGGCGCGCCCGGAAGCAATGTGTCCATACAGATTCGAGGGCTGGGATCAATCAACAATAGTGCTCCATTGTTAGTGATTGATGGCGTCCCAACGGATCTGTCTCTCAATGCGCTCAATCCAAATGATGTGGAGACAATCGATATCCTCAAGGATGCCTCTGCTACTGCCATTTATGGTTCCAGGGGAGCCAATGGTGTTGTATTGATTTCAACAAAAAAGGGTAATAAAAATAAAGGCAGTATTACGGCAAGTGCCAATTACGCGATTCAGCAGGCAACGAGCCTACCCAAAATGCTGAATGCACAACAGTTTGCGTCGCAGCACAATGAGATGATGGCCAACAACAATAACCGTCAACGACCGGATTTTGCCGATCCTACATTGCTTGGCCGAGGAACAGATTGGTTAGATGCGCTCCTACAGACAGGTAAATTAGCTAATTATGCCCTTAGTTATGCTGGTGGTGGAGAAAAGAATACGTACTACGTCTCTGCTGGTATACTCAATCAGGATGGCATCGTGAAAAACACCGATTACAAACGGTATAATTTTCAGTTTAACAATGAAGCTAAACAGACAGCATGGCTCAAATTGGGCAATACGCTCACGCTAAGCCATGATGTAAAACACAATGGTTCCTATAGCGTATTGAATACGCTTGCCTCATTGCCTACACAACCAATTTTTAATGAAGATGGTACCTATTCAGGGCCAGGAAATGAAGCTATATTCTATGGCGATCTGCGCAATCCGATCGGGACTGCCATGCTTGAACAAAATACAACGAAAGGCTATAATCTTCTTGGAAATATCTATGCGGAAGCAAATTTCTTGAATCATTTCACCTTCAAAACTTTGCTTGGCCTTGATTATAAGGCTTGGGACAATATGACCTTTTCGCCTAAATACAATTGGAAACCCATCCCCGTTCCCAATTCCTATCGGAGTGAAAGTTTCAACAAGAGCCTAACCTATTTGTGGGACAATACCCTCACTTATGCAAATACTTTCGGGGGTGGACACGAAATCAATGTGATGATAGGTTCTAGTGCGCAAAACAATGATTATAATTACATGAATGGAAGTATCAAGGAATTTCTTTCCGACAATAATAACCAGTTAAATAATGGCTTGTTAGATCCAACTGTAGGTGGGAGCCGCAACGAATGGGCGTTATTGTCATTCTTCGGGCGCGCCAATTATACGTTTAAAAATCGCTATCTCCTTACGGCCACTGTACGTCGTGATGGTACATCAAGAATTGCTTCGGCCAACCGTTGGGGGACTTTTCCTTCTTTTTCTGCCGCCTGGCGTATCTCTGAAGAGTCTTTTTTTAACAAAAATGATTTTTGGAGTGATGTTAAACTCCGTATCGGTTATGGAGTTACCGGTAATCAGGCCGTGTTGGATAACTATGCTGCATCAGCCCGCTTAAAAACTGGTCAATATGTTTTCAATGGTATTCCCGTTTCGACATTGTACCCACTCGTTATGCCTAACCCGGGCATACGCTGGGAAACGATCAAACAACAGAATGTTGGAATTGATGCAAGTTTTTTCAAAAACAGGATCCAGTTGACGATGGATGCTTACATCAAAAAAACCTCAGATATGCTTGTCAAAATGAGCGTGCCCATTACGACAGGATATTCAGACAGCTATACGCCAATGATCAATGCCGGAGAGGTAGAAAACAAGGGGTGGGAATTAAGTTTACGTAGCCAAAACCTAAAAGGAGAATTGGTTTGGAATACCGATTTCAATATCTCCTATAATAGAAATAAGGTCGTTAGACTTGATGGCGATGTACCTATTTACTACGGTTATCAGTCCCATACCATTGGACAGCCTGTTGGATCATTTTATGGCTATTTGACCAATGGTATTTTTCAAAACTGGGCCGAAGTGAATAGTTATGCTTATCAATATCAAGGGGCAGATCCCGCTAATAGTACGGCACCCGGCGATATCAAATTTAGGGACATCAATAAAGATGGAGTTGTTAATGACTATGACCGGACCTATTTAGGCAATCCAACACCAAGTTGGAGTTTTGCCATGAATAATAAGTTGTCCTATAAAAATATAGATCTTGAAGTATTCTTTCAGGGGGTGTCTGGAAACCAGATCTATAATGCCAATAGGGTTACCTTGGAAGGTATGTATACCATACGAAATCAGACGACTAAGGTTCTTGATCGTTGGACCGCTGAGGGAACCAGCAATGAGGTGCCGAGAGCGATTTACAGCGACCCCAATAAGAATACACGTAATTCAGATCGTTTTATTGAGCAGGGAAAATACCTGCGTCTGAAAAATCTGACCGTAGGTTATACCTTGCCTGAAGCTGTAGCCAAACGTCTGCATGCAGGACGGTTGCGGTTTTATTTTTCAGGGCAGAATTTGTTTACTTGGACCAAGTATTCTGGCTTCGATCCTGAAGTGATAGGAGGTGTTGACAATAGTAACTACCCGATCACAAAAAACTTTAGCTTGGGATTGGACCTTAGATTTTAACTAATTAGACTCATGATGATGAAAAAAATATTTTATATGGCCCTTGCGGCGATGCCCCTTTGGTTGGGCTCATGTTCAAAATTTTTGGATAAAGAACCTCTTGAGGATCCCAGTGCCGAATCCGTCAAGGATGCTTCCGCTGCTGTTGCAATGATCAATGCGGCTTATCAGCCACTCCAACGACCCAAGTTATACAATATGCGTATATGGTCATTAGACATTATGGCAGGGAATAGTGCCGTGGGTGCAGGTGGTGGCGATGATGGAATAGAAACGATCCAATTGTCCAATTTTTCCACTGGCCCAGACAATTTTTCGGCGGTTGATCTTTGGCGAGGACCCAATCCCGGTATTTTATATTGTAATACCGTCTTGGAAAATGTCCCTTCGATGGATATAGATCCCCAATTGAAAAACAGATTGATTGGCGAAGCCAAATTCCTCCGTGCGAACTATTATTTTATTTTGGTTCAGCTGTTTGGCGATGTGCCGCTTTCATTGGTACCCGCGAAACCTGGAGATGATCTCAAACCGGCTCGCGTGAGCAAAGAACGCATCTATAATGAAGTCATTGTACCAGACCTTAAGGAAGCCATTACACTGTTACCTCGTCGTGAGGAATATGCCGATCAGGATAAGGGACGCGTCAGTAAAGGAGCTGCGGCAGGCCTTTTGGCAAAAGTTTACCTCACACTAAAACAATATCAGTTGTGCATTGATCAATGCAATCAGGTCGAGTCGCTGGGGTATGTGCTTAATGCAGACTATAGTGATTGTTTTGGGGGGGAGCCTCGTCATAAAAATACAGCCGAATCGCTCTTTGAAGTACAATATTATGGACTTACCAAGGCCGGATTTTGGGACGATGAAAATCAGGCAAACTGGCTGAGCACCTATATGGGACCACGCAATTCGGGCTGGGTGGGCGGCGGCTACGGTTGGAATCAGCCAACAGCTGAGTTTGTCTCCCAATACGAAACTGGAGACTTGCGCAAAGATAAAACTGTTTTGTATGAAGGAGGACCACTTTTCGACGGTAAGGCCTACAAATCCAATATGTCGTCCACAGGATATAACGTGCGCAAATTTTTGGTTCCATTGTCCATTTCACCCGATTACAATACCAATGCGGCCAATATCGTTGTGTTACGTTATGCAGACGTGCTATTGATGAAAGCCGAGGCACTCAATGAACTCGGCAATACGGCTCAAGCGGTGGATCCCCTGTATATGGTGCGACAACGAGCAGGTTTGACCGACAAAAAGTCAATTACAGGGCTTTCCCAAGCTGATATGCGTGAAAAAATCCGTCACGAAAGAAGAATAGAACTTGCTTTTGAAGGACAACGCTGGTTTGATATGATTCGCTGGGACAACGGGCAGTATGCGCTTAACTTTCTGCACAGCATCGGCAAGCTCAATGCCACCGCAAAACATTTGTTGTTACCCATTCCTCAAGTTGAGATTGACGCCAATCCAAATTTGAAGCAGAATCCCGGTTATTAAATCCATTTTGGTAATTAACCAACTAACAAATTTAAAAAGATGAAAAGACTATATTATATTATCAATTTGATCTTGATCTCGTCCTTGTTCTGTCAGTCCTGTAAAGACGATTTTGGCAATGTCATCTATCCCGATGGTCCCTTAGAACTCAGTGTCTCAACATCAGATATTGTATTGAATGTTGCCGCCCCGGAGCAGGAAGCTGTAGTATTCGACTGGACTTCGGGTTCTAATTTTGGAACGAATGCAGCCATCAAGTATACCCTTGAAATCGGTGAAAAAGGTAAGGATTTTAAGCCTTCCATTAACAGTACTTTTGAGAAAGGATTGCGGTCACAAAGATATGTTACCAAAGATTTTAATCAATTGTTGATTGAAAAGCTTGGCATCACAGCAGGAAGCGGAGCACAGCTGGAAGCGCGTGTCATAGCAGAGACCCAAGACGGACAAAGCGCAACACAGTTGTCTCAAATAATTAGTTTAAAGATCAAAACCTACAAGCCGGTTACCGAAACACTCTATATCCTTGGTAGCGCAACAAGCAACGGCTGGGATGCGAACAAAGCCAGCAGGATGAATCCGATACAGGGTACGCCAGGAGCCTTTATATGGCAAGGTGTACTGAGCCGGGGCGAGTTTAAGTTTATCAGCACCTTGGGCAATTTTACACCTTCATACAACAAAGGAACAAATAATGAAAAGCTCTATTATCGTGAGTCGGAGTCAGATCCCTACGATGTTCCATTTACCGTTGCCAAATCTGGACTATACCAAGTCAAAGTCAATCTGATCGATCGATCTATTGTCATTACTGAAATTGAGGGAGCTATGTATGATGCACTGTGGTTTGTGGGTGGCTTTACCGGTTGGTCCTTTCAGCCTATGGTGAAAGACCCGAATGACCCTTTTATTTTTACCTATCATGCCGTATTGAATTCTAATAATAGCACCGACGAGTTTAAGATTGCAACGAAGCCAGATTTTGATCCAAGCGTTGTCTTTTTGCGCCCAGAGACAGATCAACAAGGCGTTGGAACAGACCTACCTGTCGTCAAGTGGTCCGAAAGTGAAAATAAGAATGATTATAAATGGCGGATTAATAAAGGAATCTATAAGATCAGACTGGATCTACGGGCCAATAAAATTACCATTGCTCCTTTTACATCGTTTCCGGCTATTTATCTTGTGGGCGATGCGACACCCAATGGTTGGGATATTGCCACAGCAACCCCAATGGTTAAGGGTGATACACCCCACAGGTTTACCTGGTCTGGAACACTTAAAGCCGGTGAATTAAAGTTTAGTTGCGATAAACAGGCCGATTGGAATGGCGCATGGTTTTTGGCTTCACAAAATGGCAGGACACCCTCAGGGCAGACCGAGCAGATGATCTTTAGCAAGTCTGGCTCTAATCCAGATAATAAGTGGAAAGTGACCACTGCGGGTACATACAGTATCATACTGGATCAGCTACAGGAAACAGTCACAATTATCAAACAATAAATCAATCTTAAGCTTTTTCCTCCATCAACAAAATGGAGGAAATTAATAAGCTTCTGTGTGCATGATATAATTATTTACAGATGAAACGAATATTCAGACTTGTGGTTGCCGGCGGAATCCTTCTAAGCGCGAGCTGCAACAACTATTACGATATTGAAAAAGACCCGATCACCTATGGGCAGACCTATTTTAAGCCTGTCATCAATACAGATAAAGCTGTTTATAAACCTGGGGAAAAGATCACATTTACAGCTGCCATCTCCGACAATAATTTGAGTGTCGCCTATACCTATCTGGGCGAATTGATCAAAGAGGAGCCGCTTTCGCAGCTGAGCTGGACCTGGACACCACCTACAACAGACTTTCGGGGCTACATGGTCTATCTTTTTAAAACTGATGATACAACTAAAAAGCCGCTCTACAGCATAGCCGTTGATGTATCTTCTGACTGGCGCAAGTTTCCACGGTATGGATTTGTATCCAATTACGATCGCCTTGATCAGCAGGTAATACAACGCAATGTCGAAACGCTCAACCGTTTCCATATTAATGGAATCCAGTTTTATGACTGGCAGATGGATCAGCATAAACCTTTGGCCGGTTCAGTATCCAATCCGGCTGATTCCTGGCTGGATCTCATCGGCCGGACTAATTACAAATCTACCGTGGATGGCTATATTCAGGCCGCTCATGATAAAGGGATGAAAGCGATGTTCTACAACTTGTTGTATGGCGCTTTGTCCAATGCGGCAAGTGATGGGGTATCCGAACAATGGTACCTTTTTAAGGATAATCAACATCAGGAGAAAGATAGGCATTCGTTGAATGCACCCTTTCGCAGCAATATCTATTTGGTCGATCCCGGCAACTCCGACTGGCAGACCTACATTAACAAAAGACATCAAGATGTATTTGCGGTCTATAATTTTGACGGCTATCATATTGATCAGTTGGGAGACCGCGGAAAACTATATGACTATACTGGCAAAGAAGTGAAACTAGAGCAGCGCTACGCCCCATTCATAGCAGCGTCAAAGAAGGCTTTTCCGGGCAAGTATCACGTGATGAATGCAGTTAATCAATACGGTCAGGAGTCTGGGATAGCACCATCTGCTGTTGATTTTTTATATACCGAAGTTTGGGATCCTAACAAATCATACGATGAATTGGTGAAAATTATTCAAGACAATGACCGTTTTAGCAATTACAATAAGAATACCGTATTAGCAGCTTATATGAACTATGCTAAGTCCAATCAGGCAGGCTTTGTCAATGAGCCAGGCGTGTTGCTGACCAATGCGGTCATCTTTGCCAATGGAGGGGCTCACCTTGAAATGGGAGAACATTATTTGACCAATGAATATTTTGCAAATAACAACCTGCAGCTTAAAGGAACAACAAAGGAAAAGCTGATCCAATATTATGACTTTATGGTCGCTTACCAAAACGTATTGCGAGATGGTGGTACAGCCGCGGTCTTTAGTGTCACCGGTACAAACGCTTTGACTATCAGTAATGGTAAAGCAAGATCAGGCAGTATTACAAGCTATGGGCGATATTTTGCTAACCGCGATGTAATCCATTTGATCAATTTTAAGGATGCCAATACTATGGAATGGCGTGATACCAATGGGACCCAACAGGAACCCTCCAGTATCGATGGCCTACAGATCAAGCTCGACGTGACACGTACTGTCAAGCGTGTATGGCTGGCATCGCCCGATATGCAAGGGGGCGTCGCTATTCCGCTTACTAAAGCGCAGACAGGAAATAAATTGACCATAGATCTGCCGGGGCTCAAGTATTGGGACATGGTTGTGATCGAATATTAAAAACCTATTATGCATAAACTAAAATCTTTTTATTTGATGCTGTTTTGCCTGATCTCCATCGTTCATGGAGCAGCAGGGCAGATGATGAAAGCGACACAATGCCAAGATTATCAGATCGAGGGGCGAAAGGTGACTTTCAATTGCAGCGACGGCGCTAAGTTGGAGCTTTATTTTTGCAGCAGTTCTGTTGTTCGGATATGGTATGATGTCAGCGGCACATTGCAAAGGAAGAATTCTTCCTTTGCAGTAGTTCATGAACAGCTTGAAGACATCGGTGAAATCAAGGTGAATAACGAACCGGCAACCTTCGAAATCTTCACCGGAAAGCTGCGTGTCCGTCTCAACAAGAATCCCATGCAATTGCTGATTTACGATAAGTGGCAAAAGTTGGTTTTCAGTGATTATAAAAGTCTTGGGCACAGCACGAGCGGTACCAAGACGGTGGCACATAAAGTACTGCGTCCCGATGAACAATTCTTTGGCCTAGGCGAAAAGACTGGGCCGCTCAATCGAAGAGGCCGGTCTTACAAGATGTGGAATAGCGACAAACCCTGTTATAGCAGTCAAGAAGATCCATTGTATAAGAGTATTCCTTTTTTCATGAGCAGCTACCATTATGGTATTTTTTTGGACAATACCTATAAAACAGCTTTTGACTTTGGAACCAGCAGTACAGAATCCTATTCCTTTGGAGCACCAGATGGTCCCTTCATCTACTATTTTATCTATGGAAAGGATTATAAAGAGATCCAACAGCAATATATCGCATTGACTGGGAAACCGATCATGCCACCGAGGTGGGCGTTTGGTTTTGCACAGAGCCGTGGACTTTATACACGGGAAGACCAAGCTTTGGAGATCGCTTCCGAATTTCGAAAGCGGGAAATTCCCTGTGATATCATCTATCAGGATATAGGCTGGACACAGGAACTGCAAGATTTCAACTGGCGTAAAGGAAATTATAAAGATCCTAAAGGAATGCTCAAAAAGCTGAATGAAAAAGGCTTTAAGATGATTCTCTCACAAGATCCAGTGGTGTCGCAATCAAATAAGAGTCAGTGGCAGGAGGCCCATCAAAAAGGATATTTTGTCAAGGACCGTCGTACGGGTACATCTTATGATATGCCTTGGCCATGGGGTGGTAATTGTGGTGTCGTTGATTTTACAAATCCATCTGTGGCCGACTGGTGGGGGCAGCTCCAGCAGAAGCCCCTAGCCGATGGTGTGAGTGGTTTCTGGACAGATATGGGGGAGCCTGCCTGGAGCAATGAAGAGGATGTTGATAGACTTCATATGCAACACCAGTTAGGCATGCATGCCGAGATCCACAACGTATACGGTCTTACCTGGGATAAGGTGGTGAAAGAGCAGTTTGACAAGCGTAATCCCAACAAGCGGATCTTTCAGATGACACGCGCAGCATATGCTGGACTTCAGCGCTATACCTTTGGTTGGTCTGGCGATAGTGGCAGTGGAACCGAAGTGACTGAAGGCTGGAGTCAATTGGCCAATCAGGTTGCGGTCGGATTATCGGCGGGGCTTGGCGGTATTCCATTCTGGACGACAGATATTTCAGGTTACTGTGGAGACATTACAGACTACCCTGCTATGGCGGAGCTGTATACACGTTGGATGCAATTTGGTATTTTTAATCCATTGAGCCGTGCCCATCACGAAGGCAACAATGCGGTCGAACCCTGGTTATTTGGTGAGGTCGCCGAAAAAAATGCCAAGACAGCCATTGAACTCAAATATCAACTGTTTCCATATCTCTATTCCCATGCGTACAAAGCGCATCAGACAGGTCTACCTATATTAAGGGGCTTGTTTATGGAATTTCCACAAGACGACCAAGTTATCGGGATCAATGATCAGTTTATGTTTGGACAGGAAATCCTCGTGGCCCCTGTACTGAAAAAAGGCGAACGGATCAAAAAACTCTATCTGCCCGATGGCGAATGGATTGATTTTAACGACAAAAAGACGGTATATCTGGGTGGGCAGCAGATTGCCTACCGAGCACCTCTGAATCGAATTCCGATGTTTGTCAAAAAAGGTGCTATCGTACCCATGATGCCGATCATGCAATATATCGGTCAGGATCCAATACATCCGCTTTATATCCATATCTTCCCCAATTATGAAGGAGAGTCCGCTACATTTGAACTTTATGAAGACGATGGTGAGACACAGGATTATCTCAAAGGTATTGGTGCTACGACACGCTTTACCTGCACAACCCTGGCAGAAAGAGATTTTGAAACAGCGATTCAGCCCCAGGATAAAGGCTACATACCTGCCAAAGGAAGACAGCTCTACTTAAGCTATCATCTTGAAAGCAAGCCCAATGTCGTCACCATTGATGGTAAGACCATACCCTATGCTGTGGCGGACAATAATCAAACGTCAACGATAAAGAAAAATGAGTCCAGTTGGACATGGGATGCCCAACAGGGGAGCTGTATCGTTAAGTTGACGGATAATCGAAATGCGAAAAATATAAAAATCCACTAATTATCATAAAAAATGAAGAAAACGACGCTCTTGATGAGTTTATTTTTAATCACTTTGGGACTGCAAGCCCAAGAGCTGCTTTCGCCTTCGGGAAAATTGAAACTTCAGTTTTCACTGGATGCATCAGGTGCACCGACGTATACCTTGAGTTATAAAGGCAAAGCTGTAATCAAACCCAGTAAGTTAGGATTGGAATTGACCGGCAATACCAAGAAAGTTGAATTTTCAGGGGCAGGAGAAGGCAATGGAGAACCGTTGTCCAGTTCACTGTATGACGAGTTTGAACAGACGGCACAAGAAAGCAAACATGTTGATGAGCGCTGGAATCCTGTTTGGGGCGAAGAAAGTGAGATTCGAAACCATTACAACGAACTAACCATTAGCTTGCAACAGAAAACGTCCAAAAGAAAACTTGTGGTCCGTTTCAGATTATTTGACCAAGGTTTGGGATTTCGCTACGAATTTCCCGAGCAAAAGGAGATGACTTATCTCGTTGTAAAAGAGGAAAAAACGCAATTTGCAATGAATGGCGATCATACAGCTTTTTGGATTCCAGGAGATTACGATACCCAGGAGTATGATTACACCAAGTCTCGTCTGTCTGAGATCAGAGGATTGATGGCCAAAGCGATTACGCCCAATGCCTCGCAGACCCCATTTTCGCCTACAGGTGTACAGACGGCTTTGATGATGAAAAGTGACGACGGGCTATATATCAATATCCACGAAGCGGCTTTAATTAATTATGCCTGTATGCATCTTAATCTGGATGACAAAAATTTTGTGTTTCAATCTTGGCTGACACCCGATGCCAATGGGACCAAGGGCAATTTGCAGACGCCTGCTCGGAGCCCCTGGCGCACAATTATGGTGAGTGATGATGCCAGAGATATTTTGGCTTCCCGGATGACGCTCAACCTCAATGAGCCCACTAAAATTAAAGATCCTTCGTGGATAAAGCCTACTAAATATGTAGGTGTATGGTGGGAGATGATTACCGGAAAGAGCGAGTGGTCCTATACCTATGATCTTCCTAGTGTACATCTAGGTGAAACGGACTATAGCAAAGTGAAGCCTCATGGCAAACATGGTGCTAAGACGGCGAATGTAAAACGTTACATTGATTTCGCAGCAAAACACGGGTTTGATGGCGTATTAGTCGAGGGCTGGAATATTGGCTGGGAAGATTGGTTTGGCAATGCCAAAGATCATGTGTTTGATTTTGTTACGCCCTATCCCGATTTTGATCTGGCAGGCATCCGGGATTATGCCAAGCAAAAGGGCGTTAAGATGATTATGCATCACGAGACCTCGGGAGCAGTCCGCAATTATGAGCGTTATTTGGATAGCGCTTATAGATTTATGAAAGACAATGGTTATGAGGCTGTCAAAAGTGGCTATGTAGGCAATATTATTCCCCGAGGCGAATATCACTATAGTCAGTGGATCAATAACCATTATCAATATGCCTTGGAGAAAGCTGCTAAATATAAGATCATGGTCAATGCGCATGAAGCCGTACGTCCGACAGGTTTATCACGTACCTGGCCCAATCTGATCGGTAATGAGTCTGCACGTGGCACAGAGTATCAGGCATTCGGGGGTAACCATGCAAACCATGTTACCATTTTACCTTTTACGCGGCTTATCGGTGGACCGATGGACTATACACCGGGCATCTTTGAGATGGACATCCAAAAGATCAATCCTAAGAATACATCCCATGTCAATTCTACTTTAGCCAACCAGCTGGCATTGTATGTGACCATGTACAGTCCATTGCAGATGGCAGCCGACCTCCCTGAGAATTATGAGCGTTTTATCGATGCTTTTCAGTTTATCAAAGATGTTGCCGTCGATTGGGACAGTAGCCTATATCTCGAAGCAGAACCGGGAGAATACCTAACGATAGCCCGTAAATCAAAAGGTAAAAATGAATGGTTTGTCGGGAATGTCAGCGGGGAGAAAGGACATGAATCTATCTTGGATTTTGGTTTTTTAACAACGGGCAAAAAATATGAAGCTACGATCTACGCTGATGCTCCAGATGCTCATTACAAAACCAATCCCCAGGCTTATGTGATAAAAAAGCTTAAAATAAATAATAAAAGTAAATTAAAACAAAGGTCTGCACCTGGCGGTGGCTTTGCTATTCGGATCGTGGAACTATAATTAATTTTCATTCATATAGCATATTATCTTGACTCGTTTGTCTATATTTTAAAATTTGTATAAAAATTGACCACGAAAAAGATATTAGTTATATTTAAGGAACATACTATCGCTAAAATTATTTGTAGCACATTTTTATAAAAAATACTGAAATTTGAATTATTTGATTTTAACAATTGTCACTTATGTACATATAAATAGAAAGAATTTGTTAGTGGTAATTAGCAGTTGAATATTAAGTTCTGTATCAATTAATTTCCAAAGTGTTCTTAATGCCGTTGCTTGTCAGTTAAATTGTACTATTTTATTATTGGTAAATATTTTATGGAGCAAACTTATAAAGAGCCTTCTGCATCCAGTAGGCATAAAAGGAATCTACTAATCGTTTTAGGATTAAGTGGAACCTATTTAATTGCAGAGGTCGTAGGAGGTATATTGACAAAAAGTCTAGCCTTGTTGGCAGATGCAGCACACATGTTTACGGATGTAGCTGGACTTTTTTTGTCATTTATTGCTATTAAGATTGGCGAAAGAAAAGCCAATTCTAAAAAGACTTTTGGATATTTTAGAACAGAGATATTGGCTGCAGTTATAAATGCTGTCGTACTGCTTGCTATCTCAATTTATGTTCTTTTCGAATCTTGGCAGCGATTTATGGATCCTCCCAAGGTACAGAGTGGCAGCATGATGTTAGTCGCGGGAATTGGCCTTATAGTAAATATAATAGGAATCATAATCATACGAAAAGATTCATCTGAAAGTTTGAATATGAAAGGTGCTTATTTTGAGGTTTTATCTGACGGGTTAACATCAATAGGGGTGATGATTGCGGGTATTATCATGCTGATTACAGATTGGTATTATGCCGATCCTCTCATTTCCGCTGCTATTGGCTTACTTATTTTCCCTAGGACTTGGAAACTTTTGAAAGAAGCTATAAATGTCTTGTTGGAGAGCACCCCAAAGGATGTCGATATAGAAAAACTGAGAAATACACTTGAACAAGTGGATGGCGTAATAGAAATACATGATCTCCATGTCTGGTCTCTCACATCAGGCGTCAACGCTATGAGTTCTCATGTTTTGGTGCACAGTAAAATGGATACAGATATTATCCTTGCTGCTTTAAATGATAGGGCTACAAAGGATTTTAAACTGTCGCATACAACTTTTCAAATTGAATCAAAGAGGCAGCAAGACATTAACGTACATGACTAATTTATTAAAAAGCTATTTTTATAAGGCTTTGCAAACAAAAATGAAATAAGAGATTATATAAGGTCTCAATAAAAAATAGTGTTGCTAATACTTAAGCATAGTAAGTATAATTTTATTCAAAATTAATAAGAAAGGAGTTTTTTTATTACTTTTGTTTTAAATATGAGATGGAAAGCAGCTATATTGTTATTTTATATCTTAGCACTCTTTACAGTGCCTTGTGGGGATATTAATAATAGTTGTGAAGCTCTTTCCAAATACGCGAATGAAACTAGCCATAGACATGACAAGGACAAGGACGATTATTGTACACCCTTTTGCCAGTGCACATGCTGTAGTATCTCAGTTGTTTCCTTCAGTTTTAATGTTCCTGAATTGCACGTTCCAATACAGTTATTCTTAAAGAAAAAAATGAGAATGTGGGATTGTAGCTTTTTCTCCCAGTATTCAGGTACTATCTGGCAGCCGCCAAAATTTTTCTCCTAAATTCATTTGAAATTTAAGTGAGTTAGGGTATAATGTATATTTATATATTACTTTTGATTTCTTACTGCGTGATGCCAAAAGATTAATCAATGTCATCAAGCAATATTTGATTCTTCCTACCTTATACTACTTTCTTTTATTCCTTACCTTTTTTGTTCACGAGATATGGGCAAGCTTGATTTTTAAATGTTAACTAGCGATATACATTGTGTTTGGCATAATCATAAAATTCAATATTAAGAACAAGGTCATTACTGGTTTTGGCATCCTGCTATTTATTTTCTGAAGCATGCTATTTTCCTGAAAGTAATATAGTAATTGGCGGTCGTCTGATAACGAATATCCTTAGCAATGTCTTCTACACGAAATCATCGATTTATTATTATTAAATAACAGAATGCTTTAACATCTGAAAATTGGAATGAAAAAAAAGCAGAAGTATTATCGAAGACAATCTCCTACTAAAAAAAGGAAAAGAAATGTTGTAAAAAGTGTTCCTAATCACTATAAGAGAAGAAAAAGATCTCCACTCATGGTGTTTTTTATAATTGTAATTCTAATAGCATTGATTATAGCTTTTATTGTTCAAATAAAACATACCTATTTACACTATAGAGGGATAAGACATTAAAATTTTCATAAACGCAGTGTAAAGTTATTCTTAGACAAGATTACTGGTGTATTTGGATAAGAATAAGTATTTAAAATTTTTAAGCCTAATATTTTAAGATTAATCAAACAATGAAAGAAAAAACCGTTTTAAATGTAAATAGAGTAAAACTCACTTATCTTTATTTGCCACTTATTCTACTGTTAATAATAACCATTTATATTTATTTAAATGATGCTTTTTCTATTAATTCGTATATAGAAATTCAGAAGGAAGCTTTTTTTTACCTAAATTTTGAATTAGCAAAATTTCCACTAATTCAATACAATCTGACACAACTAGGAGATGCTTTTATTTTTCTCTCCTTACTCACACCTTTATTAGTTTATATACCTAAATTATGGGAAGCACTTATATCAGCTAGTATTATTTCTGGTTTAATATGCTCCCCTTTGAAATGGTTATTTAAAGTTCCAAGACCAGCATCAGCGTTTCATGAAAATAGTTTTGTGATTATAGGTAAAGCATATTATGGAAGCAATAGTCTTCCTTCTGGGCATTCGATTACAATTTTTACTGTCCTGACTGTTGTTCTTTTAGTTTTAATGCCTGCAGATAAGTATTTTAAGCTTCTTTGGACGTCATTTATTGTTTGTTTAGGAATTATATTATGTCTAACGCGAGTCGCGGTAGGAGCTCATTTCTTATTAGATGTTTTATTCGGAAGTATTATAGGCTATATTTCTGGAATACTAGGGATTTTATTTATTAAAAGATATGGAATGTGGAATTGGATTGGTAAAGGAGAAAACTATCCATTATTTATTGCTCTATTTTTTGGATCTATTGTATTTGGGATTTTTAAAATTGTAAATAGTAATTTATTTATCTTTTATTTTTCTTGTTTAAGTTTGTTTGTTTCGTCATTTATTCTTTTGATGAGATATCACTTGCGTCCTAAACGTT
>NZ_DLAV01000027.1:0-18416 GCF_002494055.1 Sphingobacterium sp. UBA7038
GCAGCTGTATGTCATGGACCTGCAGGCTTAACCAACATCAAACTGAGCACCGGCGAATATTTGATAAAAGGGAAAAAAGTCAATGGCTTTAGCAATGAGGAGGAAGAGCTTGTAAAGCTCAGCAATGTCGTCCCCTTTTTACTAGAGGATAAGCTAAAGGCAATAGGTGGGATTTATGAAAAATCCGAACCATGGCAGTCGCATGTTACTATTGACGGCAGATTGATCACCGGCCAGAAACCTCAATCAGCCAAGGCCGTGGGCGTGGCTATCGTCAAGGCATTAGGTAAATAAGCTATCCAAAAAAAGCCACATCTCACGACGTGGCTTCTAAACTAAACTTAAAACATATGAAAACTATAGTGTCTTCTACGGTCAAACCTACCCTTTTAGATAAGCTATGGACATATAGCAAGAATAATTTGTATAACTACTGCGAAAAAAACTCGGTAAATTCATTTTGAACTAAAAAGCCATAGTTATCCTCCGCTTTAATCCGGATCACTTTTATGCTATCACCATTTACGTTTTGCAACGGAAATTCCCAAAGATGACCAGAGGCCCGCTTTCGTAAAGGATTCGCCGTGCTACCTAAAGTGGGATAGATTTTTTGATTATTTTTTTCGATGATATCGGATACAAAGGGATCTACACTTTTACTTTTCCGCATCCTGACCCATTCTCCATCATTTATCTGTACCATGACATTCGTACTGTCTGCCGCTCCAAAAACATTTGCTAGCAATACGCCCGCTCTAACAGCAATATGCATTTGTTTTTTAGCATCCTGATCTACGGCTTTGAACTGAAACGAATAGCTATTGTTTTTAATATTGATCACAAAATACCCCCTTGGGCTACCGCACAGCATCCTGGCATCCGGAACTCCTTTGGCATCCTTCTCACCACGCCACCAGTTACCACAGGTTGCACCAGCACCCAATTCCTGTATCGCTTTATTTTTAAAGAAATAACGATCCACCTGATGGGTATGTCCAGACAAAATCAATACATTTTTATAATCAGCCAACAGTTGAAGTACCTCCGTCCTATTTCGTGTAAAAGCCATAGGAATATGCTGACTAAGCACTACTAAAGCATCTTTTGGAATATAGGAAAGATCATTTTTCAAAAATGTCAACTGCTCATCAGCTAATCTTCCTTCATAAGAATTTTTGCCTGTAGCAAACACATTGTTTAACACGATAAAATGTACATTACCATAATTGAAAGCATAATTATCAGCTCCAAAAACAGCATTGAAACGGTCGTTCATATAATCCGGATTGACAACGTTCCGATCATGGTTGCCGACCATTGTGTAGGATGACATCGGCAGCGCATCGATCATTTTCCCCACCTCAGGCAAAATCTCCATATTATTGTTGACTAAATCTCCCAGAACAAGATTAAAATCAATATCCTTCCTTTCTATAAGTTCGGAAAATATACTTTTGGCCGCAAATTCCAATTCCTCCTGATCGCTCACCTGCACATCTCCAATGGCGGCAATATTGAATTCGAGAGGGATATTTTTCCTCTTTCTTAATGGTATATCAAACACCAAAGTATCGGGAATAGTATGATTAGGATTGAGGTAATATGCATTTGCATTTCCTATTTTATTTTCCTTTGCCCATACATATTCAGATGGAGTGATAGAAAAAATGGATTGACCAATCTTAGCTTCAAAGCTATATGCTCCGGTTTTATCGGTGCTTATCACATCAATACCATTTGATACCCGAATTTTAGAAAGCCTTTTCTCTCCTTTATCCAAAAGGCCATTGTTATTTTTGTCTTCAAAAGCATGTCCTTCAATCAAGACTTTCTTAGCTACTGCTACTTGGGCTGTGACCTTTATTACAAAAAGTAATCCCAAGATCCAGATAATGCTTATTTTTTTAATCATATTGTTCATTGCTGATAGCTAAGTCACGGTCAGATAATTTTATACATCCGACCGTGACCTGAACTATGTTATAATCCGGGAATATCGTATTTGAAAAGGGCAGCTTTGCTGTTTATCACTGTGATCAAATAAGGTATTCCTTGATCACTTATCTGCATCACAAATTTATTTCCATTTTCTGGTGAAACCTGCACTGCAGTATTCCAGTTTCCTGTAGCTTCATTGTAGGTGCAGACCTTTATTCCATTGATTGCGTCTCCGTATGCCAAGAAAATCCGACCGTCGGGGTGTATACGGATCGCCACATTGTCGCGGTTTGCGGAGCTACTGGTCGTTTGGCTGATACCGTCACCCAACTGTTTCCAACTGCTCCCATTCCAATGCATAACAAATGTTTTATAAGCCGGTGAATTGGACTGGTAAACCATATAAATTTGACCGTCTTCTTTTACGTCAAGATCAATATTGATACCTCCTGAATTTGACTCTGCAGGTCCTACATTAACATTCCCGACCAAATTCCATGCACCATTTTCAAACCTATATACAGAAGGTTTACGGCTTGCTGTACCGTTTGTTAAATCCATGACGGCATAATACAATTTATTATCCCGTCCTTTAAACATTTTTGAAAACCAGCCTGTAGTTGACTGTGCAAAGGACTGCCCCGTCCACTTTCCATTACGTAACGATTCAACATATGTACCACGGCTAGGGTAAGGAGAAGACGCACGTGAGAACACATATCCTAGATAAGGCACATTATTGTCATCCAACTTTAACGTTAAATAATTCACCCTGTTGAAAGATCCCTGCTGCTCGCCTACAAATGACCAGGTATTATTCTCATACTTCATTAATGATGCATATTGTGCATTAGCTCCTGCCGTATAATCTCTAAATGCAACATATGGAATCCCTTGTTTCGAAAAATCTAACGAAATGTAATCGGCTCTTGTTGGCGTAAAGCCAGATTCATTCCCTAAAGTCTCCCACTGTTTGCTTTCACTATTGAACGCGGTAATAAGCCCTTTTCGTAAATCATCTGTACTGCCGGAAAATTGAACGGATACATACGGCTGATTATTTATTGGATTAATTTCAAGCCCTGCCTCCGCAACATTGTTGATTTGTAAAAAGTCTGGAAGCTGCATCGCTGTCCACACAGGTGCTGTCAGCCTGCCTACCTGAACAACAAAATTTTCAGATGTCCCGCTTTCCAAATCCTGCAATGTCAGGGTTTGGGGATTGGAATAATCTAAAATGGTTTCCTTGCTTTTGAAATCTGCACCATTGGACTTCAGTACTGTGCCTTCGTTGACAGTATATCGGGCAACCAACTTGGTGATATTGGCATCTACAGGTAGATCTACTTTGATATCAAGTTTGCTTATTGTAGCGGGATAATCGCGAAACAAATAATCTGGATTATCAGCTGCATAGAAACCAAAGGAAAGAATAGATCCCGACTTTTGTGCCGAAACGCTATATTCCGACATTCCGTTTGGTGTCACAAAACGGTAGACCGTTGCTTTGGAAAGATCGACGGCCGTAACCCCAGATTCTTGAATATTTTTCCCAACGTATGCAACCATTTTCTCCGACGTACCTTTAAAGGAAGGTACTGCTTTTGTAATATCGACAGAGTTGGGCACACGAATAGAAATATGCTGTCCTTCGATGGTACCATATACTGCATCTTTAAGGCCCGGATTGCTTGCTGGGTCAAAAGAAAAGGATTGCAACTGTACATTATCTGCAAGTAATGCATCCTGTTTGCATCCGAGAAGAAACTGACTAAAGATCATTGTGATCAATATTAAACAATAGTGTTTTTTCATCCCTATATTTTTATGATGATGAAGCTTAGGTCTTATCTTTATCAGACTTGTCTGATATGTCGCTGACCATTTCATCTGTATGAATTATTTCTTTAAATTTTCGGGTAATAATACCGCTTTTACTTTGTAGGCTTTATTGAGCTTCTGTTTAGCATAATCTGCAATGTCTGCAGCTTTTATCTGATCAAGCATTTGCTTATAACTGGTAAAAAATGACCAGGTTCCAAAGCCATAATAAATATGGTTGCGCAGTTCTGCACTCCAAAATGTATCTTTTCCAAATTGTTTGTCGTATACCTGGTGCATTTGCACTTTAGCATTATTGAGTTCTTCAACAAAGTAAGACGGATCTTTTATGATTTTATCAAGCTCAATCTGAACTTGTCCGATCAAAAACTCTGCTCTTGAAGGTTCGCAGGTAAAATTAATACGTGTACGCATCAAATCGGTCGGTTCAGAAGTTGCACTGACACTAACGCCTACGCCATATACGCCTGACTGCTCTTCTCTCAAATTCTTTCGGAGTTTAACCTTGAGCACATTTTCCAAAAGTTCATTTTTTAGTATCTCAGGGTAATCATAATGTGTAGAAGTGGTCTGATAGAACAAGTTAACCGTGGCCTTTTCGGCCTGACCTGCATATTGGACAATTTCTTGATCTTGGCGTTGTTTATAAGCTGGGATCCGCTGCTCACTGCGGTAATATCCTGTGGGAAGTGCCGCTATATACTGTTCTACAAAAGCTTGAATACTATCTATATCAAAATCACCGACTAGCACAAAATCAAAATCTTTAGCTGAATGGAAACGTTCTTTGAATACTGGTACAATACGATCGATCTGTAGATCCTTTTCAATGCGTTCGACCGAAAGTGTATTTTCATCCAAATCGTCCGCCCCTATAGCTTTATTGATCGCTTGATTATAGGCATCCATCACATTGAATTTTTTATTCCTGGCGGCATCTAACCCTTGCTTTTTGATGCTTCCAAAAATTTTCTCATCGACACGAGGCTGAGTCCATTTGAGGTAAATCAGCTCAAACATAGACTTGATATCCTTTTGATTAGCTGAAGCCGACAGTCCCTCTCGATTTGGCGCTATCATAAACGTGGCCGACGCTGAGTTTCCATTTAAAAATTTTGTTAATGCCGCCCGCGTAAATGCCCCCGCACCACTGGCTCCAATTATATTTTTGGCATACACAGCGTTGACATAATCGGAGCTGTCCATAGCAATAAAACCGCCTTTTCTAAAGGCTGTTAGTTGAATATGATTTTTTCTACTATCATTTTTCTTCAGAAAAAATCTGGCGCCATTGGAAAGTTGCCATTCGGTCACACCGACCTCGTTGATCAGTTTCTTTTGTATCACTTTACCGGATATAGGCAGATCGCTCAACAATTGCTGGGGTATTTCAATATGATCTGTCCATTTCTTCAAATCTGCCTGGGCGGACTCTGCGAACAACTGGCGCAAAACACTTTCGTTGGGCACCTCTGCCATGAGGCGTTCAGGAGCGGTTAGCATCACAGCTGTATTTCCTGGCTTAAAATAACCTTGGAGATGATGCAGGAGATTTAAAGAATCGAGTCGATCTAGATCACGTAATATCTGCCCATTACGGGCTTCCTTATCCATTAATATTTGGCCAGTAAAAAAGACATCTTTTAATTGGCTCAACATCATATTGGCATTCAGTTCTTTGTTCTCTGGCGCGCGTTGAAGCTGTCTTTTGTATTGCTCTCTATAATCAGACAGTTCCGAAGAGGTAAATCCGTAGCGCAAAATACGTTCGCGTTCTTTCAAATATTTAGAAATTCCAGATTTGATCTGCCCCTCGTACAAGGTAGCTCCACCAACAGAAAGTCCATTGTTCAATAAAAGATCAGAGACCGACATGGAAGCACTTTTGTAACTGTCGTCTAACTGGGCAATTCGATCAAATCTTTTCTTTAAAAGTGCATTTACTGTACTACGTTTTAAATTTTCAAAAAAATCGGCTTCGGTCTTAACAGCTTTGCTGGCTGGCAAAATCCCAATATAACTAAAGTCAATACTATTGGCCTCTTTATCGGTATAGATATTAAAAAGTGTATCTGTATGATTTGCGAGGCTGTATGAAATGCGCTTTGCCTCTGGTTTTCTATTTTTAGCTTTTCCAAAAAGCTTTTTGATCATCTTTTCAACTGCTTTTGGATCTTGGTTTGTTACGACAGCCAACCCCATTAAGTTTGGCCTATACCATTTTTGATAAAAATCTACCAGTGTCGGTCGACGAAAATTACGCAAAATATCCAGCGTACCAATCGGTTTACGGATGCCGTAACGGGAATGAGAAAAAATCAAAGGTAGGGTCTGATCGCTTAGGCGGGCAGAAAGGCCTTCCTTGGTCCGCCATTCTTCTATAATGATGCCGCGTTCCTTTTCGATTTCCAAAGAATCGAAACTAAGATTGAATGCCCAGTCACTAACGATATCAAGAGCTTTCTCTAAGTTTTCCTTCGACTTGCTATCGATCGTAATTTTATAAACCGTTTCATCATAGGAGGTGTGTGCATTTAAATCAGCTCCGAATTTTACGCCCAAAGACTCCAAGTAGGTGATCACTTCATTTTTGGGGTAGTGCTTGCTGCCATTAAAAGCCATGTGTTCTACAAAATGCGCTAATCCCAACTGGTCGTCCTCCTCCTGTAGACTGCCGGCATTGACAAAAAGCTGTATAGCAGTCTGCTGATTATTCGTATTATTAGGATAAATAAAATACTGAAAACCGTTTTTTAATTTTCCGCGCACCAGTTTTGGATCCTGTTTAAGGTCCTGAGCTTTCAGCTGTATGAATGATACAAGAAGAACACTAAATATCCCTATTGTTTTTTTCAGAATATCCATATGTTCTATATTTTAGTAATTTTCAGACTAGATTGTTTATGATCAGGGCCGGGTAGCCCAAGTGTAATATTCTTATCACTTCTGAGCAGACGAATAGTCAACGTATTGTCTTTACCTTCTTCTATCGGATGATTAATCCAGCGTATTTTTATAGGCATTTCTACGACACCTGGCTTAAACAGAAGCGACGAACCTGTATTAACAACTTCGAAATCTACGCCAGCTTTAAGCCCTTCGCCTGCTACCACTTCATAATCCAATTCTATGGCTTCAAACTGTGTTTTTGTACTGAAATAAACTTTATAGTCAACCGACTCATTTCTGTTGGCCTGCACCGTTATTTCCGAAACGTTATTTTGGTGGATATAGAAAAAAGGATGATCATATGGAGTTTCCAATTCTTTATTACAAGCTAAAAATAGCAGGGAGATGAAACTCATTAAAAATAGGATATTTTTCATTTTTATTTATTTACAGTGGGATTGGGAGTAATGGATTTATTGGCATCTAATTCTGATTTGGGAATAGGAAGAATAAACAAATCATTTGGATATTTTATCAAACAGTTTGCCGAGTTACATCCAGCCCCACGATCCAATGATTCTCTATAACGCATGATATCGTAGATACGTTGGCCTTCAAAAGCCAATTCCTTGCGTCTTTCCAATTTTATTAATTCCAATAATTCATTCGGAGTACTATATTCGACAATAATGTCTGCAGTATTTTTACCTAGCGCCCTCGCTCTAATGGTTTTTAAGTCTTCAATAGCTAAATTGTATTGTTGGGTATGAAAATATGCTTCCGCTCTATTTAAATAGAGTTCGGCAGAACGGATCACTTTAAAGTTGACCGGCCAATTCAGATCACTTGTTGTTGAATACTTCCCATTCTTAAGAGACATATACCTCTCTGGGCTTGACTGTAGTTCAAACATTGATTTACGGATGTCATCTGTGGCTAATAAATCTAAAAAATTATCCGAAGGATAGGCTAAAAACGCAACTCTATCGGAATAGAAACTTGACATAAAATTTGAAGATCTAATATTCAGATTTAGTTGCCAGATCACTTCAGATTTAATACTGTTAAAATCTGAAAACTGACTATCCGAAATGAACATATTTTTATAATCTTCGGCATTCACCAATTTGTACTTTCCATCGTTCAGGATTAACGATGAGTACTTAATCACATCTTCATAACGTCCCATGTATAGATATATCCTGGACAAAAGAGCCCTTGAGGCATCTGCTGAAGCATATATCTTAGTCTTTGCTGTGGAATTTTCCAAAAAGGTAATTCCTTGTTCTAAATCAGCTATGATTTGCGCATAGGTATCTTTCATACTTGCCCTAGGCACGCGCTCACTCGGTAATGGTGTTACTGTAGGAATAGGAATTCCCGGATGACTTCCATCCGCTGTATACGTATAATGCTGTGCATAAACATTTGCCAACGCAAAAAATAGTAGTCCGCGCAAAACATGGCTCTGCCCCATATAGCTATTAAAATCGTCAGACCTGCCATTTAGTGACTTACGTACCGTTTCAGCAGAGTTAATAATATTATTGATATTATTAATCGCCTCATAGCCTGTTGACCAAATGGCTAAAGTCCCACCAGTTCCATCTTCTTCATCAAAAGTATAGTTATAGTCCGTTAACATATAATTTTGCGTACCATTTGTGATGCGCTGTACATCATCGCCTCTTAAATCGCCATATATCCCATATTGTGACTGAAAAAAACGTGAGGTCAGGTTATAACTACCGACAAGTGCATCCCGCATACCATTCAGATCAGAAAATAGTTGCTCTTTGCCGAGTTGCCCTATGGGTTCAACCTCCAAAAATGATTTACCGCAACTCGCAAGCGTCAATGATAATGCAATTACTGTATATTTAAATAATTTCATATTAAATTCTGATTAAAAACCAATATTGATACCCAATGAATAATTAAGCACGCGACTAGATTCTGAAAGCATATTTGCATAGGTATTGTCAACTACGCTTCCACTTGTTACGCCAAACTGTTTAGCTAAGGATTCATAATTTTTTATTGATCCTTTTTTAGATGAATATGGAGTCCACATCGCAATATTACTTGCCATAGCGGTAACTGAAATATGATCTAATTTTAATTTGCGAATTAGACCGCTATTAAAAGTATATCCCAAACTGATATTATCTAACTTAAGATATGTTTTGTCCAATAAAAAACGGGTGGAGTTCATAATAGATGAGGTTGTTGTATTTGAAAGTCGTGGAGAAGTAGCCAGTTGGCCCGGAAAATACCAAGAATTCAGCATATCAATGGATTGATTGCCACTCAAAATATTAAGACCATCCAATCCATTATTTCTAGTTGCCTGATCAAAATAATAGCCCCCTTTTGAATATTTGAAGAAAATTGAAAAATTCCAGTTTTTGTAATTAATATAATTCGTTAGTCCTCCATAATATTGCGGTGTTGAATTCCCAACAAGTACACGATTTTCTGTATTATACACTTTAGTCACATTGCCGTCCAAATCATACCACATCGGGTCTCCTGTAGAAGGATCCACACCTGCCCAACGCACAAGATAGTAAGAGCGGGAATTATATCCTTTTCTCATGATCGTATTGCCCGAAACACGGTCAATATCTTCATTTAACTGCAACACTTTATTTCTATTTGACGATAAAATAAAAGTGGCATTCCAGTTAAAGTTTTCCTTTTGTAGTATTGCTCCATTAACACTCAGCTCTAAACCTGTATTTTGCATTTTGCCGACGTTCTGATAAGTACGTCTAAATCCAGTAACCATAGATACGTAGGCATCATCAATCATATCGTGGGTAACATTTCGATAGTATTCGGCAGCCACATTAAACCGACCAAACAATCTAAAATCTATCCCTGTATTGAGCATTTTTGTTGTTTCCCATTTCAGTCCATCATTCACACCTCTCGACATCGTCGTTCCAGAATTCCCTCCATAGCTATAATTGGAATCGTATTTATAAATGCCACTAGCATAAGCTGAATTAAATCGAGAGTTACCATTATTCCCATAGGACACCTTAAATTTCAAGAAATCTAAGATCTTATTTTTGGGCCAAAAATCTTCATTACTAACAGTCCAGGCCGCACCGACAGAACTAAAGGTTCCCCATTTTACATCTTTACCAAAATTGGAACTGCCATCTTTTCGATAGGTATAGTTTATTGCATAACGTTTATCATATACGTAGCCGGCACGCCCAAAATAGGAAAGTAACGTTTGTTTATCGCGACTCGTTGTCCCAAGACGATTATCTGTGGATACAAAGCCGACTTCTCGGATATAATCATTTGGAAAATTAGTTCCCGTGGCAGAAACAGATCTACGTTCTTCTTTTCGTGCTTCGGTTCCCAGTACAACATCAAAGTCACCTTTAAAAATAGTACGTTTAAATGCTAGGGTATTTGTACTGATTAAGTTTAAAACCTGTGATTGTCCTCGGTAGGCCTCACCGTTGCTGGAAGAGCCCGTATAATTATACATCGAAAAGTACTGATCTTCATTGGCGCTGGTAAAATCTGCACCATTGAGGTTTGTAAAGACTAATCCATCCCATAATTGATAAGTAAATCCTAAGGTTCCCAAAACATGTGCGGTTGCTTGTTTTTGTTCATTTTGATCGATCAAACCCGGCATACCCTGCAAAAGCCCGCCATTTGGATCGCGCTCAATATACTCACCATTTGGACCAAATGGGCTAATCAATGGGCTGTACTGAAAATAAGCATTGCCCGGATTGAACATATCATCTTTAGAATAAGAAGCAGCAAGTGTGCTGTTCAAAACCAAGCGTTTGCCGACATTCCCGCTTACGTTTGAACGCACATCATAACGTTTTGTAGAATTACCGATAATCGTCTGTTTTTCATCATAGATATTGGCTGAGAGGAAATAATGAACAGCATCTGTTGAACCCGACAGTCCTAAGCTGTGGAGATTAGTAAAACCAGTACGATTATAAACATCTGCCCAACGCGTATCCTGTGTGGTATCAATTTTCCCCAACTGATCAACCATACCCATGTCTTTCACCAAGTTTAAATATTGGCGACCATTCAGTTGGTTGAGATGACTTGACGGCCGTCTATTTATCCCTGTCCGAAATGAATAAGAAAGTTTTGGGGCTCCTTTTCCTCGTTTGGTTGTTATCAGGATAACACCATTGGATCCATTTGCGCCATAAATTGTCGTTGCACTGGCATCCTTAAGTACGGTGACACTTTCAATATCATTCGGATTTATATATGTCAATGGACTGATCGAATTTTGCATCCCAGGAATTGAATTAGTCGTTCCGCCAGTATACAAAGGCACACCATCCACGACCCATAACGGCTCATTTGATGTTATACCGCCAACGGTAGATGCTTCGCCACGTATTCTAGTGCTATAGCGTGATCTTGCAGAACTATTTGTACCCCCATCTTGTGAATTAAATTCGACCCCAGGAACGACACCTTCCAGTAAAGCATCTAATCGGAGCGCAGGCCTATTATCCAGGTCCTTTCTTGTAATTGTAAAAGCCGATCCTGTTTGGTTCTCTCTCGCTTCTTTGGTACCATATGCTGTTACAATTACTTCATCTAGATAATCCATACTTTTTTGGAGCACGATAGCTAGGTTTTTTCTGATATCTTTAGCAGGAATTTCTCTGGATTTATAACCGATGTAACTGACCACAATAGTCGCCTCCATAGGTACTTCCAAACTAAATTCGCCGATATTATTAGTACTGGTAACTTTATTAGTTCCTTTGATCGCGACACTGACACCAGCTTGATATGAAGGAGATTTACCATCCTGATCATCGATGGACACACGTCCTTTCAACAAGATTGTTCCCTCCTTTTCTTTGATCCGAGTTAACGTAATAGTTTTATTAACAATCTTATATTCAACATTAAGCTCTTTGGATAATTTCGACAATGCAGCTTGAATTCCGTCTTCATCAAGTGAAATCTGAATCATAGCAGTATTTTCTACAATACCTGCGTCATAAACAAAAGAATAACCTGACTGCTCTTCTATCTGCTTTAGCACTGTTTTAAGTGGCTTTTTAGTTGTATCAATATGAATTCGCTGTGCGAAACTTTGCTGTATGCTACAAGACAATAGCCCAATTGTCATTAAGGTGGTTAGTTTAACCGAAAGCAATTCCGGATTTAAAAAAGCCGGGCTTCGTTTAAATAATTTTTCATTCATTGTATTAAGGTTAATTATTTGCGAAATTCACATAGAGGACCTTACCTTTCATCTGAAAATTCCCATTCGTTAAGTTTTTCATAATCTCAAGCACATCTGAGGTTTTTGTGCCATTTATTATTTTACCAGAGATATACTGATTAGGAACAGAAGACTGATAAGAGAGCTCAAAACCATACCACTGGCTAAGTTGATGAAGTACAGTCTTAATGGATTCATTATCAAATTCAAAATCTAGTTTACGCCATGCCTCTTTCTCTAGCTTCGCCATCCGTTGAAGAGACAAAGCTCCATCTTTGTTGACAGCTATATTATTGGGTTGCAATATGACATTTTGGTTCCCATTGCTTAGCTCAATTTTCCCCTCGTGTAGTGTGGTAATTGTTTTATCAAAACTAGGATAAGCTCTGACATTGAATTTTGTACCGAGAACTCTGATCTGCTGATCTGCTGTTTTTACGACAAAACTGCGTCCAGGTATTGTTACTACTTCAAAGTAAGCCTCCCCTTCCAATGAAATTGTCCTTTGCGCCGCCTTGCCATAATCTGGGGACAAGACGATCTTCGATCCGGCATTCAAAGACACTTTAGTGCCATCGGGGAGAATAACTTTGGTAAACTCTCCTGCAGCTGTTGCCAAGGTTCTTAAATTATGATGTTCTTTGAGATCTACATATCTTGTCGAATCTAAAAAATCATGTAAACTGCTATTAATTTCTTCAGTTTGGCCTGAAGTATCTGTGATCCATGCCGCCGATCTAAAAACTTCATTATTATTTTCCTTTTGCTGAATTGACCAGATCCAGACTGCAGCTGCAGAGAGCAGCAGTAGTGCAGCTGCAACTCGCCATACCCATTGCAACCTGGATATTTTGGCGGGAGCAATACGTCGGTTAATCTCTGCCCAGTTTTTATCTTTAAATTCGACAGTCGAGAGATTACTATCGAGTATTGTTTCACTATCGTCAAAACTATTGTACCAAAGCTGGAATTGTAGAATATCTTCCTCAGAGGCTATTCCCTGGTTAATACGGGAAATGATTTCTTTAATTTCTTGTTGCGTCTTCATATGATTAACACTTGTGGTCTATATAGAAGTACCATAAGTGCTGAGCAACGCACGCTAAAAAATTAAAAAAATAACAAAGATTTTAAATTATTTATAAAAATCCTTAAATGTTTTAGGCTTTTGCTGATTTGATTTTCAACAGTTCGATGGGAGATATTTAGTTTTTCAGCGATTTCTCTACTGTCCAAATTATCTATACGGGAATAATTAAAGATAATCTTTGTTTTCTCCGGCAGGCGCTCTACCTCTTGGAAAATAAGTTGCTGAAGTTCTTTGGTGTATAATGCATCGTCCAGGCCAAGCTCTCCCACACGATCCAATAATCCATAGGAATTAGGATCAACAAAATCGATTCTTGAAGATCTATTTAGATATTTAATTATAGAAAACTTGGCTGCCTGAAATAAATAAGCTTCAAGATTTTGAACCTCTTCGAGTTTGGGATTATTCCAAAGTGAAATAAAAATATCCTGTAAAAGATCTTCCGCAATATCTTTCTGTGGGAGCCGGTTATTACAAATCACAAATATTTTGTCCCAATACCTTTCATAGATTATCCTAAATGCTTCTTGATCTCCAGCCCGTATTAACTTTTGTAAAGTTAAATTTTCGAGTGAACTATAGTTGTTTTTCATTTTTCGCCTCGTTTTATCTCATTACGGCAAAACAGTTCGATGTGAGACACCAAAACTACAACAATAATTAAAAGAAAACAAGATAGTTAGCAAGACAAAACAGGTCAATCTTATAAAACTATTTCAAATGGAGTATTGTTCTTACCATACAAAACGGCTACAAGCTGCCTTTCGAAAGAAAGGTTCAACATAAAAATTGGCGTCGTACGGTGAAATCCAATTGTCTTTAAAAACATTGGATGACGAAACAAAAAAGAGGAAACGATAGGAAACATAAAAATTACTGTACAAGTAAACGCTAAGAGAAAGGGTCTGATGAGAATCAGGCCCTTTTGACGTAAAAAAGCCATATCTCTCCTATTCAGCTTGACTTTAAGGATATAGGACAGCTTTTAGATTTTTGTAAGCGGTCACGTGTTTATTCTCTGACATTTTATTTAAATTGATTAATCTCCATTTCACTGAAGGAAGTTCCGAGACTAAAGCTGCGTCCAATCCTAAGAGTGCCCAATCAGGTGTCTTATTTTTGACAGAGAGTAAAAATTTACGTTCACTATCAGTCATCTCCTTGTTGATATCTGCAATCAGTTTCTTCCGTACAGAAAGTAGCTCCTGTAAAGAAACTTCAATTTCTGCCATTTGCGCAAACTCCATTTCATATATACCTGAGATATCTTTTCGGTTTGGATTAAGCAGTTCTGCCATCGGTCGAAAATGACTTATTAAAAATACAAGAAATGTTTTTCGTAATTCTTCCGTTAATCCTTCATTTTCGTATAACTGTTTTACATCAAACAAATCACGGGGATGTTGACGATCTAGGGCAGCGCAAAGTTTACCAGCATACAGATCTGGGTGTGATGCAACTAGCATTTCAGCATAACCAAATTCTTTTTCAACCTGCGGTCGCACTTCCATTCTGACAGCTGGGAAAAGGCTTCCACGTATAACAGGAGATAGTTCTATTTTAACACGAACATCATTAAGTGAAACTATTATTCGTAAAGAATTATCCTGTTGTAGTGTTGTATTTTGAACTTGGGCACCTGCAATCGATTTCTTTATGGAATCTGTTATTCTCGCTAATGCAGGTCTGATATTTTCAAGAGAGGCGTCGCGATCCTCCATTGGCAGATACAACAAATCGATGTCTACGGAAAGCCTTGGCAAATCTCTATATAAAACAAATTAATAGCCGTACCGCCTTTAAGTGCAAAACAGTCTTCTTTATCGATTATAGGTAACAATCGGATCAATAAACGGACCTGCTCGGCATATTCTTCTTTCTTACTCATAAAAATCAGGAACAGTTATTTTATATTTCTTATTTAGTTTCCCACCTGTGACGATCACACGATTACCAGATCCAAAATCTATTTTCTCAGATTGAAGTTTTGTAAACCAGGTATGATTTTGACGCTCGGCAAGGTAAAAGAAAAGCCTGCGAACTTTGATATTTGTGCACAGTTCCAATAATCTTTGGAGTGTCCTAGGAGAAAGCGTATTTAATCCTTGCATTAATTCATCCGCATGTTCAAATGATATATTTTGGGGAACTTGATTCATCACTTCCAAAATAGCTCTTTCAGGAATGGATATACGTAAGCCTTCCTTTGTATTTTTCCAACTGAAAGCTCTAGTAAACTCAAGTAATGCTAGCGGCCTTTCATCTTCAAAACTATTACCAAATAAATAGCCAGAACTATGCTTAAGAAATTTGATCCCTGTTGTAAGGTTATTTATCCATATGGGAAGATTATCCCGGCCATATAAATGAATCAAGCGTTGATTAGACATCGGGAGATAATGGGTCAGTTTCTGAAGTTCTAAAGCCGATAGGCCTCCAATGGTTAGATCTGTATCTAGCTGTTTCTGCAGGAAATAGACAATATCCCCCCATTCCACTTCTGCCCCTTCACGTTTATATACTCCATTTTTCACAGTTTCCAATAGTCGACTCTTCAATAAATTATCGATCGCATGGCCTGTGAGATCATTCTGCTGTAGCCAAGATCTGGTAACCAAAGCTCCCTCCGGCACTAATTTTAACACATCTTTCCTTCTCTGAGAATACATCTTCATGTTTAAACTATTTAAATTTATCGGCGAAAAACGCCGATNNATCGGCGTTTTTCGCCGATAATAAAGAAATATATAAACAAGTAAGCCTTTTCGAAAAACAAGCATAATACCGTTATTCCTGATTTTAGAGAAATGGATGTAAAAAACTCATATTGATATCATGTTATCTGAATTGACTCGCCGAGATCCTCCGCTCTACAAAAAATACACCGATTGTTGCCAGTCACCTAAGACAACCGGAGCATCGCCAATGGCCAAAATCGATCTTTTGGTGCCATCGATCTCTTGCTTATTCAATTTGTTTTTCAGCCTTTGCAAGCGGACCTGATTTCGCCCGCTGGGCTTAATCAGCACCAGATCGGACACATCAAACTGCAAAGTGCCTTTGATAGGATCGTAAAACTGCTCATTGGCAAAACTCAGTGTATTAAAAATACTGATCTTGGTTCGTAAAAGCCAGTCTCCAGAGGTCAGATAAAATGCAAAAGCATTCCTTATCTTGACATGTTCTTTAATACAGTAGCTAGCCACCTGGTGCACAGGCATAACTTTTACGGGAAGCCGTAATAATCTGTAATTTTTTATTCTTAAAATTGACAATATTGTAAAATGGATTGCAATAAAACTCAAAACACATTGATTTTCAATATTTTATTACATAGCTTTAATTAAATCATTAACCCAATCAAATACTGATATTATGGAATACAAAGTAGTACCTTTTGTAGCATCGATAGACCCAAGGACAGGCACATCGGATCAAGTAGCAGAACAATTAGAAAACCTGATTAATCAGGGTGCATCAGGAGGATGGAACTATGTAAGACTAGAAAGCGTCACAACTTATGTACATGCCGAAAATGGTTGCTTTAATAATAAACCTGGATATACGACGGCAAGACAGATGGTGGTATTTTCAAGGCCATGAAGTCTCTCCTATTGACCGCGATCCGGTTGTATTGGTTGATCATCCCACCAGAAAGAAGACGTAAGTGTATATTTAGGCATAGCTGCTCTAAATATGTATTTGACGTAACTAAACATAAAGGCTTTAGGGCAGGTAGGAAAGCATTGCTTTCACGCATGAGAACCTGTAATGGTCACTTTGACATAATCACGGATTATAAAAGTGGTGAGCGGATGATGTACCTGAAAGGCGGTGTAGTGGTTGGCGAGGCGGAGATCGCGGAGAGGTTGTTGTAAATAGTTTAGGGATGGAGCTGGAAATTTTGTCACGGAAGTTACATATAATATCAAGCCTGGTATTTTCTCTTCGGAACTTAAGTTTCAGATTTTTTAACAAGATTGAAGAAAAACGTGATTGAAGGCTGTCGATGATAGCAGACTGGTAGACGTACGCGCTATTTTAAGTTCTTCAAGTTGTTTCCAGATCTGTGGAAACAATACCTCATATTCTTTCTTCTGGTGATAGTAGTGTCCGTTATTGCCAAGGTTGATCAGTTTCAGACCTTTTTCTGCTGAGAAAAGGTTGATCAGGAATGCTTCTAGATGCAGGGTAACGGATTTGTTGAACAAATGCGAATAGATCGCATGTCGGATTAATAGATCTTTCTTGCTGTCGTGTCTATTATGGCTCGAAAAGCGGTTCTTGATATCGATAGATTCACCGATATAGATTGACCTTTTATCGTTGAGCAGATAAACAAGTGCGCTGTTATAAAAATCTAGTTTGCTATCTGTATCCTTAACCTCTTCTGTGCTACCGACGGGAACAATATGAACTTCTTTAATATCCAATTCTGACATGCGTTATTAATTACAGTTCATTATACTTTTTAGCAGTTCCCTTGGCTTTTTCTACAGGATATTTTTCATTGTTGAGTTTCATCTTGTCCTCCACGATCTCCTTAACATCAAGTCCGTGCTTATCGGCAAGTAATAGCGCATACATTAGTACATCGGCAAGCTCATATTTCAACTTGTCAGGATTGGCATCTTCATTTCCTTTCCACAGAAAAAGCTCCAGAAGCTCAGACGCTTCAATGCTCAACGCAACTGCGAGATCCTTAGAATTGTGAAACTGTTCCCAATCTCTCGCATCTCTGAATGCTCTGATCTGTCCTATTAACTGCTGAATATCCGACATGATAAAATCCTTTAACTAAAAACTGGCCTTTGTCCAAATATCCGAAATGTTGTTTAGGAATGAAAGGAAAAAGCCACATCTCTCGATGTGGCTCTACAACATATATATTTATTTGAGATGGCTCTTATTTATAAGAATTGATCGATTTGGATACGTTCCAATCATTGGCCACACGCTCCAAGGTAACTAAATCTGTTTTGGTGAAGTTTTCAAATTTCAACGTTACTTTAGCCACCATATAGTCTGCCGATTCCTCGATAATATCGGTGCTCACTGTGCAGTTTAACTTTTCGCCTTTTTGTTTTTTCAAGGATTTAACCACTTCGCTACGGCTGTTAGACTGCGCACTGGCAGCTTGGAGCTTTTGGTTGAAATCTTCTGCGAATAACTGCTCTACTCCTGCTGATTCTCCCTCCGTAGTTACCGCAACATAGTGCTCTAAAGCGAAATCTGCTGTAGAAAGGTTAATGTTAGTTTTTGTTGCTTTTGCTCCAGGTCCTTCAGCTGCCATAGCGAAAGTTGATACTGCGATTAAAGCTGCTGCTGTGAATGTTTTTACTAAAGTTTTCATAATGTCTTTATTTTATTGTGTTAGTTCTGTTGTGGAATTGCAACTTAAAAGTG
>NZ_DLAV01000035.1:0-82856 GCF_002494055.1 Sphingobacterium sp. UBA7038
ATTTGAGACAGCTTCTTTTTTGTGTCTATTTAATCGTGCATTTCACTATTAAGGAATGTTTAAAAACTTATGTGTTTGTAGTGAAATATCCCATTTAGGGTTTTCTTTTACGTAATCAATAATAGAAGGCGTCATTTCTTTAGATTTCGACCATTCAGGTTGAAGGTATAATCTGCAGTTTGGCCCTACAAGTTGTGCATATTCTTCTCCCCAAGCGAAATCGCTTTTATTGAAAACGATAACTTTAAGTTCACCAGCAGCTTCTAACACATCTTTGCGTGGTGCTTTGAATTTTTTTGGAGATAAACATATCCAGTCCCATTCACCACTCAGAGGATATGCACCAGAGGTTTCAATAAACGTTTTAATCCCTGCCTCATGAAGCCCTTTTGTTAGGTAATCCAAATTATAAATAAGCGGTTCGCCACCCGTAATGACAACAGTTTTTGCCGGATATTTCTTTGCATTTTCGATAATCGAATCTGCGGCTGTAAGGGGGTGGATAGATGCATCCCAGCTTTCCTTTACATCGCACCAATGGCAGCCAACATCGCAACCACCCAATCGTATGAAATAAGCAGCAGTCCCGGTATGGTAGCCTTCTCCCTGAATCGTGTAAAATTCTTCCATTAGGGGTAATAGTGTTCCGTCTTCTGGTACTTGATTTGACATAGTTAAAATTTCAGTCTGCAAAGGTAGCAAATATTAATGAGATGCTCAATTTGTCCTGTTGCTTTTAAGTAGCTGCCCTGTCATTTTTTTATATATAGTAGCTGGTATAATCTGCTTTTATCCCTTTGTTTTTAGGTTCATGTTTAAACAAAGCACATAGTTTACTGCTACCATGCTATCAGCCTATACTATGTTTTCTATTAACAGTGAAACAACACTCTTTTTGTAGAGGTATAACAGGGGGTTAATAGGGATTTACCCCTGTTAACCCCCTGCAATTACCCTGTTAATATATAACCTGATTTTCATTAATTGTTGGGATGTACCTCGGTACCATAGAGCGATATTGTTGGTCAATAAGATCAGATTATCAATCCGTTTTAAACTGCAACGATGAGGATGTAAAGTGTGTAAAGCCAATGAAGTCGGCGTATTTGAACAGTGGAGAGGTGGGGAGCCTGTAAATGCCCTGAATAATGCGTTGAATAGCGCAAAAAACCTGTTATTTTATCAGAATTTTTACTAAATTTGTGTCACAATTTATTTATTGAAAACGTAAGTGTAATAACATAATTGTACATGTTGTTTTATGTTTTCTATTTTTTAACAATTTAAAGATCATAGTTGTAAATGATTAAAATTACACTACCGGATGGTTCCGTAAGAGAGTATCAAAAAGGAATCACTGCTGCAGAGATTGCGTTATCCATCTCAGAGGGGCTTGCAAGAAACGTTCTTGCTGCCGAAGTAAATGGCGAAGTGTGGGATTCTGCCCGTGCTATTGAAAATGATGCTACTGTTAAGTTATTAACCTGGAATGATACCAAAGGTAAATCCACTTTTTGGCATTCTTCAGCCCACTTACTGGCTGAGGCTTTGGAGGCATTGTATCCAGTGATTAAATTTGGTATTGGTCCCGCGATTGAAACCGGATTTTACTACGATGTTGATTTTGGTGATCGTGAATTCTCGTCTGATGACTTTAAAGCCATCGAAGACAAGATGCTGGAGCTGGCTAAACGGAAAGAAACATTTGAACGTAAAGCTGTTTCGAAATCGGATGCATTGGCTTACTTTACTGAAAAAGGAGATGAGTATAAGCTAGATTTAATCAAAGACTTGGAAGATGGAAAGATTACTTTCTACACGCAAGGGGAATTTACAGATTTATGTCGTGGCCCTCATATTCCAAATACTGGGTTTATTAAAGCGATTAAATTGACTAATGTTGCCGGTGCTTACTGGAGGGGTGATGAGTCTCGCAAACAGTTGACACGTATTTATGGTGTTACGTTCCCTAAGGCATCGGAGCTTACAGAGTATTTGAAATTTATAGAAGAGGCGAAAAAACGCGATCACCGTAAACTTGGGAAAGAGTTGGAACTTTTTGCTTTTTCTGAAAAAGTTGGTGCAGGTTTGCCACTTTGGTTGCCTAAAGGAGCTGCATTACGTCAAAAGCTGATAGACTTTTTGCAGAAAGCACAGTTAAACTCTGGGTATGAGCCTGTTGTTACGCCGCATATCGGGCATAAGCAGTTATATGTGACTTCTGGACACTATGAGAAATATGGCGCGGATTCATTTCAACCAATAAAGACTCCGATCGAAGGAGAAGAGTTTTTGTTAAAACCAATGAACTGTCCGCATCATTGTGAAATTTATAAAGTAAAACCACGCTCGTATAAGGACTTACCGGTTCGCTTTGCTGAGTTTGGTACTGTATATCGTTACGAGCAATCTGGTGAGCTTCACGGTTTGACAAGGGTTCGTGGGTTTACGCAAGATGATGCACATTTGTTTTGCCGTCCTGATCAGGTTAAAGATGAATTCAAAAAGGTAATAGACTTGGTTCTTTATGTATTTGGAGCGTTAGGCTTTAATGATTATACAGCACAAGTGTCATTACGTGATCCTGAAAACCGTACAAAATATATTGGTACTGACGAAAATTGGGCTTTGGCTGAGTCTGCGATTATTGAGGCTGCTGAAGAGAAAGGTTTACCGACAGTCGTGGAATATGGAGAGGCGGCTTTCTATGGTCCTAAGTTAGACTTTATGGTGAAGGATGCTTTAGGACGGAAGTGGCAATTGGGTACAATACAGGTCGATTATAATTTACCTGAGCGTTTTGAATTGGAATATACTGGAAGTGATAATATGAAACATCGTCCAGTAATGATTCACCGTGCACCTTTTGGATCTTTGGAGCGTTTTGTAGCTGTACTGATCGAACATTGTGCGGGACAATTCCCGTTATGGCTTGCACCTGAGCAATTTATCGTCTTGCCAGTGTCAGAAAAATACGAAGAATATGCGCAAAATGTTTTGAATTCGCTAAATAATTCCGATATTCGCGGACTGATAGACTTACGTGACGAGAAAGTGGGCAGAAAAATCAGAGACGCCGAAGTGAAAAAGCTTCCTTATATGTTGATTGTAGGGGAAAAAGAGGTGGAAAATGGCACAGTTTCTGTACGTAAACATGGCTCAGTGGAATTGGGAACAATGACTGCTGAGGCATTTAGAGATATATTAATTAAGGAAATAACCGTTTAATTTTTAAACATTTGGCATTAAAAAGACCCGGTGGTCCAAGACCACCAATGAGAAAGAAAGAACCAGATCACCGCATTAATGAGTTAATCAAGGTACCGGAGGTGCGCTTGGTAGGAGATAATGTGGAACAAGGAGTTTACCCTACGCGCAAAGCGTTAGAGTTGGCTGATGAGTTGGAACTTGATTTAGTGGAGATTTCGCCAAATGCTGTACCGCCGGTTTGTAAGATTATCGACTACAGTAAGTTTGTTTACGAACAGAAGAAGAAACAAAAGGAAATCAAAGCTAATGCAAAACAGACTGTTATTAAAGAAATCCGTTTCGGACCTAACTCTGGTGAGCATGATTTTGAGTTCAAATTGAAACATGCTATTAAGTTTCTAGAAAGTGGAGAGAAAGTTCGTGCTTATGTACACTTCAAAGGTCGTGCTATTGTACACAAGGATCAAGGTGAGATCTTGTTGTTACGCTTTGCTCAGGCTTTAGAGGATTACGGTAAGGTAGAGCTTTTACCGAAATTAGAAGGTAAACGCATGTTTTTAACAGTAGCTCCAAAGGCTCCTAAAAAATAATAAGAATTCTAACAGATTGATATAAAATTTATAAGTATTATGCCAAAAGTTAAAACCAATTCCAGCGCAAAGAAACGTTTCAAATTGACTGGAACAGGTAAAATTGCAAGAAAAAACGCTTTCAAAAGCCACATCTTGACAAAAAAGAGCACAAAACGTAAACGTAACTTAACACAAACAAGTTATGTATCTGATGGCGATATGGGCAACGTAAAACGTATGCTTGCTATCGGTAAATAAGTTTTATTCGATTTTATTAATAATAATTTTTTAACCGGGTATAAGGTTGTAAGTTCATTGAAATACATGACACCTTCTACCAAACTAATTTTAAAAATATGCCACGTTCGGTTAACGCAGTAGCTTCTAGAAGAAGACGCAAAAAAATCCTAGGCCTTGCAAAAGGTTACTTTGGATCACGTAGCAAAGTTTATACTATTGCTAAAAATACAGTAGAAAAAGGTTTACAATACGCTTACCGCGATCGTAAAACCAAAAAACGCGAGTTTAGAGCTTTATGGATTCAACGTATCAACGCTGGAGCTCGTCAACACGGAATTTCTTATTCCCAATTGATCGGTAAATTAAACGCTAAGAATATTGGTTTGAACCGTAAGGTTTTAGCTGACTTAGCTTTAAATAACCCAGAAGCTTTCAAAGCAGTTGTAGACGCAGTAAAATAGAGTTTTTAATCCGCTGTCAATTTGTTAGAGATATTAAAGGAGCCTGTTAGGCTCCTTTTTTTGTTGTAACGGATGCTGTATCTTTTTTGGGACGTTATGTTCCAAGTAAAACCAATACATGCTGTATTTCATTTTATTTCTTATTCCCCAATTATACTTTTGAGGCATTGACGTAGTATATTACAGCTCATATCCCTTTTAAATCTGAAATTAGGTTTGATTTTTGTTGAACTGTAGAAAATAGAGCATTATGAAACTAAGAACAATTACATTTGGATTTTCGCTTCTTTTGATCGGAAGCTTGGTTATAGCGGCCAAAGAGCCATTTTCCAAGGCTCTAACGAACGATGTGGTTAATCAACAGGGAAAAGTTATCTCGATTGAAGGGGTAAACAATAACCGTACAATAGAGGCCAAAGGAGGAGAGATCGTACAAATAGAAGGAGCTGACAATAAAGTTGTGATTCGTGGCAATGTGAGCAAATTGATTATTGAGGGGAAGGGGAATACAGTAACAGGCAATGACATCGCAACGGTAACGATAGAGGGAGCAGACAATAGGGTCAATATTGGTTCAGTAGAGACCGTTCAGATTGAGGGAGTCAAAAACCATGTCCATTATAAGTCTACGAAGAACAAATCTGGTCAGGTAAAAGTGTCTACTGAAGGCGCGGATAATATGGTGATGAAGATGAAATAATGTAAATCATATTTTCATAAAAAATGGTTTCGTATATTATTTACGAAACCATTTTTACGCGAGGTGGCAACTATGGTTTATCTGGATGATCCTCGGGATGACTGCTATTGGCTCTATCACCCTGGGATTGAAATTCCGCCTCAGCTTCGTTTTCTCTTTGTTTTGTAATTGAATAAGGCTTTAGAAAATCTTGATCAAAAGGATGAACTGTCGCAGCCTTCTGAATAATCTCATCGTTCTGATACGTCCGAATACAGGTGCCTTTTACACGTTCCGATTTATAGACGTAAGTTCCCCAAATACAGAAGAAAAAAATTGATTTTATAGTATCTTTATAATGTGTGAACAAGTCTTCTGTTTTATCAAAATAACTTTTGAACATAAGATGGGATACAATTCCATCAATAGTACAGAATACGGCCATAAATAGTGCAACCATAAAGAAGGTCTGAGCGAAAATATCGCGTTTCTTGACCAGCAAGATGCAGCTATAAATCAAACCCGCTAGTACCAATATATTACCGATTATTTCTAATAATAGTAAAGTTCTGTATAAAAAGGGGGAAACACCTTCCAGCTGATCTGCCGCCTGCCAAGTATTTAAATTAAAGAAGGACTGCTGGAAGAAAAATATACCGGATAGGGTCACTATATTTATAAATAGTACAATAAGCAGCACGATCATCCATCCGCCGATCTGATCGTGATAGATCTCGTCATAAGGTTTGATGATAAAAGCTCTGGTTTTATTATACTTTTTAACAATATACCAGATGATGGCTGGCACCAGAAGAACGAATAGGATTAATGAAAACCAATTAATTTCATTGACTGAAGAAGGGGTTCCTAAGCGAGGTATCCCATCTGTTACATATCCGTCATTGTCAAGATAAAAGCCATTATAAAAGATATCATCACGATCTGCAAAATCTGTATAATACTGTTTCAGGTCTTTTTGTTCGACAAAGGGTTCGTGGAAACTTAACGTGTATGAGAGCTTAATACTATCTTGATTTACTTCCAGTGTTTTACCGAAGACATACGCAGTCCTGTCAAAATAACTATTGTCCCTGTAATTACCAAATTCCTTTTTGCCTTTGTTGACAATATACATTTCGTAGGTTAGATCTGTTGGAAAAGAAAGGCTTAGGGGAGCAATACGATCCTCCATAATCTCTGGAAGCTTTTCATTGATATTTGTTCCCAACAAAGGAATATATTTTTTTGTAGATCCGCTTTCCTTCTTTCCAATGTTCTTTATTTTATACTTTTCGATGACCTCCACAATATTGTTCTCCATATCATCTTTGTATTGTATATGACCAGTTTTATTGATCTTGGGGTAGATCTTTGTATAATACTCTAAGTATTGCTTCTGTATGTCATTTTTGGCGCTACTTTGAAAATAACTGCGCATATCGTCCGCCTCATTTCCAACATAAGTTGTGTGGACATCCAGGGTAGCCTCAAATTTGCCTTCCAGTGTCAAGGTTTCCTTGACTTTAATATTGCCGGTAACATGCTGCGGTACGTCTGTAAGCTTTCCACTACCCATGGTGGAGAGTACTTTCCCATAAGCTGGGAAATACCTGTTTTTGATATCTCCACCCTGCTGAGTTATGGTGGGGTCAATATATTGGGAACGTCCACCAATATTAACTTCAATAACCATATGGTTGAAAGCATAGGGCGAGGGGAGCTCTTCCTGCAGGCCTCTATTCTTATAGGTATTGGCTAATACGAGTCCTACATCAATATTCTTGTTTTTGAGCATTGTAGCCAGCAGCATTGATTTATCCTTGCAATCGCCGTAGCGCTGGGAAAATACTTTTTCTGGAACATTTGCCCGGTGCGAATATTCTCCCATCTCAATACCCATATAACGTATCTCATTTTGTACAAAGTCGCAGGCTTTTTTCAGGTATGTATAGGGCTGTCCTTTGGACTCTTTCCAAAGTTGGTTGACGAAGGTTTGCAGTGTACTTGTCGTTGCTATTTGCGGGATGGGATTAATTTTACGGTTCCATTGATCAACTTCCTGCCAGGTATTGAATTCCGTGCATTGGATATATTTTAAAGGGCTGTACCATGACGGGCTATAATCTTCGTATTGAACCGTTTTGTCAGCCGTCAGCTCCCAGAAGAAATTTGTTGTATTTCCTGTTGACTGTTGCTGCACCTCAGGAGCGCCATTGAAACTCTTAAACTGAAGTTTGCGACCATTGGGTACAATATAGTTGAGATGGACCAGACCTGTAGGTTCATATCCCTGTAAGTAGTAGCTGTCGAAAAATTTCTGTTCAAATACTGGGTTTACACCTATTATTGAATAAGCAAATACAATCTTGTCGTCTTTACGTAAATCCTCCAAAACATAATGGGCCATTTGACTTCCGTTGTAGATAGATCTCGAAAGCTCTGTTTCGGAGGCAAGGAGCTTAAATTTTGCTTGCGGTAGTAGATTAATATCCTTGCCGTTGCGAATAACCTTTAGCTCATGTAGTTGAAGTTTTTGAAAATGCGGGTCAAAGGTTACCTGAATTTGCCCCAGATTTTCGATTCCAGTCTGATCAAATAGAACTTTTATGTCCTTATAATATTTTGTTTGGGTAGCCAAGTTTATTTGATGTTCGATTAGCTCATAGTAATATCCATCACTAATATCATCCAAATTTGGCTTTATGGCCTTTTTTGTAGTGGGCCGGAGCCAAGTTGGCGATGCCGTCTTTTGGATAGTTGTTTGGCTAAAAGACCAGGAAAATGCAGCTAGTACGAGTACAAAGGCAAATAGAAGATGGCTAAATCTTTTCATTAATTCATAATTTAGCCTAAGATAAGTAAAAATTGGAAGCAACGGTAGGCGAATTTAAGGAGTATTGGAAATTCGGCTTTAGTTGAGTCTAGGTTATCTAGCAACTAAAAAGGGTTGTCCGTATATACGAACAACCCTTTTAGTTGCTAATCCGGTAATTTTATAATTTACTTTCTCTTTTTTTCTTTTTCTTAACGACTTTAGGCATTTGAGCTTGCTTTGCTTCATATTGTCTCTCAATATATTGTATAATTTCTGAGGCAATATCTTTTTTTGTCGCTTTCTCGATGCCTTCCAAACCAGGAGATGAGTTTACTTCCAGTACTAAAGGGCCTCTGTCAGAAGGAATCATATCTACACCACAAACCGTAAGTCCTAGCTGTGCCGCAGCCGCAATTGCTGTTTCTCTTTCAGCTTTACTTAACCGGATAATCTGAGCGGTGCCACCCCGATGGATATTTGATCTAAACTCACCCTCTTTCGCCGTGCGTTTCATCGCTCCAACAACTTTGCCGTCAACCACGAATGCACGAATATCAGAGCCTTTAGACTCTTTGATGAACTCTTGGATCAGGATGTTATTGCCCAGGCCGTAGAACGCTTCTATAACAGAAGAGGCCGCTTTTTTGGTTTCGGCAAGTACAACACCGATACCTTGGGTTCCCTCGAGTAGTTTAATGACTAAAGGAGCTCCACCTACCATACTGATGAGATCGTCCACATCGGAGGCTGTGCGTGCAAATCCTGTAATCGGGAGTCCGATACCTGCCCCGGATAAAATCTGTAGGCATCTCAATTTGTCTCGGGAACGCGTAATGGCTTGACTGGGATTCGCGGAAATGACATCCATCACCTCAAATTGTCTAACGATAGCAGATCCATAGAATGTTACTGATGCTCCTATCCGGGGAATAATGGCATCAATATCACTGAGATCCTGTCCTTTATAATGAATACTGGGTTTACCTTGTTGAATGCCTACATAACATTTGCTGTGATCGATGACAACACATTCGTGTCCTCTTTGTTGTGCGGCTTCTACGAGACGACGAGTTGAGTATAAACTCTTTACTGTCGATAATACGGCAATTTTCACGATTTGTATATTGAATATATTTTGTGCTAAGATAACAAAATAGCTTGGCTAATTGTTTTATTTTACCAGGGTCTTCGTCGACAGATTTTCTTTGGAAACATCGACCAAAAATCTTTTGTTTAAGAAATTTTTACCCAACAGCATAGGATAGGTCATTTGTGATCTATTTCTAAAGGAGATCTTAATGCTAAATACCTGGTTATATAATGTTGCTGTTGTGCGGATATAGTAACGCTTTTCTTCTTGGCCAAAAGAACTTTTCACGAGTTTTGTCCTATAGAGTTTTAACTTCAGTGTTTTTGTTTCTTTTGTCCCAAAATTTGTTATAAGTTCACAGATAATCCAATCCTGACCATCTTCCTTAACGATCTCGTACGAATTGCAATGTAGTACCGATGAAGCAGCACCGGTATCGACTTTTGCTTCTATACCATATATTCCCAATTCAGGTAAATCAAGGGTCTCTTTCCAGCCCACAAGAAGTTTCTCTTTCATTTATACCAAATTGAAAAAATAGCCCTGTCGCCTGTATAAGCAGGGGACAGGGATGAAAATCTTTTATTCGTAGATAAATTCTCCGTAAGGAGAGGTTATAGTAACTTTTTTAGCAGTAGATTCTTCCACGCGACCTATGATTTGAGCCGGAATGCCAAACGACTCTGAAATAGCAATGATATCCGATGCAATTGACTCCGGTACATATAATTCCATACGATGTCCCATATTAAATACTTTGTACATTTCTTTCCAGTCTGTATTGGATTCTTTCTGTATTAATTCAAAAAGAGGTGGGATCGGGAAAAGATTATCTTTGATGACATGCACATTATCAACGAAGTGTAAAACCTTTGTTTGCGCTCCACCTGAGCAATGCACCATTCCGTCGATTTGTGAACGATACTTGTCCAGTATTTGTTTGATAACAGGCGCATAAGTACGCGTCGCCGAAAGAACAAGCTTACCCGCAGTTATTTTTTCTCCTGTTTCAACTTCGATTTCATTGGTGAGGTCCTGGCTTCCAGCGAAAACTAGTTCGTAAGGAACAGCTGGATCATACGCTTCAGGATATTTTTCAGCTACTTTTTTGTTAAATACATCATGACGTGCAGAAGTTAGTCCATTGGAACCCATTCCGCCATTGTACGTCTGTTCATAGGTTGCTTTTCCATTCGATGCCAATCCAACAATTACATTGCCACCTTTGATGCGATGATTTGAAATGACGTCTTCACGTTTCATACGACAGGTCACCGTACTATCAACAATGATGGTGCGAACAAGGTCGCCAACGTCGGCCGTTTCACCTCCTGTAGAATAGATGCCAATTCCCAAATCCCGAAGTTCAGATAGAATCTCTTCTGTGCCATTGATGATTTCTGCGATCACCTCTCCAGGAATAAGATTTTTATTTCTGCCAATCGTTGAGGATAAAAGAATGTTATCGATGGCTCCCACGCAAAGCAAGTCGTCAATATTCATGATAATTGAATCCTGTGCTATACCTTTCCACACTGAAATATCACCGGTTTCCTTCCAGTATACATAAGCCAATGAAGATTTGGTACCAGCACCATCCGCATGCATAATATTACACCAGTCTGGATCTCCACCCAAAATATCTGGAATTATTTTGCAAAATGCTTTGGGAAACAGACCCTTATCTATATTTTTTATCGCATTGTGCACATCCTCTTTCCCTGCGGATACGCCTCGTTGATTGTATTTTAAATCTGACATCTTAGGGCAAAAATAAGCAATAGGACTGAATTAACGAATCTAATTCGTGTAATTTAATCACTTATTATTATGCGCCAATGTTGAATTAGATTTTCGAGATTACTTTTCGCATTGGCCGGACTTGTGCTGGGTAAGCATCTGTACATAATGTCTTCTCGTTTGTTGAAATGCTTTAAATACAAACTGTACGCTTTTTGTCCGTTAAAAATAATTTGTGTGATTGTGGGAAAGGTTTGCAGCAGCTCGTCAATCGGATTCGGAACTTCATTTTGTATGGCTAAATCCATACTGCCGGGACGAGAGGCTTCTGCACAAACATCCCAAAGACCAATGTTGTTTTTGAGTAATAAATCTATCTTCTCCGTATAATTTGTTTGTTCCGGTGCATTGAACAAATTGGTGATTACTTTCCAAAAGCGATTTTGTGGATGTGCATAATATTCATTTTCTGCCAGAGATTTATCTCCGGGCAACGAGCCAAGGATGAGTATTTCTGTCGTCGAATTGACTAAGGGTAGAAAGGATTTTTTGCGCATGATCAAAAATAGCAATTTTAAATTTTCCTTTGAAATATGAAAATTATTGTAGTATTTTTATGATATTAAAATGATATCAAATATATATTAACAATTATGGAAAAACTAATTAAACCAATGTCAGGCTATTTAGCTTTATTGATAGCTGTTGTCTCGTTTGTGGCAGCTATATTTTCATTTGCGAGTGTAGAAGAAAGTTCGCTGTATGTTGTATTGGGAGTGGTATTAATGATTGCTACTTTTTTTATTTTAAAGGGATTGATGATTATTAATCCAAATCATTCACGTGTGCTGAATTTCTTCGGAAAATATGTAGGTACCGTTAAGGAAAATGGATTGTTTTTTGTCAATCCGTTGTATTCAACGATTAAAGTAAGTCTTCGTTCGGATAACTTACAGGGACAGACACTGAAAGTAAATGACAAGATGGGAAACCCAATTGAGATTGGGGCAGTGATCGTGTGGCAAGTGGGTGACACGTATAAAGCTGCTTATGATGTCAGTAACTACACATCTTATGTACGCACGCAGAGTGAAGCAGCAGTAAGACATTTGGCCGGAAGCTTTCCTTACGATAACTTGGAAGATGAAGGAGCGGAGATCACCTTGCGTGAAGGTGGGGATACCGTAAATCATATTCTTGAACAAGAATTGTCGGATCGTTTGGCGCCAGCTGGCGTTATTATTAAGGAAGCAAGAATCAGCCATTTGGCCTACGCGTCAGAAATCGCTGGTGCGATGCTTCAAAGACAACAGGCGGCAGCAATTGTGGCCGCAAGGGCAAAGATCGTAGATGGTGCAGTTGGGATGGTGGAAATGGCCTTGCATAAATTGTCTGAGAAAGATATTGTAGAGTTGGATAACGAGAAAAAAGCAGCAATGGTCAGCAATTTAATGGTTGTACTCTGTGGAGAGAAAGCAGCGACACCAATTGTAAATACAGGTACGTTGTACCAATAAACGAAATGAAATGGCGGATAAGAAAAACTTTATGCTACGCTTAGACGACCAAATGTACAAAGCATTGGAAAAATGGGCTGCAGATGAGTTTAGAAGTGTTAATGGGCAGATAGAATATCTTTTACATAAGGCACTGCAAGAAAATAAAAGATTGGGTGCAGAAAAAAAGCCTGCTGATAAGAAATAGCCTATAGTAAGGAACGAAAACTGTACCTTTGGCCTCGCAATTAATAAAGCCAAAGGTACTTTTTATTTAATGTTTTAACGATAGAAGATGAAGATTAATCCAGCGTACAAGTTATTGGTCGTAAGTACAAGCACGATCCATGGGAGTGAGTTTTTAGCTTATATTAAGCACGATTTTGTCGAATTTATTCAGTCAGACGAATTGCTGTTTGTCCCTTTTGCGAGACCTTCAGGAATTTCCTTTGATGCTTATACCGCTAAGGTACAAGATGCCCTGAAAGATGAGGGCGTGACGGTTAGGGGGCTCCATGAGTTTGACAATATGAAGAAGGCTATTCAGGATGCTAAAGCTATTTTTATTGGTGGAGGAAATACATTTTTACTCTTAAAAACGCTGTATGATCTGGATTTGGTTCCGCAACTGCGCGTACAAGTAGCAAAGGGGATTCCATATGTGGGCACATCCGCGGGGTCCAATTTGACCGGATTAACAATTGGAACCACGAATGATATGCCTATTGTTTATCCGCCTAGTTTTAACGCACTTGGTTTCTTACCTTTTAATATCAATCCACATTATTTGGATCCAGATCCAAATTCTACACATAAAGGAGAGACGAGGGAAACGCGAATTCAGGAATTTCATCAATTGAACAGCCAACCTGTTATAGGCTTGCGTGAAGGTAGCTGGCTACACGTAAATGACGGGACCATTGTACTGCAAGGTGGTTTAAAAGCACGGTTGTTTAAGGCGGGGCTTGAACCTGTAGAGCTAGCACCTGGATTAATTAATTTTTAAGCTATTGTAAAGTTAATGGGCAAGGAACGTCAAATGGACCGTTCAGCACAGTGGTAGACGATTTTATGAAAAGCTGGCCCTAATTCCCATTGGAAAAAATAGTTTTTCAGATTGTTGAAAATAATACAAAATAAGCTACTTTTGCGCTAAATCCATTAAAATTTTCTTCCAATGGAACAAAATTCAGCATTACACCCGGCCGATATCGCGGAAGAAATATCGCGTTTAAGTAAAGGGGAGCAACATCAAGAGTTTATGGACTATCCTTTGGAGGATAGATTGGAGATCTTTTCTTTTTTTGAAATGGATGTTCAATATACGTTGATCAAATCCATGACGGAGCATGAGCTGTCCGAATTGCTGAATAATTTGAAGCCGGATACCCGGAATGAATTATTGTCGGAATTGCCGGATGATCTGATTAAATATCTGATCAATCTATTGAATGAGCGCGAGAAGCAAATGGCTTTGGAGCTGATCGGATATAAAGAGGATAGTATAGCCCGACTTATGACACCAATGTATGTGCAAGTTCGTCCTTATTATACTGTTGATGATGTCTTTCGGCATATTAAAGTTTTTGGAAGGAAAGCTGAAACGCTCAATTTTATTTATGTAGTTGATGAGAAAAACGTATTGATCGATGACTTGAAAATTGGTCAATTACTACTATCGGATTCTTCTACTAAGATTTCCGACTTAATTGACTACAATTTTGCCGCGATTAAAGCCTCTACACCCATGGAAGAGGCCTTCGAGATTTTTCAAAAATATGACCGCAGTGCTTTGCCTATCGTTACAGAAGCAGGGGTGTTGGTTGGAATTGTGACATTTGATGATGTGTTGGACCGAATTGAAGATCGCGATACAGAAGATATCCAGCGATTTGGAGGGATGGAAGAATTGGATCTGGCTTATACCAAAACCCCCTTGTTGCAATTGATTCAAAAAAGAGCTGGCTGGTTAATCATTTTGTTTTTTAGCGAAATGCTTACAGCCTCAGCAATGGGCTTTTTTGAGGGGGAATTGGAAAAAGCGGTTGTGCTTGCTTTGTTTGTTCCTTTAATTATATCCAGTGGAGGTAATTCGGGGTCGCAGGCGGCATCTTTAATTATTCGTGCCATGGCGCTCGGAGAGTTAAAGCTTAAAGATTGGTGGTATGTGATGAAGCGCGAAGTTTCTTCCGGTTTAATTTTAGGTGGGATATTAGGTTCGATCGGATTTCTACGGATATTGGCCTGGCATTTTCTTGGTCTATATGACTATGGTCCTTATTGGATTTCAATTGGCTTTACGGTTGCGGTTTCCTTATTGTTTATTGTTTTATGGGGAACTTTGTCGGGATCGTTTATTCCATTTATCCTACGTCGGTTCGGTTTGGATCCAGCGACAGCATCAGCGCCGTTTGTTGCAACGTTGGTGGATGTCTCCGGATTGATTATCTATTTTACTGTTGCAGCATTCTTTCTGCACGGAAAACTACTGTAGTTCAGATGTCATCTATCCATTCTTGTAATCTGCACTCTTCTTTTTAGCATGTTTTTTTGTCCGATCTTGTGTTTATTTGAAGTAGTCCATAATGGAACACAAGGAGATAGACAAAGAAGCTGAAAGCGTATTGCTTGTTTATAAATTTAGCCTGCGGTATAATTTTTCCTTTAAACCGCCTTTTTGCGCGATATAAATTCCTTTTTTTCCGGAAAATAAAAAAGCGACTATACACGCTATTGCTATAAATAAAATAGGTTGAATCCCAAATAATTCATAACCCATTACAATACAGGCGAGCGGGGTGTTTGTAGCGCCTGAAAATACGGCTACAAAGCCCATGGCAGCCAGCAGGCTGACGGGAAGTGGAATAATGGTGCTTAATGCACTACCTAAGGTTGCCCCGATAAAAAATAAGGGGGTGACTTCTCCGCCTTTAAACCCGGCCGAAAGGGTGAAAGTCGTCAAAAGTAATTTGATAATAAAATCATAATAGTTCGACTGATCGACAAATGCGTTCTGAATCATGGGGATACCAAGTCCAATATAGTTACTGCTATGGAATAACGTAATGATAGGTACCAAAATAATACCGCCAATCACTGGTCTAAGCAGAGGATATTTAATTCGTTTGAATTGAAGGCTAAAGAAATCGCTGGCAGATGTAAAAAGCCATGCTGTAATACCGAATAGAATACCTGCGGCGAGGCTAAATCCAATATTGGTCAAGGACAGCATTGGAATAACATCATGAATTGGATAATGGCTGTGTGGAATATTCCATAATTGACAGCTGAAGTTCGCAAAATAGGCGGTAAATAAACAGGGTAGGATGCCGAAATATCTTTTTTTGCCAATCAGTAGGACTTCCAGGCCGAATATCGTTCCGGCGAGCGGGGTGCCAAACACAGCGGCAAATCCTGCAGTGATGCCGATCGAAATTAAGATGCGGCGTTCAGTTTTATCGAAGTCAAACCAGCGATTAAGCTGATCGGAAACTGCTCCACCTATCTGTACAGCAGTTCCTTCACGGCCTGCAGAACCCCCAAACAGATGTGTAAGTAAAGTTCCGAATAAGACAAGAGGCGCCATGATAAGCGGAATGCGGCGTTGAGGATGAAGGTATTCTTCAATCAGCAGGTTATTTCCTTTGCTTGATGGATCGCCCCAATACTTATAGGGCAATGCTATGGCAAATCCTGCTAGGGGAAGTCCATAAATTATCCAAGGATGAGCCTCCCGGTACTGCGTTACCCAATTGAGGGAAAAGAGAAAAAACGCACAAACAGATCCGACAATGAAACCTATCGCACTACAGGAGATAAGCCATTTAAGAAAAAAATGAAGATTGCTTTGATTTGAATGTGTTATAGCCATAAGTCTACACTTTATATAAAATTGTTGTTTTATACTAAAATAGTAGACGTCATCAGCTTATCAGGGCGGTTCAGGGCAGACATCATTGCCATATTTATTTCAAATCTACAAAAAACGAACGATAACAGCAACCCAGCCTGCGATCATAAGCAATCCGCCGAGCGGGGTAATTGGGCCAAGAAACTTTAGATTCTTTTTCCAGTATTCAGCAAACGATAGAAAATATATACTTACAGAGAATAAAATAGTTCCTAGTGTGATCAGATAAAATGCCACTCGTTCAGACTGAAGCTCAAACCGAAAATTGAATCCTAGAATCAATAGGGTTAGTGCAGCATACATTTGATATCGCACGCCGACCTCAAAGGATTCCAGTTTTTCAGCGGATAGGATTTTTTTGAACGCATGGGCTCCAAATGCACCTAGGATAATAGCGAGGCTGCCAAATAGAGCGGCCGTGATGATGACAACGTTTTGCATGCCTGAATTTACTAAATTGTGGGTTTAATCATATCAATATGAAGGATTCCGTAATCAGGGTAGGGCTCGGAGATTTGTTTAAACCCTAATTTTTCATAAAAGGATTTTAAATGAAATTGTGCGCCTATTTGTATCTCGCCTTCACCAAATTCTTTATAGAGCGATTCGATGGAATGAATCATTAATTGTTGACTCAAACCGGTTCCGCGAGCTTGCTCAGCGACAATGACCCGACCGATGGAAGCCTGCGGATAGGAGAGACCAGGGGGAACTAATCTCGTGTATGCAATGATATCATCATTGTGTTCCGCCCAAAGATGGAGACAAGCAAAGTCCTTATCGTCCAATTCAGGATATAAGCATTCTTGTTCCAAAACAAAAACTTCCATTCGAAGCTTTAAGATACGATACAGTTCTTTATTGTTGAGTTCATCAAACTTCTTGAGGTTCCACTGAAAATCCATCATTAAAATAAAAAAAAGAGTCAAATTAAATCGATATATCAGGGAAGACATACCCGATTTAATTTGACTCGAGTGATTTGAAAACTTTTATGCGAGAAGACTTTTAACGACTTCAGAGATTGTTTTGCCATCAGCTTGTCCTGCAAGCTTTTGATTTGTTGCACCCATTACTTTACCCATATCTTTAATGGAAGAAGCTCCTGTTTCTACGATAATTGCTTTGACAATGGTTTCAACTTCTTCTTTGCTTAACTGTTTGGGTAGGTAAGCCTCGATTACTTTTTCTTCCTCAACTTCAATTTCATACAGATCTTCACGGTTTTGCGTCTTATAAATTTCAGCAGATTCGCGACGTTGTTTGACAAGTTTTTGTAACACTTTAATCTCCGCCTCCTGGCTAAGATCTTCTGCATGACCTTTTTCTGTTTTCGCTAAGAGGATAGCTGCTTTAATCGCACGTAAACCACGTAATTTTGCCGTGTCTTTTGCGATCATTGCTGCCTTAATGTCTTGATTTATTTGTATTTCTAATGACATGATATTTGAATTATTTTCGATTGACAAGTGTGCCTGTGGCCTGCGCTGTAGGCATGATTAAGAGATCGTTGATATTAACATGTGCTGGTCTGGTAATGACGAAAAGGATCGTTTCCGCAATATCTTTCCCTGTTAGAGGTTGTACACCATTGTAAACATTTTTAGCTCTTTCTCGATCTCCATGAAAACGAACTTCCGAAAACTCTGTCTCTACCATTCCGGGATCGATGGAGGTTACCTTAATGCCTTGCGTTAGCAAATCAATACGCATCGCTTTAGTCAATGCGTCGACAGCATGTTTGGTCGCACAGTATACATTTCCATTCGGATACACCTCTTTCCCTGCAATAGATCCTAAATTAACAATATGAGCGCCGTTGTCGGTATCCATAAGGGGTATCACAGCTTTACTTACATACAATAAGCCTTTGATATTGGTATCAATCATTCTGTCCCAATCGCCGATATCACCATCTTGAATAGGATCTAATCCCTGGCTCAACCCAGCATTGTTGATGAGAATATTTATTTTTTTCCATTCGGGGGGCAAACCTCCAATTTGGTTTGCAACTTGCTTAGCATCTCGGACATCGAGCTCAAATATATGGATCTGAATAGTCGGGTAGGCCGCAAGTAGTGTATCTCTTAATGTTTCTAAACGGTTTAACCTGCGCGCGCAAAGTAAAAGATTATACCCCTCTTTCGCTAAAACTTCGGCACAAGCCTGACCGATGCCGGAACTTGCTCCTGTAATAAAAACTGTTTTAGTCATATATTGTAACTAGTTGGTATTTAAAATTTAATCAGATTTTCCCTAAAAAAAAGCGCCTCGGTCACCCTATTTTGTAGCAATATAGATGGTACAGATGCCAAACGTCTGTGGTCTAACAATAGTTTCATTAAAACCAGCTTTTTTGTTTATGGCCACGAACTTTTGGCCGTCCGGAAATTGAGCAACGGATTCCGGTAAATATTCATATGCACTGGAATCTTTTGAAAAGAATTTTCCAATGGTTGGTGTGATAAACTTGAAATAAAAATTATACAATTGTTTAATGGGGAACTTTTTCGGATTAGAAAATTCTAAAATAACAGCTTTCCCACCAGGCTTTAATACGCGGTATATATCCGATAAGCCCTTTTCCAGATTTTCAAAATTGCGGACACCAAATGCTACAGTAACTGCGTCGAAGGTATTATCTTCGAATTGAAGCCGCTCAGAATCTCCTAACTGAACTTCAAATTGATTCGCTAATCCCTTGCTTGCAATCTTTTTCTTGGCGACTTCAAGCATGCCTTGGGAGATATCGACACCAATAATCTTTTTTGGATTCAAGATTTTAATTGATTCCAGTGCAAAATCACCAGTTCCTGTCGCTACATCCAACATCAGTTGCGGTTTTATGGACTTTAAGGAATTGATGGCTTTTTTACGCCATATAATGTCAATACCCAAAGACATGAAATGGTTCAAAAAATCATAGGAATGCGAGATATTGTCAAACATATCTGCTACCTGTTTCTTCTTCCCATCGTTGGCGTCTTTGTAGGGCTTTAGTGTTGAGGAATCGTGCGTCATTTTACAAAGATACAATATATGAATATTTTTCGGTGCTAAAAAAGGGATTTGTTTTCATATCAAAGTCAGTTTATTTTGATGGTAGTGGAGGATATTGATTTGTTTTTGACCATTTTGCTTATTCACAATAGTTTAAGTTATTAACATTTTTTTAAAGTATTGATTTTGAGTGGTAAATTTTTATTTTCAACATCTTTTCAACAGTAGGTGTTGAAAACTAATCCTGTAAATCTGTGTCCATCAAAGCTTTTTGAGGGTTCGGATCTGATCGTCGAATTTCCCTGTTTGTAAATCCTCATGGTGGTGAATTTTATTTTTTATACATTTGTTATCCTATCTAAAATTTATAAGGATAGCAAAGCTATATTTCTGATATAATATCATGATGAACGACAGTAATTTTGAAGCGAATAACACGGATAATAACAAACGGGGTAATTATGGCGAACGTCGTACCAAATTAAATAATTTGGTGAGCGGTTTGGGTAAGCTTCCGCCGCAGGCAGTGGACCTTGAAGAAGCTGTTTTGGGGGCTTTGATGCTGGAGAAAAATGCACTGAGTGAAATTATTGATATTCTAAAACCGGAATCGTTTTACAAAGAATCACATCAAAAGATCTTTGAAGCGATTTTTGGCCTCTTTCAAAAGACTTCTCCAATTGATATATTGACAGTTACCTCGGAACTTAGACGGATGGGGGCTCTTGAAATGGTCGGCGGTGCCTACTATATTACGCAATTGACAGATCGCGTGGTTTCTGCAGCTAATATTGAGTATCATGCCCGTATTATTTCTCAAAAATATATTCAGCGTGAGCTTATTAAGGTTTCTACCGAAATTATCAATAGTTCATATGATGAAACATCAGATATCTTCGATCTTTTGGATCATGCCGAAAAAAGCTTGTTTGATATCGCGCAAAATAACTTGCGAAGAGATTCAAGAAAGATGGATGATATTATGCGTGAGGCGATTTCTAATCTTGAAATGCTCCGGGATCGCACAGATGGTCTAACAGGTGTGCCTTCGGGTTTAACAGCCTTGGATCGTATGACTTCAGGTTGGCAGCCTTCTGATCTTGTTATTATTGCAGCACGTCCAGCGATGGGAAAAACTGCATTTGTACTTTCTGTCGCGCGTAATGCCGCTGTGGAACACGGTAAAGCAGTCGCCGTATTCTCGCTGGAGATGTCATCTGTTCAGCTCGTCAATCGTCTAATCGCTGGTGAAACCGAAATTGAGCAAGAGAAATTGAAAAAAGGAAATCTTGCTGATCATGAATGGCAACAATTACATTCGAGAATTGGTCGATTAACTGATGCGCCTATTATTATTGATGATACGCCGGCGTTGAACGTGTTCGAATTTAGAGCAAAATGTAGGCGTCTAAAAGCACAATACGATATCCAAATGGTGATCGTCGATTACTTGCAGTTAATGCACGGTAAAGCAGACGGTAAAGGCGGGGGTAACCGGGAACAAGAGATTGGTAGTATTTCGCGCGCGTTGAAGTCTGTAGCTAAGGAATTAAATATCCCCGTGCTTGCATTGTCGCAATTGAGCCGTGCAGTAGAGTCAAGACCGGGCAATAGTAAGCGTCCTATGTTGTCCGATTTACGGGAGTCTGGTTCTATTGAACAGGATGCTGATATGGTTCTTTTCTTATATCGACCTGAATATTATGGTTTGACAGAAGATGAAGAGGGACGTCCTACTGCCGGTGTCGGTGAAGTTATTATTGCAAAACACCGTAATGGTGAGACCGGAATTGTTCCACTTCGCTTTGTGGGTAAATTTGTGAAGTTTGTGGATTTAGAAGATGAGTTTTCGGGTATGGGTGGTGGAGATGGATTCGGTGATGCGCCGGCTACATTTTCTGCTTCGGCCTTGAATCCGTCGCCAAACTTTGCAGATGATTTTAGTGCTGGAGGTTTTAGTGGAGGTATTACTATGCCCTCCCGAATGAACGATATGCCTGATGATGCGCCATTTTAGTGGTTAATTTTACATAAGTATTCCTAAATAACAGAAAAAACCGAATGATTTAAATTCGGTTTTTTCGTTTACCGCGTCCGGCTTGTTTTCGCTAGTAAAACAAGGTTATTATCCATTTTCAAAGTGATGTATTAAGGGGGTACGCAAAAATAAATGTTTTAAAACTAAATGAACAAATGGGGTTAATGTTTTTTTGTCGTTTTGATTGTTTTTATTTTAAATAAAATCGGAACTTTGTGCGCCTTTGGGTTTATTAGAATGGTAGCTTTTAGACTTAGTATAACAGGTCTTAGACAAAAGTTGGTGATCAGTTTTTCGACAATGACAGGAAGCTAATGGATATTCATTATTTTGGATCGAGCAAGTTAGCTTTTATTTGGCTATTGATAGCAAAAACAAATAATATATTTCGATGAAAATAACATTACTTTGTATAGGTAAGACGGATGACAAATACCTAATTGAAGGTATTGAAAAGTACATTAAGCGATTAAAGTTTTATGTGAACTTCAGTATTGTCGTTATTCCCGATATCAAGAATGTCAAGAATCTTTCTGCTGAACAGCAAAAAGATAAAGAGGCTTTGCTGATTTTGAAACAGCTACAACCACAAGATCTAGTAGTTCTGCTAGACGAACATGGAAAAGAATTTCGCTCCTTGGAGTTTTCAGCTTATTTGGAAAAAATGATGGTACAAAGTGTTCAGCATTTGGTATTTATTATAGGAGGCCCCTATGGGTTTGACCAAAAGATTTACGATCGGGCAAAATCAAAAATCGCTTTATCGAAGATGACGTTTTCGCACCAAATGATTCGTTTGTTTTTTACAGAGCAGCTTTATCGTGCTTTTTCCATCATGAAGGGGGAGCCTTATCATCACGAATAATATGGAAAAAAGTCCGTAACTTCATCATGAATAAAAACAAGCTTATGAATTTGCCCAACAAACGAGATTATCACTATAAAAGTGACGAAGGAGAGAAAAATAGCCAATTGAATAAATACATTATGATTGCTTGTATTATTATCGTGATCTTATTGGCCTATTTTTTCGCATAGCTTAATGTCTTTCCATACGGATTTAGTAAAAGAAATAAATCTCTTACTTAATATCCGTATGGAGGATATCAGCAGATGATTTTAATAAATTTTAATTGAATTGTTTAAGCAAGAACGCTTAATTTTTGGGAGAAGATTGGCAGGTTTTGCGCGTTCTTTTTGGGGCGGTGTTGTTTACGAATCCCCAGTTGGTCATATAGAATGACAAGGGATTAATTTCTAATAATTTTTTCATTTTTTCTTTTTTTACCATATAATAATTTATTGATTCGCTAATAGATGATCAATAATCGAGCCAAACTATGATATTTGTCATGTTCGAAAAGAAATATAGAAAATAAGGTCAATAAAAGTAGTTGAAAGTGTGTTTTTGAGGGCCAAGTCAAAATAAAACGCAGCCCATTTGAGAGGGGCTGCGTCGAATCAAGGAATTTATTTTTTATCAATTTTATATAATTTTCCGATATCTGTGATAGCGTACAGCGCGCCATCTTTTCCCTGCGTGATATCTCTAAATCGTTGTCCTTCACTACCTAATAGACGCTCTTCTCCAACCACCTTGTTATCCTTCAGTATAATTCTGGCAATGTGCATGCTGCTCAAACCGCAAATAAAGAGATTATTCTTCCATTCTGGAATATTCTGTCCGGTATAGAATGTAATTCCACTAGGAGAGAGGACCGGATCCCAATAATAGACAGGTTGTTCCAGACCGTCTTTTTGTTGTATACCCGCGCCAACTTTATCGCCTTTATACTCTATACCATACGTAATCGTTGGCCATCCATAATTCTTGCCAGCTTCAATTCGGTTCAGCTCGTCGCCGCCCCGTGGACCAAATTCGGTTTCCCAAAGATCGCCGGTTTCCGGATTTAAGGCAAGCCCTTGAGGATTGCGGTGTCCATAACTGTAAATTTCCGGACGGACATTTGGCTTGCCTATAAATGGATTTCCTGGAGCAGGCTGTCCCTCAGTGGTGATGCGTAAGATCTTGCCCAATGCTGCATTAAGATCTTGTGCCAATGGTCTTGTAACCAAATCAGATCTTTCACCCGTACTCAAAATAATATTTCCTTCTTTATCAAAGATAATACGACCACCATAGTGCAGATTTCCTTTATGAGCCGGAGTAGCTTGATAGATCACCTTGGCACCTTCTATCGATTTCTCGTCTGCAGACAGTTTTCCTTTTGCAACAGCCGTCAACGTCCCAGCAGCGGTATTATCAGAGAAAACCCAATAAATCATACGGTTTGATTCGAATTTTGGATCAAGACGTAATCCCAGAAGTCCACCTTGCCCACTGCTATTGACTTGAGGTAAACCTTTTATTGGGTCACTTAATTTACCGTCCGCCGTTGCAATGCGAAAATTCCCCTCTTTTTCTGAGATTAATAATCGGCCATCAGGCAGCGCAGTTATGCCCCACGGAGATTTTAATCCCTCAGCAATTACTTTACCTTCGAACGGCGTGCTTGTCTTTGCACCCTGAATTCTCGTTTGTCCGGCAAATGCTGGTTTATAATTTGTGTTTGCCTTCTGTGTTTCTACCGGAGGGTAACTTGTTGTGTCAGTTGCAGCGTTTGCGCTGCTATCCGAACTCGAATTTGAATTCGCATGGTTGGAATTACATGCGGTTAATCCTAAAGATACTGTTAAGAGGCTTATTGTCAGTTTGGTTTTCATTATCTGTGACTTGTTTTTGGTCTGATTATCTGCTTGAAGATATTAAAAATTAATGAAATATTATTTTATAGAATGTAATAATATAAATATATAACTCTATTAATAAGAAAGGGAGGATGCTAGCCAGCCAATAGATTTTAAATATTAAAAGAGTTATTTTTCCGCCAGGCAGTGTTTTACGATTCGGTGGAGTTCAGTTTCCTTGTTTACATAATAATCACTTATATCTAGAATCGTGTTTGTGTTTAAATTGTAGATACACACCGGTACATAGTTAGGCTGGGCAGATGTCTCGAAAGTTTTAAAATAATCTGCACTTTCCTGAATACTTGAAAATTCTTTGGATTCACAATGTTGTGTATCCTGATTGTAAGCAATGGTTATAAAGTTCTTTTTCATTGTACTAGCCTTTTTATCAACATAACGAAGACCAGGGAGTAAAAGTTTTAAAAATCATTGCCTTTTATTTGTTAAACACTGATGTGGCTTGCGGCTATTGGCTTTCCAAAAAATATTTTTGCTTTACTTTCAAAGTCTCTTGGATCATCTGTCGTATAGAAGGCCAATTGTCCATTTTGGGAACAAATAGTTTCAATCTCCTGATGACGATGGAGATAGTCCCTTAAGCTATTTGCAACAATTGGACCCTGAGAAATGATATTGATATTGCTTGGTGTATATTTTTTGATTACGGGCAGCAATAATGGATAGTGGGTACAGGCAAGCACAATAGCGTCGATCTGATCGGACTGTTGTAAAAGTTCCCGTATATCTTTTTCTACAAAGTAATGAGCGCCTTCTGTATTGATTTCGTTATTTTCTACTAAAGGGACCCAAAAAGGACAGTCATGTTGAAAAACTTCTATTTCTGGATTAAATTTATGTATTTCTATTTTATAGGATTCAGATTTTACCGTTCCCGTAGTAGCTAAAATCCCGATCTTATTAGTTTTCGTAAAATTGTGTACAATTTCGGTAGTGGGTCTGATGACGCCGAGGACTCTCTTTCCCGGCGGTAGATCATGTTGTTGTATGGTTCTTAATGCTTTTGCTGAAGCTGTATTACATGCCAGAATAACAAGGTTACAGCCTAGATCAAAAAGTTTAAAAACACATTGTTTGGTATAGTTATAAACGGTTTCAAAAGACCGTGTACCATAAGGGACCCGAGCATTGTCCCCTAAATAGATATAATCGTACTGAGGTAAAAGATGTTGAATTTCCTTAAATACGGAGAGTCCTCCGTAACCGGAATCAAAAATGCCAATCGGACCTGGTTTTGATAAGTTATCCATAACACAATGTTATAAGCTCTTCCACTTATAACATTGTGTTACAAGTTTCAGCTTTATTGAAGCAAAGATGGTTTCTCTTTGTATATTTTCCAAATTAATTCGCCAAATAATGTATTTGTCCAAGCAAACCAATGTCTTGTGAATTTTTTAGGATCGTTTTTATGAAAAGACTCATGCATAAATCCAGTTCCGCCATGCGTATTGACCAGCGTTTTGATGCAATTGCGAATCTCGTCATCATTTGTCGAAGTTTGCGCTCGCATAATAATGGACATCGGCCAGATCATATCTCTTCCTATGTGAGGTCCGCCAATACCTTCTGCTGCTGTTCCCTTAAAAAAGAATGGATTTTTATCAGACAAAACAAAGTTACGTGTACGTTGATAAACTTCGTTATTTAGATCGACAGCCCCTAAATAAGGTAGAGCCAATAAACTCGGAATATTTGCATCATCCATCATAAGATGGCTCGAAAAACCGTCTACTTCAAAGGCATATATCCGGCCTAGTGTCGGATGGTCGATGATACCATATGTATTGACTGCTGTTTCGACCTCATTCGCAAGAGCTTCCATTTTGACAGCTAGTTCATGTTCATTTTTAACCTTTTTCAAAATTTCGGCAGATTGTCTAAGGCTAACGATCGCAAATAAATTGGACGGAATAAGAAAGGAGAAAATGGTAGAATCGTCTGACGGTCGAAAACTGGAGCAGATCAAACCAACTGGATTTACAGGATATCCGTAGCCATCTACTTGTAATGTATCGGAGCCTCTGGAGGTTGTACGTTCAAATTTGTACGGGCCTAGACTATCTTTACGCTGTTGCTCAACAAAAGTCTGATATATTTTATGTTGCGCTTCTAACCATTCTTCATTAAACGGGCTATTGTCATTCGTTTCTTTCCAATAATGATAAGCTAATCGAATTGGATAACACAATGAATCGATTTCCCATTTTCGTTCATGGATTCCAGGTTTCATATTTGTGTGATCACTGAACCATTCGCCTTTTTTGGTCGGATCGTTATAAAATGCATTGGCATAGGGATCAATATTGATACATTTACTCTGCTTTTGGATTAAGCCAACAATAAGATCCTGTAGTTTTTTGTCCTTTTTCATAAAAGGAAGGTATGGCCATACCTGTGCACTGCTGTCACGCAACCACATGGCATCAATGTCCCCTGTAATTACATAGGTATAATTTCTTCCGTTTTGAACATAGGGAAATACGGTAGTATCTAAGGTATTAGGAAAGCAGTTGTTAAATAACCAAGCCAGTTCCTTATTTTTAACATTTTTCTGAAATTCTACAATTGCATCTTCGATGACCTTGCTCGAGAAAAGTCTTTTCTCTTTACTTGTTCGTACAGTGGGAAAAGAATGTTCTTGAGCAAATGAAAATTTGCTTGTAAGTGCACCCGCGGTTAACAGGCTTGCGTTTTGGATAAATGTTCTGCGTTTCATGCTTGCTAGGACTGATTTTTATGTTATAAGGTTATTTACTAAAATGCAAGATATAAATATTTTTGAATAAAAGGAATAGCAAATACGATTTAGCATTATAAAATTGACTGAACATAGGAATAAAGTCATTTTTATTCGGTTAATTTGCGTTTAGGAATGCATTTTGCTAGAAAAAATAATCTTTGAAATAATTTTATGAGGCTTAATATAACAAAAAATAATAATTTACTCCGAATTGTGCTGGCAAGCATGGGGGTAGGTATTTCCTTCGGCGGTTTTGCCCAGATCAAGAGTCAGCCTTATTCGTATCATTTTTATCAAAAAATGAACGATGCGGTTTATTCTACTGAGACGAGAATGCACACTGCTGCTAAACCATTCGTCATCAAAGACTCTTTATTGTTAGCCAAGTTTGATTCAATCCAATCCAATAAGCCTGTTTCTTCGTCCAATTGGTTTATGCGTAAGATTTTTAATGAACATCTGGTGCAGGTTGAGAAAGAAGATTATACATTCTATGCTGATTTTTTACCGGATCTTTATATTGGAAAGGATATGTTAGGTGACAAGCGTCGGACATGGATGAATAGCAGAGGATTTCAGGTGGGATTGAACGTGGGTAATAAATTTACATTCAATACTTCCGCATTTGAAAGTCAGGCGGTATTTCCCAAATATTTGGATGACTATATCGTAGCCAATAAAGTTGTGCCGGGGCAGGCGAACTCAAAATTTAAGTCCAACAATAAAATGGATTGGATGTATGCGACAGCAAGTATGACCTATGACGCGCATAAGTATATTCAGGCAACTTTGGCTTACGACAAAAACTTCATTGGGGATGGATATAGATCCATGCTTCTCTCTGATTTTTCATCGAATTATGCGCATCTGAAATTAACAGGGACGATAGGGAATGTTCAATATACGTCGATTTGGGCCTATATGAATGATCCGACGCATCCTAGACAGGATTTAACAGGTACATATCCGATGGAGGGTGAACCGAACAAGCGTTTGGGCGATGGTAAAAAATGGGGGGCTTTCCAATATCTGGACTGGAATGTGACCAATAAATTATCAATTGGCTTTTTCCAATCTGTTGTTTGGGCTGCGCAAGACGATGCAGGTAAAAGAGGTTTTGATTTCAGTTATATTAGTCCTATTATCTTTATCCGACCTGTTGAAAATAATAATCGTACTTCGCCAGACAAAATGTTTTTGGGGTTAACTTCCAAATATAAACTACCCTATAATTTGACGGCATATGGTCAGTTCTTATTGGGGGAGTTTACCGCCAAAGAGTTTTTTGCTGGGAATGGATATGCGCATAACAAATGGGGAGCACAACTTGGTGTCAGGGGATATGATATGTTTGGTGTGAAAAACCTGAACTTTTTAGCCGAGTATAATACAGCCAGACCATATACTTACGCACACTTTAAGTCGTATTCAAACTATAGTAACAATGCCGAGCCATTGGCTCATCCGAAAGGGGCAAACTTTAGAGAGCTTGTTGGCCTTGTGAATTATGCATGGGATAGATGGGACTTTTCGTTACAGGGTATGTTTACCCAAAATGGACTTGATCTGCCTGATGGAAGTAATATGGGCGGTAACATCTTCCAATCCTATAATACAATACCAAATCTATATGGAAATCATATTGCCCAAGGAATAAAGAATAATATCTATTATGCGGATGCTAAGGCTGCCTATGTGCTTAATCCCAAGTATAACCTCCGTTTAGAACTTGGTTATACCCAACGTTACGCAAAAGCACAATATGAAACACCTGTAGTCAATAAATCCGGCGTAGTGTCATTTGGACTTCGTTCAAGTTTCCGGGCAATTTATAACGATTTATAGAAATTTTTATAAACCGATCTATAATTAAAATAAACTATATTGTTTTGGCGATAAATGCTGTAAAACCAATATAGTTTATTTTTAAATATAGTTTTAGCACAAATTGACAATTAGGGAAGACAACTTGGATACAATTAGAATAAATATCCGATCGTGGACGATCCCTTCTTATGATGTGTTAGGGCTTAAAAACGATTTGCTTAAACAGAAAATGGCATGGGTTCGCTTAGTTAGCCAATGGACCAGCACAAAACTAATGTTATTCCAATGAAAAAAATCCTCGTACTGAATGGCCCAAATTTAAATTTGTTGGGTGTAAGGGAGAAATCAATTTATGGTAGCCAGGACTTCCTGAGCTATTTTGAAGAACTAAAACAACAATTTGAAACAGTGGAATTAGCCTATTTTCAAAGCAATTCTGAAGGAGGATTAATCGATAAGATACACGAAGTCGGTTTTGAATTTGATGGAATTGTGTTGAATGCCGGAGCGTATACTCACACTTCAGTTGCGATTGGGGATGCAATCGCAGCAATCACAACACCTGTTATTGAAGTTCACATAAGCAATGTCCATCAAAGAGAGGAATTTCGTCATCATTCGTTCCTCGCAAAGAATTGTAGAGGGGTGATCTGTGGTTTTGGCCTGGATAGCTACAGATTGGGTATAGAGGCGTTTATTAAATAATATCTTCTTTTGCAAGGAAGAGAAAAAATAGCTATAAAACAAAAAAGCGGGAATTCCCGCTTTTTTGTTTTATAGCTAACAGACTTGTTCTAACCAATAAGACTTCTGATTTCGACTTCGTCTGCTTTGATCTGAGCTTTCATTTCTTCAAGTGAGTCAAATCGTTCATCGTGTCGGATAAAATGAAGGAACTTTACGCGGAGTGTCTTGCCATAAATATCCTGATCGAAATCGAATAGGCTGATTTCAATAGCCCGATTCATGCCATCGACAGTGGGCCTGGTTCCTATATAGCCCATGCCTTTCGCGATGGATACTGGACTTTCCTCTTTATACTCTCCCGTAGTGATGTTTTGGATATGATTATAGATGTATACCTCAACAGCATAAATACCATAGGCTGGTATTAGTTTATGAGGTTCGTGAACCTGAAGGTTGGCTGTTGGAAATCCGATGGTACGACCAATTTGGTCGCCTCTAATCACCGTTCCCGTTAATTCAAAAGGATAACCTAAATAGAGATTAGCCGTTCTTATATCGCCTTTTATAAGCGCTTCACGTACGCGCGTGGAGGACACTGCAATATCATTGATGTCTTGCTCCGGAATTTCGTCAACGCTATAGTCAAATATAGATGCAAACTGCTCCAAATCGCCCATCGAACCCTTTCGATCTTTGCCAAAATGGTGATCATAGCCTATCACAATCTTTTTTGTGCCCAATTTGCCAACAAGAACATTGCTAATATATTCTTCCGGAGTCTGATTGGAAAAATCACGGGAAAAAGGAATGATAATTAAGTGGTCAATTCCTACTTTGCTTAATTGACTGACCTTTTCTTCGATATCGTTGATCAGGCGTAAACTATCATCGTCTGGATTGATAATCAATCGTGGATGTGGAAAAAAAGTAAGCAAAATTGTCTCACCATTAATTTTATGAGCTGCTTCCTTTAGGTGAGCCAATATTTTTTGATGGCCAATATGAACTCCATCGAAAGTACCGATGGTTACAACTGCATTTTCAACTGGTGAGAAATCATCTAAACTTCTGTAGATTTTCATTTATAGGAGTTTTTGCAAAAATAAGATAAAGAATCAATAAAATGGGACGGTAAAGTTATTTAATGATTTCTTTATGACGTTTTATTTCAGCGATAAGTTGTTCAAGGTTCCAAGCATTTTCTACGCGATAATCTCCACTTTTGGTGCGTCGCAAGGAACTCAGATGTGATCCACTCTGTAAGAATTTTCCAAAATCGTAGGCCAACGATCTGATGTAAGTTCCTTTTGAACAGGATATACGAAAATATACGTTGGGGAGCTCGATTCTTTCAATGATAAAGCTATTGATACGTACCTGGCGGGACTTTATTTCAACCTCCTCGCCACGACGGGCCTTTTCATAGACACGTTCGCCATTAATTTTTATGGCTGAATGGGCGGGGGGAAATTGCTGAATATCGCCTTCAAAGGATTTTGCTGCTTCGAAGATCATGTCCTCCGTGATGTGATCGATTGAAAAGGTTTGGTCAATTTCTGTTTCCAGATCGTAAGAAGGCGTCGTCGCTCCTAAGGTGATCGAACCCGTGTATTCTTTGTCCTCAGCTTGGTAGCTGTCTATTTTTTTTGTTAGTTTTCCAGTGCATACAATGAGTAGCCCCGTTGCCAGTGGATCTAAAGTCCCTGCATGACCGACTTTTAATTTTAATGGCTTGATTGAGTTTCTAACTTTACCAACAACGTCAAAACTTGTCCATGTTAAAGGTTTATCGATCAACAACATTTCTCCTTCAGCAAAGTTGAACTTTGCTGAGTTTTCACTAACCTCTATATTTTCCATCCAAAGATTTTAGATAATTTGTAAACTATGACCCGAAAGTAGGAGGGCAAGAATAATTACACCAACGATGATTCGGTACCAACCAAATGCTTTAAAACCATATTTGGTTAAAAAGCCGATAAAAGACTTAATGGCGACGATTGCAACAACGAAACCAATTAGATTTCCGATAATAAGCAAATTAAGTTCTTCTCCCGTGAAGGTGTTACCTTCTTTAAAGAACTTTAAAAGCTTTACGGCAGAAGCGCCAAACATCATAGGCAAAGCAAGGAAAAAGGAGAATTCCGCAGCAGCTTTACGTGTTAGTTTCTCGGCCATACCACCAATAATTGTGCTTGCAGATCTTGAGGTACCCGGAATTAATGCAAGACATTGGTATACCCCGATCATAAAAGCTTGTTTGTAGGAAACCTTGTCCGAATCTTCAACAGTTGGTTTGTTGAACCACTTGTCAACAAAAAGTAAAACGAGACCGCCGACGACCAACATCACGGCGACCATTAATGGACTCTCCAGTAATGCATCAATATAATCGTTGAATAACAAGCCCAACACAGAGGCGGGGATAGCTGCAATGATCAATTTGTAGTAAAATGATAGTGTTTTAAAGAAACGCTTGTAGTATAACACCAATACGGATAATATCGTTCCTAACTGGATGACAATTGTAAATAATTTGACAAAAGCCGATGGTTGAATACCCATTAGGGCAGTAGCAATGATCATATGACCTGTCGAAGACACAGGCAAAAACTCCGTTAATCCTTCAATGATAGCAAGGATGATAGCTTCAATAATAGACATCTGTTTGAGGTAAGATTACGCTTTAATTTGATTTGTTTTTGGGACGATATAGGATTGCCGCGAATCCGATCGCAAATCCAAGAACAACAACAATAGGGGCCAAGGTGATCTTGGTAAAGCTATAAATGTCAGTTTCACCAGACATCAATGTAAAGCCAATGACTACAATAGCTAAGCTCGCTATAAACAGTTGGTAATTTACTTTGGAGAATACAAATGAACCTTTATTGACTGATTCAGTAGATTTCTTTATTTGAGCCATTTTTATCTGTATAAATCGTTAGATTGTGCCTTTAAATATTTTGTTACTGCGAAATAGGTGCTAAGTCCCGAAATGAGAATTCCAATCAGGATTACGCCTAAAAAGATCACTGCAAATTCAAACCAGTTGCGTAAAAAAACCAGTTCCGGTATTTGCTGTTGTGCAAATTTCAGCGTTAGAATGAGCAGTAAAATCGCGATCAAAGATCCCAATAAACCATGAATGATGCCATATGTTATAAATGGTTTACGAATAAAGTTTTTAGTCGCCCCAATCAATTGCATACTTTTAATTAAGAAACGCTGCGAATAGATCGCAAGACGTATCGTATTATTGATTAAAGCTACGGCGATAATCAGTAAGATAACCGCAAAAGCAAGAACAATCATTCCGATGATGCGTACGTTTTTGTTGACCATGTCAATTAATGACTCTTGGTATACAACTTCTTTAATTTTATTGTTTTTGGAAATCTTTTCAATAAAAGTTTTAATGCTATCTGTATTGGCATAATTCTCTTTCATGTAAACATCTAAAGAAGGCAATAGTGGGTTATGCCCCAGATATTGTACGAAATCTTCACCAAGATCTTCTTTCAAGTTTTTTGCAGCCAATTCTTTACTGATATATTCGGTGCGAAGTACGTAAGGATCTTTTTCAAGGTCTTTTTGTAGTGAAAGGACATCACCTTCACTTGTGCCATCATTTACGATGACATTTAAGACGATATTTTCCTTAACGTATTTCGAAAGATTTTTAGCGTGCACCAAGAGTAACCCCAACATACCTGTTACCAGCAACACGAGAGCGATACTGATAACCGTAGATACATATACAGATTTTGTTTTTCTTTTTTGTGTGCTTAATTCGTATTCTGACATAATAAGCAAAAATTTATTTGCGAAAGTAACTATTTGAGTGGAAGATTTCGAATTAATCTTGTAATTACTTTGATAAAATCTATTCGAACGCTGTTTTCTTCCTATGTTTAATTAACTTTTCAATACTATAATTTATTGTTCAAACTACAAAACTTTTATCACATTTCAGTATTAAAATCGTAATTTCGCAAGTCATAAAAATTCCTTACGAATAAAAATGGAGTATAATCACAAATCATTAGAGAAAAAGTGGCAAAAATTTTGGGCGGATCATCAAACGTATAAAACGTCCGATACGCATCAAAAGCCAAAATACTATGTATTGGATATGTTTCCTTATCCTTCCGGAGCGGGGCTGCACGTTGGTCACCCGCTGGGATATATTGCTTCGGACATCTTTTCAAGATATAAACGTTTGAAAGGTTTCAATGTATTGCATCCGATGGGATATGATTCTTTTGGACTTCCTGCAGAGCAATATGCCATTCAAACTGGTCAGCATCCTGCTGTTACGACTGAGGTAAATATCAATCGTTATCGTGAGCAAATGGATAACATTGGGTTCTCTTATGACTGGAGTAGAGAAGTACGTACTTCTGATCCGTCATACTACAAATGGACACAGTGGATTTTTATGAGATTGTTTGATTCTTGGTATAATAAAGAGTCAGATAAAGCTGAACCGATCGAAACATTAATCGCTAGGTTTGTTGCAAGTGGCTCTGCTGGCATTTTAGCAGTTTCCGATGAAGATGTCTTGGAATTCAGCGCTGATGAATGGAAATCTTTTGACGAAGAAAAACAACAACGGGAATTGTTGAAATATCGGATTGCTTATTTGCGTGAAAGTACAGTAAACTGGTGTGCCGCTTTAGGTACAGTGTTAGCGAACGACGAGGTAATCAACGGTGTCTCTGAACGTGGCGGTTATCCTGTGGAGCAAAAGAAGATGATGCAGTGGTCTATGCGTATTACGGCCTATGCGGATCGTTTGTTGAAAGGTTTAGATACAATTGATTGGCCAGAGCCTTTGGTTGAAATGCAACGGAACTGGATCGGGAAATCTGTAGGTGCCTCCGTGAAATTTCCCGTGCCACAATTAAATACAAACATAGAGGTATTCACTACACGTGTAGATACCCTATTTGGCGTTTCGTTTATCGTATTGGCTCCAGAGCATGAATTGGTGGCTGCATTGACTACTCCTGAGCAGCAAGCTGAAGTGGATGCCTATATCGAGAAAACGGCGAAAAAATCTGAATTGGATCGTATGGCCGATACGAAAACAGTTTCTGGTGCTTTTACAGGTTCTTATGCTAAACATCCTGTTTCAGGACAAGATGTACAAATTTGGATTGCAGATTATGTACTTGCCGGTTATGGTACAGGTGCTGTAATGGCTGTTCCGAGTGGCGATCAACGTGACTATGTGTTTGCTAAACATTTTGCTCTTCCTATTATTCCTATTTCGGATACCCAACATATTGAAGAAGAAGCTGATCCTAATAAAGACGGGAAATATATCAATTCCGATTTTATCAATGGTATGACTTACCAAGAGGCGGTCCCTGCGTTGATTGCTAAATTGGAAGAATTAAAATTAGGTAAAGCAAAAATAAACTTCCGTATGCGTGACGCTATTTTTGGTCGTCAGCGCTATTGGGGAGAACCCGTTCCTGTCTACTTTAAAAATGGATTACCTTATTTAATTAAAGAAGAAGAATTACCGCTCTTATTGCCCGAGGTTGATAAATATTTACCGACAGAATCAGGAGAACCTCCTTTAGGAAGGGCAAAAGATTGGAAATATGAAGATCAATATGAGTATGAATTGAGTACGATGCCAGGATGGGCGGGCTCTTCATGGTATTGGTTTAGATATATGGATCCAAAAAATGAAGGTAATTTTGCGTCTAAAGAAGCAGTGGATTATTGGAAAGCCGTAGATTTATACATCGGTGGCTCTGAGCATGCTACTGGACACTTGTTATATTCGCGTTTTTGGAACAAGTTTTTGAAAGATTTGGGCTATCAAAATGAGGAAGAGCCATTCCGCAAATTGATTAATCAGGGCATGATTCAAGGGCGCTCTAATTTTGTGTATCGCGTGTTGGATGAAGAGGGTAGAGGCACAAATCGATTTGTATCCTATGGGTTGAGAAACGAATATAAAACAATTCCATTACATGTCGATGTAAATATAGTCTATAATGATCAGTTGGATTTGGAAAAATTCAAAGCTTTCAGACCTGACTTTGCCAACGCCGAATTTGTGTTGGAAAATGGTAAGTATATCTGCGGCAGCGAAGTGGAGAAAATGTCAAAATCCAAATTCAATGTGGTCAATCCGGACGATATTATCGAATCCTATGGAGCAGATACATTACGACTATATGAAATGTTTTTGGGGCCTTTGGAGCAAGCTAAGCCTTGGAATACAAATGGGATTGAAGGGGTTTATAAGTTTTTACGTAAAGTATGGCGACTGTTCCACGATGCTGAGGGTAGTTTCACTGTTTCCGATGAAGATCCATCCAAAGCAGAGTTTAAAGCCTTACATAAAATTATCAAAAAGGTGGAAGACGATATTGAGCGTTTTTCATTCAATACTTCAGTTTCAGCCTTTATGATCTGTGTCAATGAATTGACCGAGTTGAAATGCAATAAAAGACAAATATTGGAACAGCTTGTCATTATTCTTCAGCCTTATGCACCACATATTACGGAAGAGTTGTGGGCGCTGTTGGGTAATGAAGCTGGTACACTATCTTACGCTTCATATCCTGTATTTAAACCAGAATATTTAGTTGAATCGGAATTTGCTTATCCGGTGTCTTTCAATGGTAAGATGAAATTTAATCTGTCATTGGCACTTGATTTAGATCAAAAAGCAGTAGAAGATACGATTAAAGCCCATGCTGATGTACAACGGCATTTAGATGGGAAGGCGATCAAAAAGATTATTTTTGTCAAAGGAAAAATAATCAATATCGTCATTTAATCCACTCAATACAGTATAAAAAGCCGTTTTATCAATAGGATAAAACGGCTTTTTTATGCCAATACATCTTGAAAAGCTATTGTTTTATCGAAGATAGCTTTCGCATAGGGACAATTTGGGATAATTTTGGCGTCATTCTTTCGGGCGTAGTCAACAGCCTCCAGTACCAATTTTTTTCCCACGCTCATTCCCTGATACTCGTCGTAGACTTCTGTATGATCAATGGAAAACTCATGATCGTTTTGCCAGGTATACTCTAAAATTCCGGCTTCATTATTTTCAACTTCTGCAATAAAATTGCCTCTTTCGTCCCTTTCGATGTTTCTTATTTCCATAGTTTTTTTTAAAAGTAACGTCTAAATGATCTTTTTTGTTTTATGGAATTTCTCAATTTTAGGATTGCAATCGGGTTTATCTATTTGCGAAAGGATGCGAGAGTATAGGCTCTTATTCACAATTGAAGGTTAAACTCACCGCTAGTCAAACTATCGTTTGCTCTAGGGGCGTTCACAAAAACATACGCATAAAACTATTACCTATAGATCGAGCTTAAAATCAATAACGATGAACTCACGCTAAGTTGATATCAGCATGAATACAAACGCTTAATAGACATTTTCTGAAGAATTTTTCTTATCTTTGTAAATATCTCCTTAGTATACCTCGCATTTTTATCTTTTCAATGAAGCTCTAAAGGTCCGTAACCTCTTCGGGAACATTTTATTTTAATCCATATTGAATGAGCAAAAGCCAAATTACATTTAACAAAAAAGAACGAGAAAAAAAGAAGCTACTTAAAAAGCAACAAAAAAATGAGAAAAAAGAATTCAACAAAACAAACAATGACAAGGGAAAGTCATTAGAAGAATTGTTTGCCTATGTTGATGAATACGGAAATATCTCAGACAAACCGCCGGTAAAATTGAAAGAAGGTGAAACTCCGACATATAACGCTTCTCCTCAAGAAGACTATTCTTTTGGAAAGGTTGTTCATTATAATACCGAGTCCAATTACGGTTTTATTAGGGACAACGAAACGCAGCAATCAATATATTTCAATGATCGTCTCGTCGGTCAGAAATTAAACCTCAACCAAAAGGTGAAGTTTAAATTCAAAAGTGCAAAACAAGGTGCGCAAGTAACCGAGGTTTTGATTGAATATTAGCACGAAAGAAAACACTTGGCATGTCAGGTGTTGATCATAAGCTCCTTTGTTTGATATCATCGTGGTTGGCGTCAAACAAAGGTTTTTTTATGCTTTAAATTGACGGTTTTTGATTTATGTTCCGTCGAGATATTCCATTGTCGAATTTAAAAAGCTTTGTGCGTCAGCTTTTCATCGTTTCGGATTTTTGGAGTTCAAGCTATGCTGTTTTGGGTAGACAGCAAGGAATAGATCCTTTAGACGATTATAGGCAAACTATTTATACCGCATTTTATCCATACCTTCTTTAAAAGGTTGGATCGAACCTAATGGATTTCATTTTGTGATTCCTTTTTCAAGGTGAAAATTGTAACCTCGGGTCTGGCGTTGAATCTGATAGGAATACTGTGTCCCAGTCCTCGATTGATATATAATATTCTGTTTCCGCTTATTTTTTTTATTCCTTGATCATATTTTTTGTTTCGTACAGGTATGATCGGGGAGCCCCAAAATGGAATTCGTATCTGACCCGCGTGCGTATGTCCTGCCAGAATCCAGCCAGTGTAACCATTCCAGACATTGAGGTCTGCGGCATCTGGATTATGGCATAAGACCAAACTGGCTTGCGATTGGTTATACTCCTTCATAGCTTTGATAGGGTTAAAATTCGTTCCCCAAAGGTCATCTATGCCGAATATTCTTAACCCATGAATTGTTACACTTTCATTTCTCAATACGCTGATGTTATATCCTTTGAGTAGGCTCACGATTGAGTCTGCTGCAGCACTGTCCCTAAAATTCGTTCCATAATCATGATTTCCTAGGATCGCCAATGTCTGAAGTTTGCCTTTTGGTGCAACTTGCATGACTTTATCAAGCTCAGCTAAGGGTATTTTATGATTAACGAGCCGTACAAAATCGCCGGTGTACACAATGATATCCGGTTTTAATGCTGCGATTTCTCGGAAGGTTCTTTTTATAAAATCTTTATCCACATAGTTTCCGATGTGGATGTCAGAAATCTGGACCAATGATTTTCCGTTCAATACCTCGGGTAAATGTTTTATAGGTAGATCGATCTGTTCATATTTTACCCAATGCGGCTCGATTTTCCAGCTATAAAAACCGATCAATGTACCCATAATAAGTAAGTATAGGGTGATATGCTTTAATTTTCGCTTGTTTTTCATCGCGCTAAATTAGCTTTCCATGTTGATTTATTGATTTGCATATTGAGGCTTTTCCAGGTTTCATCTCCAATTGCTACTGTTGAAATAATATTTTCGTTGATCCGGAAGCCTACGGTTTCATAGCACCGAATTGCATTGTAGTTCCAGTCATAAACGTTTAGATCAGCTATATCATAGTTTCCTTCGATGAAAAGTAGTTTTAGCAGTGCATTTATGGTGCTTTTGCCATAGCCTTTATTTCGTTCGGAACTTTTTGCAATCAAAATGCGGCAGAGTCTTGGGATGTCTCGTTCGAAGTTTAATTCACAGTGACCAATAGTTTCTGTGGTTGTTGTATCTGTTATTTTAAAAGCGCGGCGCTTTGGGTTTTGTATATATTGTTCAAGTTGCTGATCGCTAAGAGGAAACGAAAAATAAGGTCCTGCAAATTGCAATAGTTCCTCTGCTGATCCAATCCAGGATTTAAAAAGGGGGAAATCTGATCTTTCGAATGGAAGGAGTGTTATCATGCTTATTGTCTATGTTGCTGTTTGGATAGAATACACTCAATTTATAAAATTCTAATGCTGAATCCTAAAGAAGTTACCGAATTTTACGAAATTCGTGTGAAAATTTTTAAGCGTATATTATGCCGCAGCTTATTTTAGATACAGTTATAGAGGCTCCTTTGCCTGTTGTTTTTGACCTGGCGCGTAGTATTGATTTGCATATGTATTCGACAAAGAAAACAAGGGAGAAAGCGATTGATGGAGTGACGACGGGTTTGATCGAAGCAGGACAAAAGGTTCGGTGGCTCGCAAGACATCTCGGCATTACGCAAACATTGACCGTGCAGATAACGGCGATGGAAAAGCCTCATTTTTTTGAAGATCAAATGACCCAGGGGGTATTTCATACCATGGATCACAAGCACATTTTCAAGCAACTTGAAAATGGAAAAGTAGTCATGCGTGATATATTTAATTTCAAGGCGCCGCTCGGAGTTTTGGGGAGATTTGCAGAATGGCTTTTTTTAACGCGCTATATGCGATGCTTTCTCGAGGAGCGCAATCAAGTGATCAAAGAAGTTGCGGAATCAGGAAAATATGGCTCGTATATTCAAGAGTAGCTTTGTTGGAAAAAGAATAAAGGATTGATAGGCTCAGCTTAGGCGTCCTTAACAACCGTATGAATGTTCTTCGCTAGAAGGTTATAGATTTGTTCGTATCGTGTGTTTAGTGAGAAGGTCATCGATTCGCTGTTGGCTGGATTAAAATCCGATATTGACTTTGAGGTAGCATTGCTTCTTTGTACTTTTTTCGACAGTATCCGTAAAACCTTTTTATTAATGATTTCTTGCTAAAATAACCAAATCCGGTTTTTTCTTCCAAAGCTCTTCCTGTAAAAACTCAAAAGCTCCTTTTTGATTCATGGTAACCTGATGAATTTTTTTGAATTCATTGTAGAAATAGATACGATAGCTGTTAGGTCCCCGGTAATTTCTGATAATTTTTGTTTCAATACGATGGATTTGATGAATAGCGATCCGTTTGTTTCCGATCAACGGAAAGAATAAAATCTCATTTTCACAAAAAAGATAAGGAGCGGCAACGGCAAAAAAGTGCATGAGTCGTCTATTGTACTCCTGGTAGACTGCTATATCATGATCGTTTAGTCGCTGTAGCGCATTGATGAATTTTTGATTTTTAATGTAAGCCATCCAGCACAATATACCGAACGCAAAACCTAAATAAATAAAAAGAACAGATATGGTAGGGAGTGACTTATAGAAAAACGAGAGCTTATCTTCACTGGCTGACCATTTCGAAAAAAAGGCAAATAAGAAAAAACCGTAACAAAAAGCAAACATAACCAAGAAAATTCCAATAATGACATTACGGGCTTTCTTCATCTTTATCCGTTCTGCTTTTAAGAATGATCTCACTAAGGTGTCTTTATTCATGGTCTTTTTGAAAAATTTAAAGATAATAAAAGCGTTTGTTATGTTCTTTCCGAATTTGATTTTAACGGTCTAGGGTAGTTTTTTTATGATGTATAGCTTTATATAATCCATTTTACTTATTTATTTTAAAGGTTTTTATTCTCATTTTTTTTATGAATTTGCGACCCTTCAACTCCTGAAGTTTTTTACTGGGTCCATAAAGTTCTAGCGCAGATAAGATGTTGTTTGAGTCGTTTTAAGCCCCACTGTGCTCTTCTTTTTTTGTAGAGGTGAATGTGGTGTTTTGCAGAAAGTTGTTATCTTAAATCGATTAAGAGGGGGGTAGAATTGGATAGCATGACTCAGAATGGTGATATAGAAATAGAGTGTCCCGTCGACTGCAAGTCAAGTACTCCTCATGGGTACTTCGGCAGCTGTGTTTTTAAGGTTTACCCATAGTTAGGCGGGAAAGATGTTATTATCCGTTTTAAGCGATTTTGTAAAGATTATATGTATTTGGTTGGTTATGGATAGATATTCTCTTATATCGCATAAAAAGCTTGTTATATCGCGTGTTTGCTTGCGTTCATGAGACGGGGTGCGCAAGTGGGGCTTACGCTGGTCAATTGAACCCTGCTCAGGCGCCCATTTGTTTCGAGGCCTTTTTTGTCTGCGGTTATCATTGACATATGTCTTGTCGCACATGTTATTTTTAGCCTGCATAAATCAAGCGCGAAGATACAACGATATTTACCTGTTTGACTTTTGTGTAAACCGGGGCTGTATGGTTCTTCACATTGTGGCTGTACTTGAGTAAGAAAAAGGTGTGGATAAAATTTTATCCACACCTTTTTTTATTTAAAATAGCCCGTTAATGGTGTTATTTAATGTTATTTTTTTTGTTTATATAAATTACATAATTTATTGTTAATTAGAGTTTATAATGCTATTATTTTTAATAGTATGATTCTTCCAGTAAAATACGAAAAGATGGTGTTGTAGTCAGAGAATAATCCTCATTTTTTAAATTTAACCCAAAGGAAAGCTATGCAAAGAGGGCAATTATTGCCCAGTGATCGGTTAAATAGATGCCTGATTGCTGCGCTCAATAGGACTGTTTAATTAGGAAATGAGCATTATTTACAACAGGTTATATCGAGGCGGTCGAGCCTCTGCCAGATCGGTTTTCCTATAAGCGTAGTTTCACCCTAAAAGGTCGAATTTAGGGCGATTTTAGGTCTTCTGTGGAAACAAATGTTAAGATGTCTAAAATTCTTTTTTTTACATTTTTATTTTTTTTTATAAACCTATCTTTCAGGTGTTTATTGTGTGTTATATGGATTTAATATTTATATATTGAAAAATGGAATTTATGCGCACTTCTTTACTTTTTGTAAAGGGGCACAGCTGGAAAATAGCAGGAAGAAGCGGAAGATTTGGCCTATTAATCTGAGGAATTTGTCCTGGTTTTATCGGGTTCGATATGGCTTTTCGTTAATAGGATTTTTCCCTTGATAAGATCATCATTGAATTGGCCGACTGTTGTTTTTTGAAGCATTTCTGAAAGGTTATTGCGTATGCTTTTGAACTCATGATGCAAGGGACAGGGATATTGTTCGGAGCAGAATTCAAGCCCCATGCCGCAGCCGACAAATAGACTTTCACCGTCGATTGCTTTAACGACCTCGGATAGTGGTGTGGACATATCTCCGCTGTCGAGGTAAAACCCCCCGCCAGGTCCCTTCATGGATCGAATGATACCTGCTCGGCTTAGATTCTGTAGTATCTTGCCTAGAAAAGCCTCTGGAGAATGGATACTCTCTGCTATTTCTTTTATGCTCACGCGTTTATTTTCTTGGGAGCTTTGTGCAATAAAAAAAACTGCCCTTAGTCCATATTCACATGTTTTAGAAAAAATACCCATAATCTCTTTTTTGCTTTTTGCAAATGTACAAAATCAAAAATAGCCATCCGCAACGATTAAAAATTAGGGATGACTATTTCATGAAATAGGGCAGTGCAATTAATTTAGTTGCAAAGATGCCGGACCAAATTCTTCAAAATGAATGTTCTCAGCGTTGATGCCCTGATGGGTTAAATATTGGAAGTGCTTTTTGATAAATCCTGCAGGGCCACACAGGTAATAGTTTGCCTCCTGTGGAAGATAAGAAGCATCTATTTTAGCGAGATCAACCCAACCCTCAAGAGCGTCAGTGTCCATACCCTGCGCTTCGTCATAGAAAGAAAAGCTAGTCATGTTTTGATGTTGGCTCTCCAATGTTTTTACTCTTTCTTTAAACGCATGTAGATCAGGGTTGCGGCAACCATGGATCCAAGTGATCGGTTTGTCTTCTTTCTTGTCCGCTAGATGCTCTAACATGGCCATCAATGGGGTCTGACCAACGCCGCCACTGATAAATACATGTGGTTTGTCACTTTCGACCAATTGAAAGGAGCCTGTTGGTGCTGTGAGTTCCAGTTGTTTTCCAACCTCAACGTATTGATGTATATAATTACTCACCATACCCTCAGGTTTTCCTTCCGCGGCTTCTCTTTTTACCGAAATCCGGAGGTATTCGCCGTTACTCGCATCGGAAAGACTATATTGTCTGGGTTGATAAAGGTGTAATTCGGGAAGAAATACACGTACACTTACATACTGGCCTGCCTCGTGTTTTGGAAGTCTTCCTTGATCTGTTGGCTTGAGATAAATAGACTGAATCTCATCGGTCTCGGCTACCACTTTTATAATGGTGAATGGCTTCCAGCCCGTCCATCCGCCGTCGCTCTGGATCATCTGATTATACATATCCTTTTCGACTCCGACCATCAGATCTGCTAGCTGAAAATAGGCAACTTCCCAGGCTTCAATCAGTTCTTCTGTGGCAGCAGCCCCCAATACTTCCTGAATGGACGCCAATAAATGCTTCCCAACAATCTGATAATGCTCCGGACGAATATTGAGGCTACTGTGTTTTTGTCCGATATGTTTCACTGCCGAAAGAAGGACTGCTGGATTCTCAATATGCTCCGCATAGGCTAATACTGCTGTAGCCAAAGCCGTTTGTTGTCGCGCATTTTGTTGGTTTCCCATATTGAAGACATGTTTAAGCTCCGGATTGTGGTCAAACATACGTTTATAAAAATAACTGGTCAGCGCTACACCATGTTCGTTTAAAACCGGTACAGTACCTTTGATTAACTCTTTTTGTGCTTCAGTAATCATAATAAAATATTTAAATACCTTTTTATCTTTTATTTGATCAGAATAAAAAATGAAAAAATCCACTCGCTGCGAGGAATCTTATAACCTTGATAGGGTTCATTTGCAAATGACTATCGTTTACAAAAATAGAGAATTATAATAAAAGACAAAAATATCTTTTATTATTTTTTACTGCTTGTACGGACAATCATCCGGTCGATTTTAACGGCAGTCTTGTTCACAGTGGACTACTCCCAGGTTTTAAGGTTTTTAGGATAAAATGTCCATTCAGGGGTTTTTATAATATCTTGGTCAATATCGTACCAAGGACTAAGCTTGCTGTTGTTCCAATTGTTTAAAATTTGTATTTCTTGGGCTGGCATGTAGCTTTGTGCGAGTAGTACAATTGTTTTTCCAGTGCTGTCCTTGGCCAGATCAACTACAATGATTGCATGGCCAATAGGAGATCCTTTTTGGATAAAAGTATCTCCAATCTTAACTTCTTGAGTCGTTTTTACACGGGGCAGCTCATCATGTAGTGAAGCCGTATTTGCATAGGCAAAAATATATTCCAAATATTTCCAATAGGTTGGGTAGGCGTAATCTCCTTTTGCGTAGTTTGTAAATGTACGGGGTTTACCGTCTGAAAGGAAGTTGAATTTGATATCCTTGTACCGCTTTTGTTGGTATAAGTAATCTGCCCTGAGTCGCATGACAGCATCCGCGCATTGGTGTAAATCGCGCTTTCCGATGTCCAGCTTTACAACACTGTTGTAGATGTTATTTCTAGGTTTAATTTTTCCATTGTAATAATGTACCTCCCTGTCGATGGGGTACAATGGAAGATTTTCAAGGAAATTTCCAAATTCTTCAGTCCGGTAGTTTGCTCTTTTAAAGCCTTCCGGCAATAAAATGCGTGATTTGACCGTCATCCCAGCGGGGTTAATAAACTGGCTTCCGTCCGTTCTCGCTAGATCCGCAGCGACCGAGTCGAGCACTTGGGCTTTTGGTGAAGCCACATTCGGTTGTCCACAGCCAATGAAAACCTGACACGAGAGGAGTGGAATGAGTACATGTATGGATCTCATATAAAATTTTCTGAACTAGTGTATTGCGTTTATCGAATATACTTAAATCTAGATATAATTCGAAACATAAATCATTTGAGAAAATTAAGAAATTTTTAAGCTACTCATCCGCTTTTTGGATCATTTTCTGATGTAGCTTAGCCGAAGTTAAAAAGAATACGATTATGTCAGGAAAACAGATTTTTCAGACGTCAAGCAAAAAGCGCTGGTACGCTTTTTCATGGATGAGCAGCGCATTGGTAATAGGTTTGATCATTGGTGTGATATGTGTGGTTTATACATTGGGAAAGATTCAGATTCCTCCTTTTCCAACAATTAATACCAACACAGCATTGACCGAAAAGTCCACCGCCAGATTAAAAAAATCCAAACAATTCAAGGAGTTTACCATTGTAAAATCCGAATTGGAGAAGATTAAACGTGACCGTGAGCTGAAGCATTTGAAACATATTGGTACCAAAGACAGGATCAATATGGGCTTTTATGTCAGTTCTTGGTCTAATGAAGTTCGTGAACAGTCTTTATCTGATTTACGCCGAAATATAGGTCATTTGGATATGGTCGCCATGGAGTCCTTTTTTACGGTACCTAATCAAGATACCGTGGTCGATAAAGCAGATACTGCTGCGCTTAAGGTGATCCATCAATATAAGCGTAAAGCAATTGCGCAGATTTCCAATTTCAGTGGTAACGATTTTGATGGGCAGACTGTAAAGGCTATTTTGCTTAATCCGGATAAACAACAACGTTTTATAGACGACATCCTTCTTAAAGTGAAGCGTAATGGTTTTGCAGGCATAAATATCGACTTTGAGAATTTACAGTTGGATGACCACCAGCCATTAAACGATTTTATGGCGCATATCTATACCGTATTTCATACGGAGGGCCTGCTTGTCACGCAAGATATCTCGCCTGAAAATGATGATTACGATCCCATTTCCTTACAAAAATATAACGATTATATTATTTTGATGGCTTATGATCAGCATTCCATTGAAAGTAATGCTGGGGCCATTTCACATCAGGCATGGGTTGAAAAGAACCTGGATGAACTTTGCAATAAGATCGATGCAGACAAAGTGATTTTGGCTTTGGCATGTTATGGATATGACTGGCCGAAAGATCGGGTGGGCAAAACGTTGACGTATGATAACGCCGTTATCTTGGCGCATAATTACAATGCTAAGATTACTTTTGATCCCCAATCTTCCAATCTCAACTTCAGCTATACAGATGGTGCGGGGATGCGCCATGATGTCTATTTCACCGATGCCGCAACTTATTTCAATCTCATCCGCAAAGCCGATGACTGGGGCCTTGCAGGCATTGCTCTTTGGCGTTTGGGAAGTGAAGACGCTCGTTTATGGTCGTTTATTTCCAGATCATTGAATCAAGAAAATTTGAAAAAAGAGCCTTTTGACTTTCGGAAAATAAGTCAGATCAATGTGGGAGGGATTCAATATATTGGCGATGGGGAAATTTTGGATTTGGTCAATAGCCCGGCTCCTGGGGAAGTTAAATTTACTTACGATCCATCGACGCTAATGATTCAGGACCAAGTGTATGTAAAAACACCGAGTAATTACGTTATTAAGCGCTTTGGAGAAAGAGACAAGACGGTGGTGCTCACATTCGATGATGGGCCTGATCCGACATATACGCCACAAGTATTGGACATCTTAAAAAAAGAACGTGTTCCGGGAGCTTTCTTTCTTGTGGGTGTGATGGCTGAGAAAAATATGGATCTGGTCCGTCGCGAATACCAGGAGGGACATGAAATCGGTAACCATACTTTTTTTCACCCCGATATGTCCACAATAGGGCCAAATCGTGTTAAGTTCGAGTTGAACGCCACCCGAAAGATCATTGAATGTATAACCGGTCATAGTACAATTCTTTTCAGAGCTCCTTTTAATGCGGATGCCGAACCACAGACGGTGGCCGAAATTCTGCCCGTGGCCCAGAGCCGTAAAGAGAACTATATCAATATTGGCGAATACATCGATCCCAACGATTGGTTACCTGGCCGTACAGCAGATGAAGTCTATAATGAAGTCATCAAACGACGCGATAACGGGAATATTATCCTATTACATGATGCTGGAGGCAATCGAGAAGCGACCATAGCCGCCTTGCCACGTATTATTCATTATTTTAAATCGCATGGATATAAATTTGCAACGATTGGTGATTTAATGGGCAAAAAACGAGATGAATTGATGCCACCTGTTGAAAATGCTTCCGATTCGGGATTTAGTGGATCTTCCAACCGCTTGTTCTTAGGAACATTGTTTTATGGTAACATCTTTTTGAATCTGGTTTTTTCCATTGCCATTGTATTGGCAATTTTTAGAACAGCAATGATTGCTTATTTGGCAATCCGGCAAAAACAAAAAAGTAAAAAAGAGCAATCTCAATTGGTTGTGGATCGTCGGGAGAAGGTAAGTGTGATCATTCCGGCCTATAATGAGGAAATAACCGTGTTGGCAACTATAAAAAGCCTGTTGAATTTGGATTACCCCAATTATGAGTTGATTTTCGTTGATGATGGATCGAAAGATAAAACTTTTGAGATGGTCAGTAAGGTGTATGGCGATCATCCTAAAGTCAGGTTATTTACAAAACCAAACGGAGGGAAAGCATCTGCGCTTAACTATGGTATCGAGCAATCCGATGCTCAGTTTGTGCTCTGTATCGATGCCGATACTCAACTGAAGACAGATGCGCTAAAGCAGTTGATGAAATATTTTAACAAATCTCAAGTCGCTGCTGTCGCAGGAAGTGTTAAAGTAGGAAATGTCCATAATATATTGACACATTGGCAATCGATCGAGTATATTACTTCACAGAATATGGATAGGAGAGCTTTCGATTTGCTCAACATGATATCGGTCGTACCAGGGGCAATTGGCGCCTTTCGTAGATCTGTTATTTTGGAAGTGGGTGGATTTACAACGGATACATTAGCGGAAGATTGTGATTTAACCATGCGTATATTAAGAGCGGGTTATACCGTGCGAAATTCATCTGAAGCAATCGCTTATACGGAAGCACCAGATACGGTAAAAATGCTCTTCAAGCAGCGTTTCCGTTGGAGCTTTGGTGTGTTGCAGAGTTTTTGGAAAAATAAACAAACCCTGTTAAATCCCAAATACGGCTATTTTGGTATGGTCGGAATGCCTAATATTCTGATTTTTCAGATTATACTTCCTTTATTTGCGCCCTTGGCCGATATTTTTATGTTATTCTCTCTGGTGAGCGGTCTTTTCTCCCTAAGCGAGGTAAATGGTATCAGCTGGACAGGAATTGCAGGATTATTTTCACTGCATAATGGTTTTGGTCAAGTGATGTTTTATTACTTCCTTTTTGTATTCGTGGATATGTTCTTTGCAGGCATTGCCTTTAAAATGGAAGGCGAGAAGCTTAGCAATTTAATTTATTTGTTTCCGCAGCGTTTTTTCTGGCGTCAACTGATGTATTTCGTTTTATTCAAGTCTGTCAGAAAAGCGATTAAAGGTGAATTAAATACTTGGGGTACCTTGAAACGGACAGGCGGGGTGAAAGAGGTAACAACAAGTGCATAGAAATTGTGACTTACACGAGTTAGGCGGTAGCATCCTTCTTGGTATCCTACTTTAGGATTGCTATCGCCTACCAAAAAGTATACAGAGATTTTTAATTGAGCTTGAGAATAGGTACTTTCAATAAAAATAGAAACGACATGAAGATACTTTCCGCTCAGCAGATAAACGGGATTGATAGTGAAACCTTAAAGGATCAGAAAATTAGTAGTCTTGACCTGATGGAACGAGCTGCAACAGTTGTTTTTGAGGAAATTAAAAAGCTTCATTCACGATTGGAGCAAAGTACCTTTTATATTTTTTGTGGTAAGGGAAACAACGGCGGCGATGGTTTGGTGCTGGCGGGTCTGTTGGATCAACAACAGGCCCAAGTCAAGGTTTATTTAGTGGATGTTAAGGATTACTCCGTAGATAATCTTACCAATCAAAAGCGTTTACCCAATCATATGATTCAAAAAATTGCAGCGGAAGACCAGATTGATATTCCTTCCGATGCAATCGTACTGGATTGCTTGTTTGGATATGGATTAAAGCGGGCACTGACAGCTGACTGGAATGGTATAATTTCCAGTATAAATGGATGTGGTGCAACAATCTATTCGATCGATATGCCTTCTGGGCTGCTGGCTGATGAAAAGACAGCTAAAGATGTTCCCATTGTAAAGGCAGATATGGTATATACCTTTCAGTTTCCAAAGATAGCCTTGCTAATACCCGAAAACCAATGGTATGTAAAAGACTTCAAGGTATTGGATATCGGTCTTAGCCAACGTGCAATTGAATTGGCAGAAACCAATCTGTTTTATGTCGACGAGTCCTTCCTTAGGTCCTTTTATCGACAACGAAGGAGATTTGATCATAAGGGAACATTTGGTCATACCCTGATTATTGGCGGAAGTAAAGGTAAAATGGGGGCTGTTCAGCTTGCGCTAAAAGCGGCTCTTCGAGCGGGTTGCGGTTTAGCCTCAGCTTATGTACCTAACTGCGGTAATACTATTTTACAGACTGCCGTGCCCGAAGCGATGGTGATGACTGATCTCCAACAAGATTTCATTAGTCAATTCCCCTTATTGACAGGTTATCAGTCAGTGGGTATCGGAATCGGGATGGGAACAGCATCCCATACAATTGATGCGTTAAAGGTATTTATAACTCAGGTTAATGATACCCCTTTGGTATTAGATGCTGATGCTTTAAATATTCTTGCCCGCGAACCAGATCTTTGGGCCTCTGTTCCAGCGCACAGTATATTAACACCCCATCCCAAAGAACTTAGCCGGATATTGGGTGCTTGGCAAGATGATTTCGAAAAGATTGAGAAAGTGAAAGCTTTTGCGCGTAAACATCAGTTGTACCTGTTAATAAAAGGGGCAAATAGTGCAATGGTTATGCCTGATGGGCTCGTTTACTTCAATAGTACAGGCAACGTGGGCATGGCAACAGGAGGCAGTGGCGATATACTGACAGGGATTATTACCTCCTTGCTTGGACAGGGCTATTCTTCTAAAGAAGCTTTAATTATGGGGGTATATATCCATGGGCGCGCGGCAGATATTGCAGTTAAGACGATTGGTGCCTATTCCTTATTACCTTCGGATACCATTAATCATCTTTCCGACGCATTTATCTCATTAGAAAAAGGATTATGATAGATTGGTACATTGAACAAGTTTTTGCCGCCCGGACCTGGAAACTTCGAAAAGAGGTTTTCGCTCTGGAAGGTAAGTTGGCCGAGGTGATGTTGGAGGGCGATTTTGAAGCGACGCATTTTGCCGCCTACGACGGAAACGAAGTAGTAGGCGTGCTGAGCCTGATTAGTTCAGGTGATACTTATACAATCCATTTCCTCGCTGTTGCTCCACATGTAAGACTGAAAGGTGTAGGCACAGCATTATTGAAACATGCGCGACTATTTATCGATACGTTCGGTGGTAAAATGCTCCAAGCCGAAGCGCCCTCTGCACAGCAGCATTTTTGGGAAAGTAATGGTTTTGTTCCTATAAAACAAAAGGAGGAGCTCATGATCACGTATTCATTACCGCCAACCAATGATCTCATGCCCGACAATGAGCCATGAGGTAGGTTATGGCTGCACACCGGTGCTGCTCCTTGTGATCCTTACGGATTTTCAGCATAGGTGATCCGATCCGCTTCGGTAATGTTACGTATAACCCGGCACGGATTACCTGCAGCTACGACGTCTGCTGGAATATCTTTTGTGACGACTGATCCAGAACCAATGACCGAATTTTTTCCGATTCGCACGCCGGGATTGACGACAACCTGTCCACCGATCCATACATTATCTTCGATTACGATAGGCAACGCAAACTCCCAACCTTGATTTCTTGCTTCAAAATGGAGGGGATGGCCGGCTGTGAAGAGGCTTACATTAGGACCAAATAATACATTATCACCTATGGTAACTGGTGCACCGTCTAATATTGTACAATTATAATTGCTGTAAAAGTTCTCACCAATAGCAATATTGTAACCATAATCGCAACGAAAAGGAGGTTCGAGAAAGAATCGAGTTCCCGTCGATTTAAAAAGTTTTTGAATAATCTGTTTTCTGAATTTCAGGTGTTTAGGCTCCGAATCGTTAAACCGTTTAAGTTCTTCTTTTGCGTATTGTCTTTCCTTAAATAATTGCCCCTCCGAATCGATATAGGGAAGGCCGGCAATCATTTTTTCCTTTGCTGATTTCATTCAATGCCCATTTTTCCGCAACAAACTTAGATAAATTGATTTTTAAATGCAATAGCAATCTACGCCTTGTGAATCTGGGTTATTGAGTTTTTTTTGCATAATCAATGGCCCTTGTTTTCAACTAAGCATAACCAATGGATACCCTGTTTCCATCAAATGGGCTGCGTTGCAGCGCCAAGTTTTGTAACAGGAGCTTATCTACACAAGGTGGTTTAGCACCTTCTTCCGATTTAATTCATTGCAGTTGTGACAAACAATTTTCCTTCGAAAAGCATTTAGATAATGGACACACGTATGCTACTGCCTTCGTCGTAGCTGTATTCAAAATTATTATTTCAATGAAGATCGCTTATATAAGTACTTACTTGCCCAAAGAATGTGGCATCGCCACTTTTACATCGGATTTGTTGCATGCTGTTGCGTTGCATAATCAGGAATTAACACAGCACGTTTATGCTGTCGCTGACCGGGACTATGATTATCCCAGTGAAGTTGTCTTTAAAATAGACCAGTATGATCAATTGTCCTATATTGAAGCAGCCAACTATATTAATGAACATGGCTATGACTGTGTGATATTGGAGCATGAATATGGCATCTTCGGTGGTAATAGTGGAATATATATCTTATCGTTGGTTAACGCATTGCATATTCCATTGTTAGTTAATTTTCATACCATTCTTGAGAAGCCGAATGTTGATGAAAAGGCTATTCTCATTGAAATTGTAAAAAGGGCTTCGATTGTAATCGTCATGAGTAATTATGCGGTTACTTTACTCAAATCCATTTATAGGGTCAATACCACGAAAGTTAGACTGATACACCATGGTGTGCCCGAGTTTACCTTGGAACATGAGCTTGCAAAGCTTAAAAAAGGTCTTTCTGGCAAGAAAGTGTTATTGACATTTGGTTTCCTGGGACGCAACAAGGGCATCGAAATGGTGATTGAATCCTTGCCTGAAGTCGTTAAAGATGAACCAGATCTGTTGTACCTGGTCGTTGGCAAAACACACCCTAATGTGTTGGCGCATTCGGGAGAGGAGTATCGGGAGTATCTAGGCAGTCTCGTGGAAGCTTATCAGTTGCAGGAGCACGTCCAATTTGTTAATTCCTTTGTGAGCCAGGCCGATCTGGTAGAGTATCTTTGTGCCTGTGACGTTTATGTCACCCCTTATGTTAATGAGGCGCAGATTACGAGTGGAACGTTATCTTACGCCATTGGTGCCGGAGCTGCGGTGGTCTCTACGCCTTACTGGCACGCCAAGGAACTGCTGGCTGATGGAAGGGGGGTATTGGTCGAATTTAAAAATTCAGCCAAGATGGCTGAAGCGCTTAAAAACTTGTTTTCAAATTTGGATTATCGTACCACCTTGCGGGACAATGCCAGTGCATTTGGAAAGGAGCTCACCTGGAAAAATATTGGCCTCCGGTATACACGGATTTTAAATAAAATCATACCTACCTACGACGGCCTTAAAGAAAACGCAGGATTTAGTAAAGATGAGATGCCTAAATTCAGCTGGAAGCATATCGATAGGTTGACCAATCAGGTGGGTATCTTACAGCACGCAACTTATTCTTTGCCCAATTATAAAGAAGGCTACTGTCTCGACGATAATGCGAGGGCACTTTTACTTGCTTTATTAGCCCAGGATGATTTTGCTGATAAGAAATTAGACCGCCGTATTTCCACCTACCTGAGTTATATTTATTATCATCAGCGCGAAGACGGTCTTTTTCATAATTTTATGGATTTCCAGCATAATTTCTTGGATGAAGTCGGTTCGGAGGATTCCTTTGGACGAACGATATGGGCCTTGGGGGTGCTTCTTCGTAAAACTAAATTAACCAGTTATTATCAATTGGGACACGAGTTATTTTTTAGAGCTGTGCCGAATTTCGGTCAGTTGCGCTCCAATCGGGCGATAGCGTATACTGTGCTGGGAATTGCCGAATATTTACATCATCAATCCAATGACGAGGTCATGATAGAGCTGATGCGGACGCTTATCGGCAAACTTGTGCGGGAATACGAAGCGAGTTCAGATGAACACTGGCAATGGTTTGAATCCGTATTGGCGTATGATAATGCAATATTACCTTATGCGTTTTTGACAGCATATCCTTTTTTAAATGATGAGACAATAAAACAATTGGGGCTAACGACATTAAAGTTTCTCGAAAGCATTACGATCCAAAATGGTGCGCTTTCGTTGGTTGGAAACCAGGAATGGGCCAAGCAGGGCAAGCATGTCAGCAAGTTTGGTCAGCAGCCGCTCGATGTTACAGCCATGGTATTTATGTATCGCGAAGCTTTTCGACTGACGAATAAAAAGGTTTATTTTACCCGAATGATAGCCTCATTCCGCTGGTTCTTGGGCGAGAATGATCTTAGACTCGGACTCTACGATGAGGAAACCAAAGGTTGCTGTGATGGACTGGAGGCTTATGGCATCAATAGAAACCAAGGGGCTGAAAGCACCCTCTGTTTCTATTTGGCCTATATTGTGGTTTCTCGTGCCTTTAATGATAGCGATCAGGATTCAAGATAGCCAGCAATAAGTCTTCAAGCTTGATGGTGGCATAAGTCGACTCATAATCAGACATTGCATACGGTAAAATGAGGTGTTCATTGTGGACCAGGGCACCGCAGGAATAAATGACGTTTGGTACATAGCCTTCCCGTTCTTCATCGTTTGGGGTCATCAATGGGCTATGTAGTCGTCCAATTTCAACATGGGGGTTGTCCAGGTCCAGAAGGGAGGCCCCCAAAACATACTCGCGCATCGGGCCCACGGCATGGGTCAGGATTAGCCAGCCATATTGAGTTTCAATCGGTGAGCCACAATTGCCGATCTGGACAAATTCGTAGGGATATTCAGGTTCTTGAATGCGGATTGCCGTTTCCTGCCATATGTTGATATTGTTGGAGTAAGCAATATAATTGTTTTCACCGTCAATTCGACAGAGCATGGCGTAGCGCCCATTTATTTTTCTTGGAAATAGTGCCGCACCTTTATTGGCAATTTCACCATAGATGGGTTTCACCTTAAAATGATAAAAATCTTTTGTGGTGAGCAGTTTAGGAAGGATACTAAATCCGTCGTAGGCTGTGTAGGTAGCATAATAGATGCTCTCATTCTTCTCAGTTTTGAACTGGACAAAACGGGCGTCTTCTATCCCTCTTTTTTCTGTGTCGGCGAGCGGAAATATCACGCGTTCCGAAATGGAAGTGTCCAATGAAAAAGTCATTTCATAATGCGAGGAAGCGAGCCAGAGCGCCTGTTGTAAAAATGTCACATTTTCAAGATTTTCTTCACTCTCCCGCCGCACTTCATCGATGTACCGCTTAAGTTCCTCATACGTAAATGTCTCCGTTAGCTTTTCCTCGAGTTTGGACTTAACTTCCGTTGGTTCCGCATGTAGCTCATTCATCTTCTTTAAGAAGGACTCCTTGTGATACCGGTGGTTTTTAACTTGCATGGGTTTATCCAATAGATTACCGATATAGTCGATATGGATATTATTGTCGACATCCAAGGTGCCCGAGCGAAAAACGATCGAAGAGACATGACCTTCTCCGGTGGCCCTGAAGCTTAAAATAACCCGTTTTTCACCTTTGAATAATTCGGTCTGATCCGGATGTTCGATAATGGAGGGATTAAATAACGCTGCCGATTCAATGGAATATTCCATGGTAAAGTAAGAGCCGATCAGCAACTTGTCGATATGACTTAGCTTCTCCTTTGAAAATGGAATCTTCTCCAAAAGGTGGCTTACCCGGTCAAAATTTCGTTCAAAGATATGGGCAATGCTACGATGTCTTTTCGTATAGCTTCGTAAAACCTGTCCAAAGACTTCTTTCCGTTCCGACTCATTAAGGGATAAAATGCGCCTGATAATTTTTATTGTACGGTCATCGCCAAGGAAAAAAAAACGTGCGAGAACTCTTTTCTTATCCGGTTTAAAGTAAATATCCTTTCGTTCAACTTGTACTGGTTTATGCATAATTTTATGTTCATGTTTACACATTTATTAGAACGATCAGCGATTGTCTTTTGTTTTATTCCCCGGCAATAATCAACGGATATCTGATAAAAATCGAGTAACTTTGACCAAGGAAAAATTTAAGATATGAATGAAAATAGTTTAGAACCAAAAGCAATTTGGAAAAATTTCGTTGCATTGAATGCGGTCCCCAGAGCTTCAAAAAAAGAAGAGCGCGTGATTGCCTTTATGGTAGACTTTGGTAAATCCTTGGGTTTAGAAACAAGCGTTGATGAGATTGGTAACGTGCTCATTAAAAAATCCGCTACTCCGGGAATGGAGAATCGCAAAACGATTGTTTTGCAGTCGCATTTAGATATGGTGCACCAAAAAAATAACGATACTGTTTTTGACTTCGATAATGAAGGTATTAAGATGTACGTTGATGGCGATTGGGTAAAAGCAGAAGGTACCACTTTAGGGGCAGATAATGGTCTTGGTGTTGCGACAATCATGTCGATTCTGGAATCATCCAGTATTGTACACCCTGCTATTGAAGCTTTGTTTACCATTGATGAAGAAACAGGTATGACAGGAGCTTTAGGTTTAAAAGGCGGTGTACTTTCGGGCGAAATCTTGCTCAATTTGGATACAGAGAATGATACTGAAATTGATATTGGCTGTGCCGGCGGGATTGATGTGACGGCAACGCAGTCCTATAGCGCAGAACCTTGTCCTTTTGATACGTTATCTTTTGAAATTACCGTAAAAGGACTACATGGCGGGCACTCTGGAATGGATATTCATAAAGGTTTTGCCAATGCCAATAAGGTAATGAATCGCCTGCTCTATAGAGGCTATGAACATTTTGGATTGCGTATTGCGTCGTTATTGGGTGGAAGCCTCCGCAACGCCATCCCGAGAGAAAGCGTTGCCAAAGTGGTGGTGGTTAAGGATAAAGCAACTGACTTTGTTCAGCAGCTAACACAATTGGCTCAGGATATTAAATTGGAATTTGCAACGACAGAACCAGCTATGGAAATTGTGGTGAAGCAAACTGATGCTGCTTATGCTACAGTCGTTCCCGTAAACGTGCAGGAAAACTTGATCAACAGCGTTTATGCGGCCTTAAATGGTGTATATCGTGTGAGTGCCGATTTTGAAGACTTGGTAGAAACCTCCAATAATATTGCCAAAGTAGAAGTAGGCGGGGAAAAGGTTTCCATCAAATGTCTAACCAGATCTTCTGTTGAAACTTCTAAATTTGATTTAGCCCAATCGTTACAGGCAGCATTTGAACTGGGCGGTTTTAAGGTAGATTTTTCGGGCAATTATCCCGGATGGGCTCCTAATCCGAATTCTGAAATTTTAGAAGTCCTCAAATCCATTTATACGAGACAACATGGCGAAGTTCCGGAAGTCGTGGCGTGCCATGCCGGATTGGAATGCGGTATCTTGGGGACAAACTATCCGGCAATGGATATGATTTCTTTTGGACCAACAATCTTAGGTGCACATTCGCCTGCAGAGCGTGTCTCCATTTCTTCGGTGCAGAAATTTTGGAGTTTTGTGCTTGATATTCTCAAAGAGATCCCCAAAAAATAAGTCGCAACAGCAGACGGTTGCATTATTTCTGAACGACAGGCCATGAAATCAAAGTCATCGGCGAGTAAACAAAAACGGGTATGGCTTGAGCTATACCCGTTTTTGTTTGTATCATTTTTTCATTTTTCTTGCAAAAAATGAAAAATATCCTTACTTTCAGGATGAAAAAATGATTTAATAGACCAAATTTTATACAAGCTCTCAAATTGAGGGAAAACCTAATCGTGATATGATATAATGACCATAATCCTCATTGTAATCAGCATTTGTTTGCTTATCCTTTGCATAACTTATTTTAAGATCAATGCCTTTCTCGCATTTTTGGTTGTTTCCTTGCTAAGTGGACTTTGTTTGGGAATTCCACCGGCACAGTTGGTAGGCACCGTTGAAAAAGGTGTTGCCGGCGTTATGGGGAGCCTAACGTTGATCATTGTTTTGGGCGCAATGTTGGGGAAAATTGTAGCTGAAAGTGGGGCCGCTGAGATTATTGCTGAACAAATGGTCCGCTTAATGGGAGAGCGATACCTTCAGTGGGGGCTTATGTTGACGGGTTTTATCGTTGGTATACCACTATTTTATGGAATCGGATTTGTCTTATTAGTCCCCTTGATATTTTCGATTTCCTACCGGTATAAGTTGCCGGCAGTATATATTGGATTACCGATGCTGGCAGCTTTGTCTGTGACACATGGCTTTATTCCGCCGCATCCTTCTCCCGTTGCTCTCGTTGCCCTGTTTCATGCCGATATGGGATTGACACTTATTTATGGTCTTTTGATTGCTATACCTGCTATTATTTTAGGTGGCCCTATTTTTGGAAGATGCCTGAAAAACATACGGGCGAGTCAAGAATCAATTTTTCGGGAGCAAGATCGCTCGGAATCAGCGCAGTATCTGCGCCCGACAGTTGGGGTAAGTTTGGCTGTAGCCCTGCTACCGGTATTACTCATTGTCCTATTTACACTGCTTCCTTATTGCTACCATACAAGTAATATAGCGCTGCAGCAGGGCGTGAAGTTTGTCGGCAACCCCACCGTTGTTATGGTTATCGCGCTCAGTGCAGCAACCTATTTCTTAGGATTGAAATTGGGCCGATCGATGGCCAATGTGATGACAATTTATGAGTCTGCTGTGAAAGATATTGCCATGATACTGTTGATTATTGCTGGTTCGGGAATCTTTAAACAAGTGATGGAAGACAGTGGAGTCAGTCTCCTTTTGGCCAACACCTTACAGCAGCTCTCCATTTCACCTTTACTGTTGGCCTGGTTAATTACAGCTGTTATCAGAGGTTGTGTCGGCTCGGCCACAGTCGCCGCGTTGACAGCCGCTGGCGTGCTGCTCCCTATTGTTACAGGGGGAGAAGCGGATCCCAATCTCATGGTATTGGCGATAGGGGCCGGAAGTCTGATGTTCTCCCATGTCAATGATGCCGGATTTTGGCTTTTTAAAGAATACTTTGGCCTTAGCGTAAAGGATACGTTATTTTCCTGGTCGATCATGGAGGCGATTGTTTCCATTGTTGGACTCCTTGCTGTTTTACTATTGCAATTAATTTTATATTAGCTATTATTTTAAACTTTAAAATCGTTAAAGATGTACAACGCAGACGAACAATTCGAAAAATTAGGTTTGACATTACCTCCAGCACCGGCACCAAAAGGTGTTTATAAACCATACGTCATTGATGGTAAGTACCTGTATCTTTCCGGTCATGGTCCTGTACAAGATGATGCCACATTGATTATAGGTCGAATTGGAAGTGATATCAGCCCCGAAGAAGGTAAACTTGCCGCGCGTCAGGTCGGTTTGACCATGCTGTCGACCATTAAAACCAACTTGGGTTCCTTGAACAAAATCAAACGTGTAATCAAAGTATTGGGTATGGTCAATTGTACCTCGGATTTTCTTTATCACCCCGGTGTGATTAACGGTTGTAGTGAACTATTTGCTGCAGTTTGGGGAGAAGAGAATGGTATTGGAACACGTAGCGCAGTAGGATTCGGTTCTTTGCCCGATAATATTCCAGTGGAAATCGAAGCATTATTTGAGTTATATTAAACCGAATAGTATGGAAACTTGGTGTCACATACAAAATGTCGATCAAGTCGATTCGCCGGCCTTGCTGGTCTACCCTGATCGCATTGTCAAGAACATAGACCGCGCTTTACACATTGTGCATGGGCGGGCGGACCGATTGCGGCCGCATATCAAAACGAACAAGTGTCGTGAAGTATGCCAGCTGATGATGGATAGGGGGATTACAAAGTTTAAGTGTGCAACCATTGCAGAAGCAGAACTATTGGGTGTTATCGGTGCAAAAGATGTTTTGCTGGCGTACCAGCCCGTAGGGCCAAAGATAGATCGTTTCTTGAATCTGGTGAGCGCCTTTCCCCAAACACATTTTGCCTGTCTTGTGGATCATGTCGATGCAGCAGAGGAGATTTCAGCGCGGAGTCTGTCGAAAGGTTTGCGAAGCGCTGTTTATTTGGATGTTAATATTGGAATGGGACGTACAGGGATAGCTTTAGACGGGATTGAGCGTCTCGTTATGGATATCAATCTCCTGAATGGTATTCAGTTGGTCGGTATGCATGGCTACGATGGTCATATTCATGATAAGGATTATCAGCTTCGCGAAAAACAATGCCAACAGGCATACGGTATACTTGAAACGGCCTACCTGATGGCGCAGACATCCACCTCTAAACCATTGACTAAAGTGATTGGCGGTTCACCGAGTTTCCCTTTTCATGCCGAACGCAGCGATGTAGAATGCAGCCCAGGAACCTTTGTGTTTTGGGATTTTGGCTATGCCGAAAATTATGCAGAACAAGATTTTATGCTTGCCGCGGTACTTCTAACGCGTGTCGTTTCTATTGTTGATCACAAACACCTGTGCTTGGACCTAGGGTATAAATCCGTTGCATGCGAATCGCCGCAGCCTCGCGTCAAGTTTTTCGATCCACGTATAGGTGAAATAAAAATGCAGAGTGAAGAACATCTGGTTGTTGAGGTGACAGATAGTGCGCAGTTCCACTTAGGGGATGCGCTGTATGCTGTACCACGCCATATCTGTCCTACCGTAGCCTGTTATGGCGAACTTCAAGTAGTCCATGAACGGCATGCAGATCAAACGTGGACTGTTTATGCACGAAATAAAAAGATAAATTGTTGATATGTACGAATTTGAAATGCCATTTTTGGTCGATGCACATTTGGATTTGAGTATGAATGCCATGGAATGGAATCGGGATCTTCGATTGCCAATTACGGAACTCAACCGCAGGGAAAAGGGGATGGATGACAAGCCCGATCGGGCTAAGGCAACAGTCACTTTTGACGAATTGCGTCGTGGTCATATTGGTTTGGTTGTTGCCACACAAATCGCTCGATTCGTAAAACCCGAAAGCTCTTTACCAGGCTGGTACTCCCCAGAACAGGCTTGGGCGCAGACGCAAGGGCAGCTTGCGTGGTATAAGGCAATGGAAGCCGATGGGCAAATGAAAATGATTTGTACAAAGGCTGATCTGGATCAACATATAGCACTTTGGTCGAATGGCAGCGATCATGTAGATAAGCCAATCGGATATCTGCTGAGTCTGGAAGGAGCCGATTCAATTGTAGATATCAGTTATCTTGAAACAGCTTATAATTATGGTTTGAGAGCTGTCGGACCAGCGCATTACGGACCGGGGCGATATGCCAACGGAACCGACTCATCGGGCAAGCTTAATGAACAGGGCGTCCTATTGTTGCGGGAAATGGAGCGATTGGGGATGATATTAGACGCAACACACCTCAATGATGATGCGTTTTGGGACGCTGTTGGACGTTATAACGGTGCCATTTGGGCAAGCCATAATAATTGTCGCAAGTTTGTCGACCATAGTAGGCCGTTCAGTGACGAAATGATCAAGACTCTTGTTTCGAAAAAAGCAGTGATCGGTGTAGCGCTCGATGCTTGGATGATGGTACCGAATTGGGTCCGCGGTGTATCCGACCCTAAAACAAGCAATTGCTCCATGGAAATCATGGCCCACAATATTGATCATATTTGTCAATTGGCAGGAAATGTTGATCATGTTGGCGTGGGGAGCGATTTAGATGGAGCATTTGGCCGAGAGCAGTGTCCTTATGATCTGGAAACTATTGCTGATATCCAAAAAGTATTTGGTATCCTGTCAAAAAGAGGGTATGATAAGACCGATCTTGAAAAGATTGCTAGCAAGAACTGGCTTAATTTTATGCGAAATGCATTGCCCGAATCAAAACAAACACCTCCAACACAACTGAATAGATGAAACCAGTATTACGCGTGCAATTGTCCCTGATGATGTTTTTAGAGTATTTTATCAAAGGGGCCTGGTTTGTCACTTTGGGAACATACTTGATTAAATCGCTCAATGCCTCAGGAATGGAGGTAGCGAATATTTTTGCGACACAATCCCTTGGTGCTGTATTTGCTCCTTTTTTTGTGGGTTTTGTCGCCGACAGATACTTTAATGCCGAGCGGGTGCTTTCAGCTTTGCATCTCATTGGAGCTGGACTACTTTACGGGATGTCTCAAGCACCTGATGCAACACATTTTTATCCCTATGTGTTTGTTTACTTTATGGCTTACATGTCTTCGTTATCCTTGTCCAATGGAATAGCATTCCGGCATATAGAAGATGCGAAGAAGTATTTTCCGGGGATACGTGTTTGGGGAACGATCGGTTGGATCTGTTCGGGACTTGTCATCAGTTATTTGTTCCGTTGGGATGCGCCCGAATCGATACAGGCAGGTGCTCTGCACAACACCTTTATTATGGGGGCGGTCTGCTCGTTGTTACTGGCATTCTTTAGTCTAGCCCTCCCAAAAACTCCGCCGCAGGTGAAACTCAGGGATGAAAAATTTGATTTTGGCAAGGCGATCGGTTTGGATGCGCTGAAGCTTTTAAAACAGCGGAGCTTTCTGATTTTTTTTGTGACAGCAATTGTCATCTGTATACCTATTTCGTTCTATTATCAAAATGCCAATCCATTTTTTGTCAACGCCGGAATACCGAATCCCACAGCAAAAATGGCATTGGGGCAATTTTCCGAAGCCATCTGCCTGTTGTTGATTCCATTTTTCTTTAGACGCCTGGGGTATAAAAAGATGATTTTATTGGGGATTGCAGCCTGGGCACTCCGTTATTTGTTTTTTGCATACGGCGACGGACAGGAACGTTCATTCTTATTGCTACTCGGAATATTATTACATGGCATCTGCTATGATTTTATGTTTGTAGTCGGCCAGATTTATACCGATAGAATTGCCGGCGAAAAATACAAAGCTTCTGCACAGGGGCTTATTACCATTGCGATGTATGGTGTAGGGATGTTAATCGGATTTTGGGTTGCCGGTGCAGTTTCAGATTATCTAAAAACAGCTTATGCTGCTCAATTTTGGGAATATCTTTGGTTTATTCCTGCAGGTATTTCTGTTTTTTGTCTTGTGTTATTTGCCGTATTTTTTAAAGAGGAGAAAGCGCTGCCGGATGTGAAAGCTCGTTAAAGATGCCTTTGGTCAATTAAAAACAGGGATTTCAGAAAAAATTAAAACATGGAGCATCTTTGATGGGGAGGTGCTCCATGTTATTTATAGGCCTATTATATCATATTAAACCATTCCTGGTATTTTTCACCGATGAAAGGGAGTGGCTTTCGCTCTCCGGCAAATGCAGACATTAATCCCAATATAAGAGCAATGAGTAGGAGCAATCCAACAATACTAAGGGCAATTCCGCCAATACCTGGAACAAAACGTAACAGCCCCAAGGCCATTCCTGTCAAGGAGATACCTATACTTTGTCGGATATGGAACTGCGCTAAAGCAGTCTTTTCCTTGTTGTTCATAATGATGGCTGCAACAAGGCCGATGATGGTTAAGTAAGAAATAATAGCAATTGTTTTTCCGTCGTTTGACGTAGCCTTTTGAATAGGGGTTCTCTCCATGATCCTTTAATGTAAAATGTTTGACTTAAATATTTAAGACAAATTTAGGAGAGATATCCCTTGGATCCTTTAGCTGAATTCAGGGATATTTTATTTATCCTTCCACACTTTCCAGTAATTGCTTTTCATGGAGTTCAAAATATTCACCTCTTTTATCCATCAATTCAGCATGTGTACCCTGTTCTACAATTTCTCCTTGATCCATCACCAATATATGATCTGCATTCTTGATCGTCGAGATGCGATGGGCAATAAAAATACAGGTCTTGCCTTTCATGATGCGGCTTAGTGAACGGAGAATGGTTTCTTCCGTTTTTGTATCCACGGCTGAAAGACAGTCATCAAAAATCAATACTTTGGGTTCCTTAATTAAAGCGCGTGCGATGGATACCCGTTGCTTTTGCCCCCCGGAGAGGGTAATACCACGTTCTCCAACAGCGGTTTCAAATCCATCTTCAAAAGCGATAATATTGTCGTATACAGCGGCATCTTTGGCAGCCTGTTCCACTTGTTCCTGTGTAAAGTGGTCTAAACCAAAGCCTATATTATTGGCAATGGTATCCGAAAATAGGAAAACATCTTGTGGGACGAATCCGACCTGTTGGCGTAAGCTTTTGAAATCAAGGTTTTTAATTTCAAGACCATCATAATGAATACTTCCTTTGTCGATATCATACATCCGAAGTAGTAAGTTGGCCAGCGTAGATTTTCCAGATCCTGTTTTTCCGATAATAGCAAGTGTTTTGCCGATCGGGATTTGGAACGATATATTTTTTATCGCCTGAATGCCGGTTTCCGGATAAGTAAACGAGATCCCATTAACCTTGATTTCGCCCTCCAGTTCCTTGGCAGCTGTGCCGTTAACGATAGGAGATTCGGTTTGAAGGAATTCGTTAATCCGTTTTTGTGACGCGGCAGCACGTTGCACCAATGACGTGACCCAAGCCAAAGACATGGCAGGGAAAGTCAACTGGTTGACATAGATGATAAACTCGGCGATATTTCCGGCAGTCACTGTTCCTTTGGCAACTTCGATTCCACCAATATAAATGGTAATGACTGTACTGAGTCCAATAAGCAATAGAATAAGCGGGAAGAAAACAGCCTGTACTTTGACGAGATCAAGAGCCGTGTTCCGATAAATGGTACTTTCCTTCTCAAATTCCTGTATTTTATTTTGTTCTCTGGTGTAGGTTTTGATGACTCGGATGCCAGCAAAAGTCTCCTGGACAAAGGAAGAAAGTTTCGCCAGTTGTTTCTGTATTTTTAAGCTACGCTTGTTAATGATTTTATTAACAAATAAAATAATAACCGATAGGACCGGGATTGGCGCCAATGCATAAGTGGCCAATCTTCCGTTGACGCTATACATCGCATAGATGACCATGATCGATAAAACTACGGTATTGATCGCATACATGATGGCAGGTCCTAGGTAGTTACGCACCTGATTGACGTCTTCAGTCGCGCGGCTCATGAGATCTCCGGTGTTGTTTTTCCGAAAGAAACCAAAGTTTAAATCCTGGTAATGATTATAGATCTCATTTTTGAGGTCGTATTCAATATAACGCGAGGTTAAAATGATCGTCTGACGCATAAAGAATAAAAATATGCCCCGCAGCAGCGAAAGTAGGAGCACGACGAAACCAAAAAATAGGAGGCTGGTGCCAAATACCTGATAGATGAGTTCCTGTCTGTCGAAACCATCAAATAGACGGTATAGATAGATGTTTTCTTGTACCAAATCAAATGCTTCGCGAATTACCTTTGCAGGCAATACCCCAAAATAGTTGGATATGATAACGAAAATAACCCCTGGAATCAGTTTCCAGCGGTATTTATAAAAGTACTTATTTAAGTAGGCGAGATCCTTCATATTACGAATACAAAAGTAGGACTAATTCATCAAAATGCTTTACGATTTAAGCGAATTTACTGTCATTCGGAAATCAAATGTTAAGTCTTGGATAAAAAAAGTTGTTATGCACAACGAATAATTTTCCTACTTTTGCATCAAGTACCTTAAAAAATTAAAACAAATTAGAGTAGTACATTTTATGTCAACATCTCAAAATTCTATTTTTGAATTGATGAGCCAGTCTGGCCATCAAAACTTATTTTTCTGTAATGATGAATTAGTGGGCTTGAAAGCTATCGTTGCGATCCATGATACAACCTTGGGGCCTGCGATAGGAGGAGTTCGTATGTTACCATACGAAAGTACAGAAGAAGCTATTGAGGATGCTTTACGTTTATCCAAGGCCATTACGTATAAATCTGCCATCACTGGATTGAATTTAGGCGGGGGAAGTGCTGTTATTATTGGTAATAGCCGTTTGGACAAATCTGAGGTTTTATTGCGCCGTTTGGGCCAGTTTATTGAAGGATTGAATGGTAATTTCATTGCTTCACTAGACGTAGGTACGACACAACGTGATTTAGAACATATTTATACCGAGACTGACCACGTTGCTGGTCTACCAAAGGCTATTCATGGTAGCGGTGTCGGTGATCCTTCCATTTTTGCTGCACAAGGTGTTTATTTTGGTATAAAAGCCTGTTTAAAGGAATTATACGGATCGGAAAATGTTGCTGGTAAAAAAGTTATTGTACATGGAGTAGGTGGTGTTGGCGAACGTTTGATCGCGATGTTACGTGAAGAGAATGCACGTGTATATGTCAGCGATATTACGGAAGAAAAAATGCTGAAAGTGGCGGCTAAGTACAAAGCTGAGCCAATACCTTACAATGAAGTATTCGATCACGAATTTGATGTATATTCTCCTTGTGCGTTAGGTGGTACGGTAAATCCGGAATCCGCACAGAAAATGCAATGCAAAATTATTGCTGGTTCTGCCAATAATCAATTGAAAGATGAACTTGTTACAAGTTCTATTCTGCATGAAAGAGGTATATTATACGCACCTGACTATTTGATCAACGCCGGTGCATTAATCGGCTGCTATTCAGAAATTCAAAATTACGGCGTAGATCACACTGAATTTGTGATCAAAAATATTTATAATGCGACTAGAGACGTCTTGAAAAAATCAAAAGAAGAGAATATTTCTACTTTTGAAGCGGCTAATCGCATTGCGGAGAAGCGTATCCAAGATATTAAAAAAATCAAGCGGTAGTCTTCATCCCAAAATCGTTCTTACTTATTATTTTATAAAAAAATCGTTCTTTAAATTACTATGTTAAACAGGAGACACCTGAGGGTAAAAGTAGTGCAAACGCTTTATGCGTACAGTCTTTCAGAAGATAAAGACATCAAAACATTTGAAAAAGCACTATTAAAAAATGTGGATGAAGTCTATGAGATGTATATGTGGACACTGAATCTATTAGATGAAGTATCTGATTATGTCTTAATAGATGCAGAGGGTAGAGCTAATAAGTTTTTACCAACTGAAAAAGACTTGTCTTTAACGACCAAGTTAAGTACTAACACTTTTATTGAGTCATTGAGACAAAATCCACAATATGGAGAAGGTGTCAAAAAGTATAAAATTTCTTGGAGTTTCGATCCGGAGATCGTTCGTACGGTATTTTTGCAATTAAAGGATTCCGAGGCTTATTTGGAGTACTTGCAACAAGAGGATCGTTCGATCGGTACGGAAAAGGATATCATCAAGCATATCTTTAAAAAGATCATCTTGAAATCGCCGGTTATTGAGCAGGTTTTTGAGGAGAAATTCATCAACTGGCCTGTCGATAAAGAAGTATTGCAAGCGTTGATTGCGAAGACTTTTAAGAATTTTAGTTCAGAAGATCCACGTAAAAATAAACTGGCAGAGATTACGCAAAACTGGAATGATGATAGCGACTACGTCATTGCATTGCTAGGTAAAACTATTCGCAATACAAATGAATATCAAAAGCTTATCTCGGAGAAAACGAAGAATTGGGAGTCAGACCGTATTGCGCTAATGGATACTTTATTGATGCGTATGGCCATATGTGAGTTGGTTAATTTTCCATCTATTCCTGTGAAAGTGACAATAAATGAGTATATTGAAATTTCTAAGGTATTCAGTACATTGAAAAGTAATACATTTATCAATGGTATCTTGGATAAAATATTAAACGATCTGAATCAACAAGGAAGAATCCAGAAGGCAGGTCGTGGTTTAAGAGATTAAAACCAAACGCATAAATAATTTATACGAATGAAAAACTTTGGCAAATATTCGGTTTTAGCTTTGTCGGCAGTACTTTTATTTTCTTGTGGAAATGCACAAAAAGGAAAAGATGAAGGAAGCAAGACAGCGACTGAAACAGCAGCTGCGGATAGCCTTTCTAAGGCGGCAGCACAATTAGGAAAAGTAGAATTTGAAGAGTCTGCATTTGACTTCGGTCAGGTAAAGGAAGGTGCACAGGTAAAGCATACCTTTGTGCTGAAAAATTCGGGTGATGCACCTGTTATTATCTCGAAAGTGACTGCTTCATGTGGTTGTACACAACCTGAGTTTTCGAAAAGCCCTATTTTGCCAGGTGGAAAATCTGAGATCCATGTAACTTTCAATAGTGAGGGACAAGTTGGTAAACAGCAGAAGATCATTACGATTCAATCGAATGCTTCCAATGGCTTAACAACAGTGCAGCTAAAGGGCGAAGTATTAGCAAAATAACACATTATTAAACGATATAATAGAAGATGAACACAGTATTATTACAAGCAGCGGGTGGCAACATGATGAGTTTTTTACCAATGGTTTTGATTATCGTGGTATTTTATTTCTTCATGATCAGACCGCAGATGAAGAAGCAAAAAGATCACAAGAAATATATTGAAGAACTTGGTGTAAATTCAAAGGTGGTAACTACAGCTGGTATTCACGGACGCATTGTAGAAGTATCAGACACGACTTTCTTAGTTGATGTAGGTTCAGGTGTAAAAATCCGTTTTGACAAATCAGCCATTGCTTTAGATGCTTCTAAAGCTGCTAACAACACGGAGAAGAGCGCTTCTTAAGCTTTTTTGGGAAAGAAATGAAAGCCAGTTTTCGTGGAAAACTGGCTTTTTTTATGTACCGGTCAAATCTTTATCTTACCTAAGTGCATACTGTCTGTATTACCTCCGCCATAGCTCTCTACAAAAAAGATATACACTTCATAGGTCACTTGCTTTTTATGTTTCGGTATATCAATGTTTTGTCTGCCCGTTATTAAGCTATTTTTCGCCTCATTCGTCAAAAATGGATATTCAGCCCCATTATACGTTGCATTATACAGGAATAAGAACGAATCATAAGTTCCCATGTCAAATTTCTTCTCCAGATAGGGGTCGTATTCCCAGGTAACCAGAAACACCTGGTTTTCTTGATCGAAATCCATCGTGTAGGAAGTGATGGGATTGGGACTTCCTTTGGCAATCATAAATTTTTGCCAGTCCACCACAAAACCGTTCTCTTCCTGAATAAGCGCATGGTTTAAATTATAAGACATTGCGACATCATAGGCCCGTTTCGGATAACTGTATGCCTTGTAGCCTATATTGATGATCGGGTTTAACATGCTTATATGCGACCTCATAGTTTTGAAGCGTGTTCTACTCAGCAGCTGTTCAGGTGTGGGCTCTCGTTTTTTAACGCGAGGGAGAGAGCGTACATAATTTCCTGTTTTAGTCGACACAAATACAACAGAGCCTGCTTTCCCGGAAACAGTCCCATTAACGCCATTTTTGATGATTGCCATAATGTATTGATTAGCTTATAGATAATTAAGATAAGCATTAAAAAGGAAACATGCTAATACCAGGTAATCCCTAAACACAATTTTTAGTCTATGTTTAGACAGTAATCAGTCATTGTTTATTCAGTCTGCACTGAACAATCACTGAACAATCACTGAACGATCACTGAACAATCACTGTAAAAAGTGATAAGTTGGTTACCAACTGATATTCTTTTGTTGCAGCTAAAAAATTAAATGAGACAATAGGGAAGGGACTACACTCTGTAACAAAAAAGTGTGTCGCAAGAAGTATTTATTAGACGCTCTTTTCCTGCTGACACCAAGCTGTCAATCGAGCTTCTAATTTTGTAAAAAAGAATGCTATGGAAAATCTTAAACCGTTTGACGGGCTACATTGTGAAACCACCGCAACAGGTACTTTATTGAAGCATATTGGCATTGAACTTTCTGAACCGATGCTTTTTGGATTAGGGGAGGGACTTAGTTTTATCTATTGGAAAATGAAAACCATGGACTTTCCATTTTTGGGCGGACGAATAAAAACGGATCTCCTGACGCAGCATATCTGCAAAAATCTCGGTCTCGAACTCAATGTTCATGAAACCTCTTCAAAAGTAAAAGCCTGGCAGGCTGTACGACAGCTCTTGGATGAGGGGCAACCTGTGGGATTAAAACTCGATGCCTATTACCTGGAATATTTTACTAAGCCATTTCATTTTGCGGGACATTATGTCGCTATATATGGCTATGACGATGAGCACGCCTATTTGGTGGATACGAGGCAGCAAGGCGGTAGTGTGAAGACGTCGCTTGCGAGTTTAGCTATAGCGCGGGCAGAGAAAAGGCCTATGTCGTCCAAAAATTTGTATTATACCATAGCAGGTAATATGGAGAACGTTGACCTGAAAGAAGTGCTGATTGCCGCAATGGTCAATAATGCAAAGCAATATCTTGCACCACCTATCAACAATATTTCATATAAAGGAATTTTGAAGACCAGTGAAGAAGTGTTGAATTGGTTCAAGACAAGTCAAGCTATTGAAAGCGAGTTTAAGATGGCTGCAAGTCTAATGGAAAAAGCGGGCACTGGGGGTGCTTTGTTTCGAAATCTGTATCGCGACTTTATCAAGGAAAGTTACGATCTCCTCGGAATAGAACAACTCGCGGTGGTTCATCATGAGTTTGTACAGATTGCATTATTGTGGACATCCCTGTCGGAATTGTTTAGTCAAATTGCTGAGACGGCCAGTTTCGATGCTGTCCAACAGGCATCAGCAATTTTCAAAACCCTTGCCACAAAAGAGAAAAATGCAATGGAAATATTGGCGTCTTTGTGATGAAATGCAGATAAGAACGCTAATTTTTGCGCAAATTGATTAAGTTTGTGTCATGGCGAATGCAGTTCGAATAAATAAGACCCAACGGCGTAAGATTAATGTCTTCGTGCGTTGTGTTGGAATTTCGTTGTTAGCTTGGTTATTGTTTTCGATTTCCAATCAATATACTGTGTCCGTTAAGGCAGCAATTGAATATGTCAATCTTCCCGAGAAACGCGCATTTCACCCACAGCAATCCGATACGGTAAAGGTGAAATTGGAGATGACGGGATGGCAATTCCTATTTTCCAAAGCTGCTTTGGAAACCCCAAAGGTGCAGGTTGACCTAAGCTCTTTAAAAACCAAAGATTGGATTGTTTTTTCCAATCAATTGGGCTTTATCAACCGGCAGTTTCCACATGAACAACGGGTAGTCTCGGTCAGCCCAGATACCTTGTTTTTCGATTTTTCCAAACAGACGCAGCGCAAAGTGCCCGTCAAACCTTTATCCAATATTGGCTTTAAGCGTGGGTATGGTTTTATTGCTGATACCAAGATTACCCCGGCTTATGTGACGATTACAGGGCCCTATGAGGATGTTTCGGCGATTGAGTATTGGGAGACCGATACCGTTCGCGGGAAGGAAGTGGAGACCGATGTTCGAACCGTGGCAAACCTGGCACGTAACCAAAAAGCGAATATCAATGTTTATCCGACTTCGGTCGAGGTTCTGATGCCTGTAGGGGAGTTAACCGAGAAAGTGATTGAATTACCCGTGAAGGTTGAAAATGGCCAGCGCTATAGTTCTGTTAGGCTTAATCCAAGCAAAGTGGTCGTCACCGTACTGATGTCCGTTAAGGATTATAATAACTATACATCGCGAGATTTTGAAGCTGTGGTAGATCTGGCTGACTGGGAGAAAAACGGGGTGCAATATTTGCCTGTTTTGCTGACCAAAGTACCTGACTTTTGTAAGGTAATCAGCGTTGTACCTCAAAACGTGGACTTTTTTGTACGTAAATAACACTATTTTCATGAAGATTGGAATAACAGGCGGAATTGGATCCGGTAAAACATTTATCTGTCAGCTTTTTAAAGCCATGGCTGTACCTGTTTATAATGCAGATGATGAGGCGAAGGAATTGATGAATACCGATTTACGGATCAAAGAACGCTTGATTGCGGAGTTCGGTAAAGAGACCTATAAGGATGGGAAATTAGATCGGGCTTTTTTGGCCGAACAGATATTCAGCGACAAGGCGAAGCTCGAACTTGTAAATGGCATTGTACACCCCATCGTTATCCAGGCGGCCAAAGACTGGGCCGAACAACAAAAATCCCGTTATTCACTCAAGGAGGCTGCTTTGCTTTTTGAAAGTGGCTCTTACAAGGATCTTGATTATACCATCCTGGTTACTGCGCCTTTACACATACGTGTTAAACGTGTTATGGAGCGTGATGGCATCACTGAAGAACAGGTCATGGAGCGAATAAATAAGCAACTAACTGATGAAGAAAAATTAAAACTGGCAGACTTCGTCATCATTAATGATGGAACCACTCCGCTATTGCCGCAAGTGTGGACTTTACATCAAAAATTTCTAAAATAAAACTATGTCGATCATATTAGCTGACTTCTTAGTCAGAAAACCAGAAGGTTATTATTGCCGTTATGGTGATTTTTTTATTGATGCGAGCAATCCCGTCATGCACAATGTCGTATCTCATGCCCATGGCGATCATGCCAGTTCGGGACACGATTATGTGTATACAACGCAGGCAACTTCACTGTTTATGACTTATCGCTATAAACAAAACCGCAAAGATTCATATCAGGTTAAATTGTTCAATAGTCCGTTTAAAATGGGTGCGGTCGAAATCACATTTTTACCAGCAGGTCACATATTGGGTTCGGCACAAATTCTGATGGAATACCGGGGAGTGCGCTACCTATACACGGGCGATTACAAATTGCAAGCTGATGAGACTTGCGAGCCGATCGAAGTGCGGCAAGCCGATGTCCTTATTACAGAAAGCACATTTGCAAATCCGGATATTATACACCCAGATCCTGCGGAGGAGATAAAAAAACTCGACGGACATGCCAGTAATATTTTATTAGGTACTTATGTGTTGGGCAAGGCGCAGCGGATTACTGATTTGATCAACAGATATTGTCCGGAGCGAAAAGTGCTTGTGCATAGTGGAATATTGCCCTACCATCGCCTTTACGACCAGCACGGGCTGAAGAAATTAGACTATGAGCCCTACAACAGAAAAGAAATGAAACAGGGCGAACAGAATAAAGTTTATTTGGTACCGCCGATGACTTTTAATAGTTATTTTAGGGCGACCAAAGTATTACGTGCATTTGCTTCAGGCTGGAAACGTTTACAGGCACAGAATGATATCGAATTGTATATTTCAGATCATGTGGACTGGAATGACATTCTTCACTACATTAAGATGGTAAATCCCCAGGAAGTTTGGACACTACACGGTGACGGGACCATTTTAAAAAGTTTTTTTAACGAAAAATTGATCGTGCGTGATGTGCTTTCTGCATAAGCAGGCTGTGTCGAAAAGTTTTCAATCGGGAACGTAAATTTCTATTTCATATTGACAACTTTGTCAACAATATAAACCGTGTTTCCACGCCAGGGAAGAACGCCATGATATTCTTTGTAGCGCAGATCGAAGTACTTTCCACTATTGAGCTCCAATTGACGGAATATAGAATCATCTTCAATAGAAAATTCAAATTGGTTGCTGGCGATACCACCCGTTTTGATACTTCCAAACCCCTCCTGGATGAGTTTACCTTCGTATGTCTTGAAAATATTGCCCTTTTTTACAGCATAATTAAGATAACCAGATTTTACGCCTTCACCGAATACATAGTAATACTTCCAGTAAACGTAGGATCCACCCCCCACAAGTAGAAAAAGGATCAGCAGAAGTAAGAACTTCTTAAATCCGGATTTTTTCGGTTTTTGTTCAGGCATATTTTCCATAATGTGCTATTTTTAAGTCTTTTTACTGTGGTTTATGAGACTATCAGGACTGGATGCTTTTTCGCCTAACCTATAGTTTCACCTAAAGATAAAAAATTAACGGCATAATAACGAATGGTTTAGATGTAGCCTAGAAAGTTGCCGAGCGTGATTGGAGTAAGAGACTCCCGAGCCTACCGTTTGCGGGCTTTGCTATAGTTGCTAATTCTATTAGTTATTTTTCGGTTTTCTTAGTCTGTAATGCTAATTTTTGTAAATTTGGATCATGGATCCCGAACAGGTACATCGCAAGATTATTCATTTGGATATGGATGCCTTTTATGCATCTGTAGATCAGCGTGATTTTCCCGAATATCGGGGGAAAGCGATTGCAGTAGGTGGTTCTCCGGATGGGAGAGGAGTAGTTGCGACGGCCAGTTACGAAGCACGAAAATTTGGCGTCAAATCTGCGATGAGCTCCCGAAAGGCTCTTCAGTTGTGCCCCCATATTATCTTTACCTATCCTCGTTTTGACGTGTATCGTCAGGTTTCATATCAAATCCGGGAGATCTTTCTCCGTTATACGGACTTAATTGAACCGCTTTCCCTCGATGAAGCTTTTTTGGATGTAACTGTAGACAAGCAGGGCATTGGTTCGGCTATTGATATCGCCAAAGCCATTAAAGAAGCAATCAAAGAAGAACTGAATCTGACCGTCTCGGCCGGCGTTTCCGTGAATAAATTTGTTGCAAAGATTGCTTCGGATATGGACAAACCCAACGGCTTAACATTTATAGGTCCTTCTAAAATTGTCAAGTTTATGGAGTCATTGCCCGTGGACAAGTTTTTTGGCGTAGGTAAGGTGACAGCAAAAAAAATGCATGAACTGGGACTGTTTACTGGGCTTGATTTAAAAAAACAGCGTGAAGAGGATCTCGTACGTTGGTTTGGAAAGACGGGGCATTTTTTTTACCGTATCGTACGCGGGATAGACGACCGTCCTGTTGTTCCCAATCGTAGCAGCAAATCGGTCGGGATTGAGGATACTTTTGGTGAGGATGTAGAAGTTTTTGAAGAATTAAATACCATTTTGCAACGGCTCTGCAAACAGTTGTGGACACGTATTGGGAAAAAGGAAATATCTGGGCGAACCTTAAACTTAAAAATTAAATATGCCGATTTTGTTCAGTTGACACGAAGTATCACCCTAGAAAATAGTTTTGATTCGGAAGACAAAATTTACGCCACCGCCCATAGTTTGTTGAGCAAGGTTGAGCTGGTGAACAAAGTGAGGTTGTTGGGTGTTTCGATATCAAATTTTGTGGAAGAAGCTGATTTTCCAAAGGAAGGCATACAGCTTGCACTTTTCGAGCAACATCCTTAGTAAGGAATCATCTGGTTTAATCGAGCCCTTGCTAAATCATATGGTACGCGATATGTGAATTAAGCTTGTTACAGGCAAAATCGTCGTTATTTGTCACAATTCTTTATCTTAGCCAAAATAATTAATAAACATATCCAAAAATTAATGAATACGGTATCAAGAGTACTCTTAGGTGCGTCTATCGTTTTTTTTGTGCACGAGGTTGGTTTCGCACAAAAGAAATTGGATTTTGCACAGCCCTGGGGGCAAAAGTCATCGTTGACAGTTCGTACCAATCAGTATCCTGGCTGGGCAGACGGGACAGCTTATCTGGAAAATGATGTAAATGATGGTCGTTTATATCAGGTTAACATTAAGTCAGGTCACAGAAGCATTTATACAGTTCCCGCTAAAGAAGGGACGGTTGTTTATGTCGAGAACAATGATATCTTCCTGAAAGGTACCGATGGTGTAGCAAAGAGGCTGACCAACTCTCCTGATGTTGCTGAACAGAATCCAACCTTATCACCGGATGGTAAATATGTAGCCTTTACGCGTAAAAGCAATCTGTATAGCGTGGACGTGACTTCAGGAAAAGAAATGCAATGTACAAAGGATGGTACTGATGTGATCTACAATGGTTGGTCATCCTGGGTATATTACGAAGAAATTCTTGGGCGCCCAACAAAATATAAAGCTTTTTGGTGGTCTCCGGACAGCCGTAAGATCGCTTTTATGCGTTTCGATGATACCAAGGTTCCGATGTTTCCGATTTATTCGTCCAAAGGCCAGCATGGTTACCTGGAGGAGACAAGATATCCCAAAGCCGGTGACCCAAATCCGGAAGTGAAGGTAGGAATCGTTCACCTCGAAGGGGGCAACGTTACCTGGGCTGATTTCAACGAGAAAGACGATCAGTATTTTGGCCAGCCTTATTGGGCCTTTGATAGTAAAAATGTGATGGTACAGTGGATGAACAGGGATCAGAACAATTTGAAGTTTTATCAAGTGGATCCGAATTCAGGTTCGAAAAAAGAAATCTACGATGAGCGTCAGGCTTCATGGATCAATTTGGATCACGATGAGCGTATCACATATCTGGCGGACAACAAATATTATATCCTAAAATCGGATAAGACAGGCTGGGCGCATTATTACCTCTATAAATTGGATGGAACATTGGTCAATCCAATTACTTCCGGCGAATGGCAGGTAACGGAATTAAAACGGATTGATGAAAAAAATAAGGTGATCTATTTTACCGCACGTAAAGAAAACTCAGCGCGTTTTGATTTGTACCGCGTGGATTATTCAGGTAAAAACTTAAAACGTCTGACGTTCGGTGAATACTCGCACGATGTGAATGTGTCGCCTGACGGCAAGTATTTTATTACCAAATACTCCAATGTGAGTACACCCGATCGGTTCGCTTTGTTGGATAATCAAGGTAAGGTCGTACGTCAGCTAGCGGATAGTAAAGCTGCTGATTTTACCTCGTATACCTACGGTAAAACCGAATACTTACATCTTAAATCAGATGACGGACTGTTCGATCTTCCATTGACCATCACTTATCCGACAAATTTTGATAAATCAAAAGTGTACCCGGTTGTTTTCAGTATTTACGGTGGGCCTGACGCGGGAACGGTAAAAGATACCTGGAAAGGAACGGCCAATCAGTACTGGGCCAATGAAGGAATTATTCAAGTCTCTGCAGATCACCGGGCATCTGGTCATTTTGGTAAACAAGGTGTTGCTTATATGCACCGCAATCTTGGTCACTGGGAAATTATTGATTATTCGACAATTGTTAAATGGTTAAAATCGCAACCTTGGGTCGCTAAAAACAAAGTACTTATTACAGGGCATAGCTATGGTGGCTATATGACGTGTTTGGCGATGACGAAGGCGGCAGATGTATTTGATTTTGGTATTGCTGGCGCACCGGTTACCTCATGGGATCTGTATGATAGCCATTACACGGAAAGATGGATGGACACGCCTCAAGACAATCCAGACGGATATAAAGCTGGTTCTGTGTTGACCTATGCCAATAATTATAAAGGCGTGTTGCGCATTATGCATGGCGATATGGATGACAATGTTCATTTGCAGAATACAACCCAACTTGTCGATAAATTAACGGATCGAAGCGTCCCTTTTGAATTGATGATCTATCCGGGAAGCCGTCATGGATTTGACCGTTCGAAAAGTAAATATGATTTTAATGAGCGTGCGCGTTTCTACTACCAATACTTATTGGAGAAGCCGCTTCCCAAAGAATTTAAATAGGAAGAGTTAAGGTCAAAATAGAAAATCCCTTATCCATTCGGATAGGGGATTTTTATTTTTAGCCTGTTTTCATCTATCTGGGATAACAGATTTTCCATAACCGTTCTTTTTATGTTAAAAATGATAAAAAAAGTGATTTTTCTAGGTGTGTAAATTGTTGAAAATTAAAAAATATGGCATCTTTGTAGAAGTTTATTCAAAGAAAAAATGATTCAATTCCTAAAGGAAAGTACTTTTGCCGTTAACGAGGTTTTTAATAAGTCATTGGAGTTGCTGAAAAGGCATTATTTTTCAGTGGCGGGGCTTTGTTTTTTACTATTTGTAACCTCCGGACTGTCTAATTATCTCGCGACCACCATCAGTGATTTCAATGTGGTGTTGAGTGGCTTTATGGCATTTTTTTTCATGGTGATGTATTTTGGATTGAACATGACTTTGTTTAAGTATATTTTAAGTCTGATTGATGGTAACCAGGAGAAGAAACTCGTCCAATGTATCCCGAGTACGAAAGAGCTTGCATACTTTTTTGGCGCTATGTTGAGTATTATGGTGCTTTCTATAGCACTTCTGATGCTATTGGGGGCCGTCTCTTTACCATTCCTTTACCTATTTGAAAATGGTGACAATCGGATGGAGCTGATGAGCAACTTTACGATGTTTGTTGTCTTTGTTGCGGCCATATTGACGTTCATCCTGATTATTCGAGTGGCATTTTATCCGTTTTTCATTATTGATAAACACGCGGGGACATTACGGTCATTACGCTTCAGTTTTGCATTGACAAAAGGCAATGTATTCAAACTATTATTGATTTTGGCTGTATTTGCTTTTTTCCAGTTACTACAGATGTATTTTAATTATTTAGAATATTACATAATTTTTATTATTTTGAACCTCGTGAGCTCGTTTTTGGTGGTACCTCTGGCTAGTATTGTTGTTTCGGTCGCTTACCGATCCATGATGGCGGATTACCATGGGGGAGAAGACCCAAAGATTTTAAATAATATATTTTAATTAATAGCAAAGGTTTTGAGTAAAAAAGGAATTGCCATTTTAGGGGCAACGGGAAGTATAGGCACACAAGCCTTGGATGTGATAAGAGCCTTTCCTAATACATTTGAAGCAATTGTTCTGACTTGTGGCAGCAATGTCACACTGTTGATCCAACAGGCCTTGGAGTTTAAGCCCAAAGCAGTGGTGGTAACAGATTCCCTACACTATAATCAGGTACAGGATGCTTTAAAAGGATATGATATCGCTGTTCTTTTGGGTGAAGCCGGATTGGTTGAAGTGGTGCAGTTGGAAGAAGTTGATATCGTTTTGAATGCAATTGTTGGATCTGCGGGATTAAAACCTACTGTTAAAGCGATTCAATCGAAAAAAGATATTGCACTGGCCAATAAGGAGACACTTGTTGTCGCTGGTGAGCTGATAATGGCCTTAGTGAAAGAATATGGTGTACGCATGCTTCCTGTGGATTCAGAGCATTCGGCGATCTTTCAGTGTTTGACCGGTGAGGAGCATAATCCAATTGAGAAAATATATGTGACGGCCTCCGGCGGTCCTTTTCGTGGGAAAAAACGTGCCGATCTCCTACAGGTTACGAAGGCCCAAGCCTTGAAGCATCCCAATTGGTCGATGGGCGCCAAAATTACGATTGACTCGGCATCCCTGATGAATAAAGGGCTAGAAGTGATTGAAGCAAAATGGCTCTTCAATCTGTCCATAAATCAGGTGGATGTGATTGTACATCCTCAATCTATTGTACATTCGTTAGTTCAGTTTCAGGATGGTTCCATGAAGGCCCAAATGGGGATTCCTGATATGAAATTGCCGATCCAGTATGCACTGACCTATCCGGCACGTTTTGAAAACAGTTTTGAACGATTTAATTTCATGGACTATCCGACGCTCAGTTTTGAAAAAGCAGACATGGAAACTTTTCGGAATTTGGCATTGGCTTATGAAAGCCTTCGTACCGGCGGAAATAGAAGCTGTGTATTAAATGCGGCCAATGAAGTGGTTGTGGATGCCTTTCTGAAAGATCAAGTTGGTTTTTTGGAGATGAGTGATATTATTGAACAGACATTAGATAAAGTAGAATTCATTGCGACACCGACGCTGGATGATTATCTGGAGACGGATCGTGTCGCAAGGTTAATAACAAAGGAAATAATCAAAGATTAAATTTTAAAAAGCATACATGGGTGTTTTAATTATGGTCGGACAAGTGATTTTAGGCTTGTCAATTTTAATTGTTCTACATGAGTTAGGACATTTCTTAGCAGCACGTGCATTTGGTATCAAGGTGGAAAAGTTTTATCTGTTCTTTGATGCTTGGGGAGTGAAATTATTTAAATTCAATTATAAAGGATGTGAATATGGTATTGGCTGGTTGCCTTTAGGCGGTTATGTCAAGATTGCGGGTATGATCGATGAATCGATGGATACGGAGCAATTGAAGGGGGAGCCACAACCTTGGGAATTTAGATCAAAACCAGCTTGGCAACGTTTAATCGTCATGTTAGGCGGTATTATTGTCAATATTGTCGTCGGTGTTGTTGTTTTTTGGATGCTGACTTTTAAAATGGGCAATACAGACATTAAAATGGATCAGCTGGTAAACGGTATTGTACCTGGGTCCATTGGTGAATCTATTGGTTTGAAAGCTGGCGATAAAGTGATTGCAATAGACGGTCACCGTATCGAAAATTACTCGGAGCTGATCAGTTCTAAAGTATTGATGGGGGGAGTTGCACTTACAGTTGAGCGTGATGGAGCTACAGCAGAAGTCAAAGTCCCCGCTGATTTATTAAACACGCTTTCCGACAAAAAAGGAGAGAAGTTTATCGAGCCACGGGTTAAAACGACCAGTGTTGCTGAAGTAGCTCCCGGTTCGGTGGCAAGTAAAATGGGGTTTGTGAAAGGCGATAGCATTATTGCCGTAAACGAGACACAGGTTCCTTTCTTCGATCAATTTAAGGCGCAAATAAAAGCGAATAGCAATAAAACGGTTGCGATTAAAGTTTTACGCAAAGGGGCTGAAGTTTCCTTGCAAGGAATTGTTCCTGCAGATGCCATGCTGGGAATAGGGATCAATCGTGATTATTCCATCAAATCGTTTACAACGCAATATACCTTGATGGAGGCGTTTCCGATCGGTGCAAAGAAAGCGTTTACAGTGATTACCGATAACGCTAAGGGATTTGGTAAAATTTTCAAAGGCGAAGTGCGTGCTGATAAAGCATTATCTGGCCCTATTGGCATTGCAACTCTGTTTGGCACGGAAGTGGACTGGATCCGTTTTTGGTCCTTAGTAGGGATGTTGTCTATGGCATTGGCATTTATGAACCTATTGCCTATTCCAGCTTTGGATGGCGGTCACGTGTTGTTCTTGTTGGTTGAGATGATTCAAGGCAAGCCATTGAGTGAAAAATTCCTAGAAAAAGCACAAATGGTCGGTTTCTTCATTCTTTTGGCCTTGATGGTCTTTATATTTGGAAACGATATCTTTAAGTTATTTAAATAAGTCAACGGTCGCCGGTCAATGCTGACGGTGACTATTTCTAAAAAAAAGCTAAAAGCCAACGATGGTCGGAATTTCTTCCGACCATTTTTTGTGATATGACAGTGCTAGCAGGAAAAGGTCTTTACATTTGATTTGTAACATTTATGTATGCAATAGCCCTGCATTCACTTCAATACGCTTTTTCCAGCATTCAGGATGAAGGTCTTTCCAACAATAAATGATTTTTTATATTGCATTTAAAAAACTATTTATCTAAGTTTGACCATGGATGGAAGAAATAGAGCAGATGTAAAGCCAGGTATGTTGGTGAATATAATCTTAAAAAAGGACCAGCGTACGGGAAATCTAACAGAAGGCATTGTGAAGGACTTGCTAACATCGTCCTCTTATCATTCGAGGGGGATTAAAGTCAGGTTGACGGACGGCCAAATAGGAAGAGTGGCCGAAATTATTGAAGATGATTTTTAGGAGATAATCTACCGGTCTTCTTTTCTCTTTACCACATCTTTTCTAGCGTTGTTGACGCGAAGAGATTGCTACCTATGATGTTCTTATTGTATAAATCAAACTAAAAGTTTGTTGGATTGTTAATATTGGACATTTTGAAATAAAATTTGTATAATAACATAATTATTGCTAACTTTTTTCTGTATTTTTTATTTTATTACATATTTATATAATATTGTTTTTATAATTACTAAATGACAGCTTATTCAAATGGATACCAAAGATAGATGTACGATTGTCTACGCAGATGATGCGATGATTCATCATGTGTTGATGCGAGCGATGGCTCAATCACATTTATTGGATTTGGTTTATTGTGCATCCAATGGCAGGGAGTTGATCGACTACCTCCATGAAAACGAGCATGAGCTTCCTGAGATATGTATATTAGACCTGCATATGCCTGTATTAAACGGAATAGAAACGGCAAAAATTGTGAAAGAAAGATTTCCCTCGATCAGAATATTTGGGTTGACTTCGAGCAGTGATGAGAATGAGCGGATGGAATTGCGGGACGCCGGGGCAGAAGAGATTTTTTCGAAAGAACAGATGCCTTTATTAATGAAACAACTTGCGCCCAGCCTATAGAACGTATAAATAAGGAAGAAGCCTAACAGATGTTAGGCTTCTTCTTTTGCTTCTAAGGCATCCTTGAATTTCAGCAGTCTAATCCAGGATGGACATTTGCTTAAATCTTTTTTCCATAAGCTTACATGGATGAAGCTTGTGCTCAAGAAACGCTGAACGTCGAAGACCTGCATATCTTGCTGTATTTCCAGCGTTTCGGGCAAGTCTTTGGATTGAAAATAGTGTTGTAATTCTTCTGGAGTCATACCACAAAAATAAAGTTTTAAATCCTTATCTCCAACCTCCACCGAGCGCACGATACAAGTCTACAAATGCATCTAAATGCTGTTGTCGTAATTCGACGAGATCCAGGTCGCTATTAAGGGCATTACTTTGCGCGGTAATGACCTCTAGATAGGTGGCATACCCACTTTTAAAGAGTAGACCTGCGTTTTTAACTGCCAGGTGCGCGTTATCGACCCTTTCTTTAGCCAAAGCTAATTGTTCACGTTGCTTGTCGACTGTGACCACTGCATTAGAGACTTCGGCGACTGCCTCGACAACTTTTTGTTGCAGTTGGATTTCGGCTTTATCACGTTCCAATTTAGCAACCTCATACTGTGTTTTAAATGTTTTGTTTTTGAAAATAGGCGTGGTTAAATTTCCAGTTATTCCACCAAGCAATGCGCCAGGGATATTAAACCAATTTTTAGGGAGCATACTATTTACCCCCAATACGCCGCCCACGGTCAATGACGGATAACGCATAGCCTGTTGGATATTCGCATTCGCATTGGCTGCCATCAGTTGAAATTCAGATGATCGGATATCTGGTCTATTGCGGACAATCTCGATTGGGGACCCCAGGGAGATGTCTTTGCTCTCCGCGAAGAGATGCTCGTAAGAAGTTCCTCTTTTGATGCTGTCGGGTAATTTTCCGGTAAGTGTCTGCAGCGCATTTTCCTGGATGGCAATTTCCTTTTCGATTTCGGGAACGAGGGAGGCTGCCAATAGGCGTTGTGATTGTGTTTGTTGGATCGCCAAGGCGGTGATTTCACCAGCTTCATATTGGAGCTTGATCATGCGGAGAGTGCTGTCATTTAATTGGACGTTCCGTTTGGCAACTTCAATTTTGGCATCTAGCATCAAGAGATTGAAGTAACCTTTTGCCACAGCTGTTATGATCGAGGTCTGTATCGCATTTTTTGCCTCCTGTGTATCCAAATACTCGGCTAAGAGTTGTTCTTGTTTGCTTCCTATTTTCTTCCAGATATCGACTTCCCAGCTAAAATTAATATCAGAGCCAAACATGGATTGATAGACGAACATATTTTGCGGCGCTTTTTCATCCTTATGATCGTAGTATTTAGTCAGAGGACCACTGCCAAAGTCCTTTGATCGCCAGGTACGGTTTCCATTGGCAATTGTTGCATTTACACTCGGCAGGTAGTTGGCTTTATTCTGAGCTAAGACTCGCGTTGAAATCTGCAGGTTGAGCAGTGCAGTTTTCATTTCAAAGTTATTGGCTAAGGCAGAATCAATCAATAGCTTCAATGTGGGATCATGAAAGAAGGATTTCCAATGGATCAGGCCCATACTGGAGGTATCTCCGAAGTAATCCAGCGTATCGCCACGAAAGTTTTCCGGAAGTTTGAGTTTGGGCTGCACATAATCTTTGCCGATCTTACAGGCATTCATCAGGCCTAAGAGGCCAATGATGATCGATATTCCCGAAAGGTATTTTTGTATGTTTTTCATTATTCTTCCTCTTCTTTAGCTAGTTTATCATGTAGTTTTTCATCCAGACTTTTGAATACAACAAAGAGTACGGGGATGATAAAGATGCCGAATGCTACACCAAAGAGCATGCCGCCGGCGGCGCTGAAGCTGATCGAATGGTTACCGATTGCCGAGGGGCCAACCGTCCACATCAAGGGTACCAGCCCTGCAACAAAAGCCAGGCTGGTCATCAAGATTGGCCTTAACCTAAGTTTTGAACCGCTAATGGCTGCTTCGACAATGCTTTTGCCATTTTTTCGCTCCTGGACAGCGAACTCCACGATCAGAATATGCTGCTCCCCTAAAACTA
>NZ_DLAV01000001.1:0-36064 GCF_002494055.1 Sphingobacterium sp. UBA7038
ACATTATTTTGCAACGGTCTTAAATCTATCGCATAGCCATATTTAATAAAAAAGCTGCCTCAATAAATTTGAGACAGCTTCTTTTTTGTTTAATAGTTCATTTATTTTTAACGTAACACAACCGTAGATCGTCCCATGATTGCATTATCTTCATATAGCAAAACCGTATAGGCCCCTTTTGAGAACCCCTCTTCTGCTGCCCAATAGACGATATAATCTTCACCTTTGTTGGTAAATAAAATATTGTGTTTAAAGGTATATTGCAATTTCTCTCCATGTACATAGAAAATATTATCACCTTGCACGACCAGATTTCCCTGTGGATCGATAATTCTGACATATATATCACGTTCTCCACTTTTAGCTAACGGATTATCAGCAACGGTAAAGTTGATTTTTAACTTATCGATTTTTTTAGCACGTTCTTCTACGACTTCCTTTCCATTCTTTTTGACTTCAAGTCCATTTATACTGATACTTGAAACCTTCAATGCTGAAGCAGTTGCAACTTTCTCTTTCAGGTCCGAATTTGATGTAACTAAAGAAGTAATTTGTTTTTCTTTTTCAACTACAGATTCGCTCAAATTGGAGTTTTGCTTCGATAAAATTTGATTTTCCTGAATCAGCCGTTGCACATTTACACGATAAGTATCCACCTGCTTCTTAAGCTGATTGATCTTGTGCTGTGCATCATCAATATCTTTTGGAGTAATACTTTTATTTTCAAGCTTTTTACGAAGTACTGCGATCTCCGCCCTAGAATCATCCTTCTGCACAGTCATCTCTGGCGTCAATTGGACATTTTCTACATCAATTTTATCCAATTCAGCTTCAATACGATCGATTTGTACCTGCAGATTTTCTTTTTCTACTGTAAGTGTATAGACCTTTTCACCATTGGTCTTAAACTTGACATAAAAATATATGTTTGTTGCAAGTAATGCTGCTATCGCAATGATAAAGAAGTAAATCTTCGAAGAATCTTTCTTCTTTTCTTCTTCTTTCTTACTCGAAACAACTTCTGAATTTATCATAATATACTGTCATTTTCATAGGTATAAATCTATAAATTTATACTATTGAATGTTTAAACAAAAATTATTCCAGTTTTATTTTTTTTTACCAATTATGAATTATTCAAAATAATTCAAGGTTTCAAATCCGCCTTGTTTTAAGTATTCTTCCTTTCTCATCAGATGAAGATCGGATTGTACCATGTCTGTTACCAACATCTGAAGATCATATTTTGGCGTCCATCCAAGTTTTGTATTTGCTTTTGTCGGATCACCAATAAGTAAATCGACTTCAGTTGGCCTATAATATGCCGGATCAACTTTGACAACAGTCTGACCGAATTTAATCAGCGACTTATCAATATTTAACTGAGCTAAGCGTTCCTCGTCAATATCGATAATTACCCCCTTCTCCTGCTCTCCCTTGCCACTGAACTCAATTTCAATTCCCAATTCTGCAAAAGCCATGCGAACAAAATCCCTAACAGTTGTTGTCACACCTGTAGCAATCACAAAATCTTCTGCGGTTTCTTGTTGTAGAATCAACCACATTGCTTCTACATAATCTTTGGCATGCCCCCAGTCACGTTGTGCGGACAGATTACCAAGATATAATTTATCTTGCAGCCCTAGCGCGATTTTTGCCACAGCCCTGGTAATTTTACGTGTCACAAAAGTTTCTCCTCTTACAGGGCTCTCGTGATTAAATAAAATACCATTACAGGCATACATCTTATAAGCTTCACGGTAATTTACAGTAATCCAATAACCGTACATTTTTGCTACAGCATACGGACTTCGTGGATAAAAGGGTGTTGTTTCACTTTGTGGAACCGCTTGCACCAATCCATACAATTCGGAAGTGGAAGCCTGATAAATACGGGTTTTTTCGATCATTCCCAATAATCTGACCGCCTCAAGAATCCGCAATGTACCGATACCATCTGCATTAGCAGTATATTCTGGCGTATCAAAACTAACCTTTACGTGAGATTGTGCCGCAAGATTGTAAATCTCGTCAGGCTGTGTTTCTTGTATAATACGAATCAAATTGGTTGAATCCGTCAAATCACCAAAATGCAATGTGAAATTTCGATTGTCGAGATGAGGATCTTGATAAAGATGGTCAATACGATCAGTATTGAATAAAGAGCTGCGGCGTTTTAAACCGTGTACTTTGTATCCTTTCTTCAATAGGAATTCTGCTAGATAGGCACCATCTTGTCCTGTTATACCTGTTATTAAAGCAGTTTTCGTGTTTTGTTCAGCCATGTTTCTCTCTAGATTAAGCAATACCTGACGAAATCGTTAGATATTTATCCCATATCCATACATACAATTAGTTTATCCGCGATTAATTTAGCTACGCACAAGATTATCATTCCATACTTGCCGGTCACCGTATTCGTAAACTCATCCGTCTACAGCGCAAATAAATCATAATGAATTGGGAGTGTAAAAGTATTAAATTTTAAACAAAAAAAGCCATAGGAATTCCTATAGCTTTCTGTTATTCTTTTTTTATCGTTTACGTTTAGTTTGAGCGCGTAAAGTTAAAAACTAGATAGGCTTCTCCATTCGCAACAGTCAATGGCATACGCATAACTAATTTATTCCCATCAGAATAAGATAAATCTAAGCGGTAACCTGTTGTGACATTTTTCGCCTTATCGCCCGCATAAATCTTTTTAAATTGAAACTGAGGTTCTCCTAAGCCTTTTCCAGGGTTATAGATAGACCAAAAAATCTCACGTGATGCTCCTGGAGCACATAAAGTTCCTTGCGCATTAAATGTAATTGATCCTTTCCCATTTCCAATAAAATTCCATGTACTACCTACGAAACATTCTGCCGGAGCCTCTTCAAATACACTTTTGATCGTGAATGAAGAAGGTAAATTCTCTCTATCGATTGTATTCAATGTCCACGTTCCTTTTACCGCGGATTTCCAATCCGAAGCGCTAGGACCAGAAGCTGCACTCGTATTGGAAGAAGGATTTCCAGTTGATGTAACTTGCTTTTGTGCTCCACAAGAAAATAAGGTCACCGTAGCAAAAACAGTTGCTAATGATAAAACGAATCGATTCATATGTATAAATTTTAATTTCAAATTGTATTTTTGGGGTAAATTAATCCACAAATCATGAAGATTACAGCCAAAAATCATACCATAAGCAAAATAATCGCAAAAACGCTGTTAAGGTTATTTATCATTTTATTGGCCTTTGCTTCTTATCCGCTTTTTTTAGGACAGGAAGCAAAAAGCAAATTGAATCAAATCAGCCTTGCTTTTACGAACAAGATAGCACTCATAGCTCCTATCTTGTTATTTTGCTTCATCATTGGATTAATGATCGCTGTGCTCAAGCACAAATATAACAGAATTGACCTAAATTGGCTATTTTCTCTTGCTACTATCTTTGGTATTTTATATTTGATATTATTGTATTCAAGAATTTACCCAACGATTGCTTAAGCCCAATTGCACAATTCGCCAAAGTTTCTAACTTTGGATTCTCCAAAACGCTAATTACAGCCGAACAAGATTGGATGTATAATTTATATGGATAAAAAAAAGGGGCTCAAAATAGCCAAAAATATAGCAAAGATTGTCGTTACTGTAGGAGCCTTATACTGGGTATTTAGCAAGGTATCGCTAAAGGATCTGAAAGAAGCCGTCATCAACTCCAATCCTCTCTATCTATTCTTTGCTTTAGTTGCTTATAGTATCTCAATTTTTATTTCTTCTTCGCGCTTATTGACTTTTTTAAAGGCAATCGGTTTAGATGTTACGGAAAAATATAATTTAAAACTGTATCAACTAGGCCTATTTTACAACCTCATTTTACCAGGCGGTGTTGGCGGAGATGGTTATAAAATATTCTTCCTCAGGAAACGATTCAATATTAAAGGACGAAAATTATTTACGGCCTTATTTTTAGATAGATTAAGTGGATTATGGGCACTGTGCCTCATCATTGCAGCGCTAGTTACTTATATGCCACAACTCGGAATTCCAAACTATCTGACCGTTATTCTATTTATAATAGGGAGCGTTCTCTATTACTTTATCGTAACCAAGTTCTTTAAAGAATACAAGGCTACATTTTTAATAGCCCATTTAAAAGCAATCGGTGTGCAATCCATGCAAGTTATTGCAGCAATTCTTATCCTTTATGCACTAGGATTTAGCGGCAAATTTTCTCCTTACCTATTTTTATTCCTTGCATCTTCTCTTGTTTCGATCATTCCGTTTTCAGTGGGTGGTTTAGGGATGCGTGAGCTTGTGATCATGTGGGGAGCGGGCATATTCCACGTCGACTCACACAATGCGGTTTTAATCACCTTGTTATTTTATATTATTTCCGCTCTCGTCGCGCTTTCAGGAATTTATTTTATCTTTCATCCGCAAGCAATTGGAGAGGACAAATTACCTTCCGCAGAAGAAGTTGAACAAAGTCAAAAACTAGAAGAATAAACATGGCAAATATTATTATTACAGGTGCAAGCAGTGGTGTTGGATTTGAAGCGGTGTTGGATTTGACCTCTAAAAAGGACAACAAAGTCATTGCTTTGGCTAGATCAGCAGACAAACTGAGAAAACTTCATGAAATTGCAGGTCAGCTCAACTATGATGGCGGCACCTTATACCCGGCTCAATTTGATATTGTCTACGATGACTATACTACACTTGTTCCCTTCATCCAATCTAAATTTGATAAGGTTGATATCTTGATAAACAATGCTGGAGCACTCATCAATAAGCCATTTATGGAAACTGATGGAAAGGATTTTGCTGAAATGCTACAAACCAATGTAATGGGACATGTAAATATGATACAAAACGTTGTTCCCATGATGCCATCAGGCTCACATATTGTCAATATTGGCAGTATGGGGGGATTTCAGGGATCATTGAAGTTTCCCGGACTTTCGGCATATTCAACCAGCAAAGCCGCATTAGCAGTGCTTACAGAATGCTTAGCGGAGGAGTTTAAGGAAAAAGGAATCAAAGTGAACTGTCTAGCCTTAGGATCTGCTCAGACCGAAATGTTCGAGGCTGCTTTTCCGGGTGTTGAAGCGGGTACTTTAGCCTTTGAAATGGGACGCTATATTGCAGAGTTCGCTCAAAATGGACATCACTATTTCAATGGGAAAATACTTCCTGTAGCCAATACAACACCTTAATTGGAAAGCCCTTCAAAAAAATATCCCTTGATCTAATATAGTCAGGTTGGTGTAATATAGTCAGGGCCATTTAATAGAACATTAAATGGCCCTGATCTTTTACCCCTATTTGATCCGGAAAGAAATACTAAAACTCGCGGCCTTCAGTTCATTAAATCAATTTGTCTTCAATTTAAGCCATTTTGTTAGGTCATCCATCAATTGTTCATTAAAACTCTCTGAGTTTTCAAAATATTCTTCGATTTTTCCAGTTTGCGCATGCTGAAAAAGGTGATTCAAATTGGGATAATCCTTAATGGTGAGGTCAGTAGTCTTTAAGTGCAGGTGTTGGAGACAATAAATGTTTTCATTTGCAGGAACTTGGACGTCCTTTCCGCCAAATGAAGCAAAAACCGGTATTTTTAGCTGCTTCAGATAATAAGCCGGATCGATACGAAGAAATGTTCTAAACCAGGGGCTCATCATTGGACTTAGTTTAATTTTCATATCAGCAGTCAGGGGATTACCGTTATTTTGCTGAATAAGTTCTTTTTCCAACGATTCGGCCAATGCCTTTGGTGGCGCATCTTCCAATAGAATAGTATACAATCTTCGATTATTTGCTTTATTGATCTGTAATGCTGCTTCAGATAATCCGCCCGCTTTTCCTAAAGCATAACTCTGTAAGATCAGTAAAGAATCTCCTTTGATCACTGGGCCAGACAAAAGTGCAATATACTTTACCTTACTGTTCTCGGATGCCACTATTTCGGCAATTAGGGCTCCCTCACTATGCCCGATCATTCCGATTTTATCCACATCTACTATAGCTTTTTTGCTGAGAAAATCAACTGCAGCATTGGCATCAGAGGCAAAATCAATTGTTGTCGCTAAATTAACTTCTCCTTTAGAGCCGCCTACCCCTCGATCATCGTAACGTAATACAGCAAAACCGTTTTTGGTAAGATGATCTGCAAGCACCTTAAATGGCCTGTGACCAAACACTTCAGAATCCCTATTCTGCTGACCGCTACCGTTGACCAACACCAATGCGGGGAATGGTCCACCATTTTTAGGATAAGTCAGAGCGCCCGTAAGAACTGCATTGCCGGCACTATTTTTAAACGAAACTTCCTCTTCCGTATAGCTATAAGGAGGAAAAACATCCTGCTTACGAGAAAGCCCACTCTGTTCATTCTCGCTTCGTACTAAAATCATAGCAGATTCAAAGGGGCCTTGTTTCATCACCCCTTTCATAACATCTTTATCCCGATCCAAAAAGCCCGCATACAGAAGACCTATATTCTTAACATCCATCCAAATGGAATCGTGTTGAATACGTATTTGATTGATTGGAAATTTCTGCGCTGTTTGCATTGGACTCTCAAAGGTACCATTCCCCTTCCCTGCACTATCTTTTTGGATATTGAATACCAGTAGCAGCTTCTGCCCTGAAACCTCAACCTCGCCCTTCCATGAGCCATCAAATGTCTGCGCATGGGTACATGAAAAATGAAAACAAATGATAAATAGGTATAAAATTTTTCTCATTGTCGTTTTTTACTAGAAATTAAACTGTATGCATAAATCCAATATAAAATATAATGCCACAAATACCATACTGATTCCAATCTTCTTATTATTAACGGCTACATTCATACCCTTAACCAATAAATAGAACTGATAGCATAGCAATAAAAAACTGATGATTCCAAACATGCCAAACAAGAGCATCTCCGTTTTATCAACTCCAACCAATGTATGATCGTCGCTTTGCACTGCCTTTAAGACTTCATCCGTAAATTTGTCCTGGTTTAACAATTTCCCTAAAAATAAGGCAAGATAGAGCGGAAATGGAATAATCAGAACGACATTTATGACATCGATGATTCTGGTCTTTCTGTTCAATAACATCCCAGTACCGTAAAGAAGTGTAAAAGGAGCCAAAACCATACAGGCATGAACGCCCAATACAGCCCATATCGAAATCACCCTATCCGGTTGATAGAAATGCATAAAACCATTGAACTGCTGGCCCGATAAATAAATAACATAGCTTGATAACAAAAATCCGATAACACCAGCAAAGAATAACTTCCACTCTGGGAATTCCGCAAATGGATTCTGAAAAATCTGTTTAACTTTCATTTTTTAAGAATTGAGATAAGTTCAGCTGTTCAATCGCAGCCGGATTTTGGGTTCCAATAAGTAATATCTTACCAGTTTCCAATGTAAGTTGCAACCCCATATTACCACGAGCTGAAAAAGCCAGACCTCTCACCCCCCTCCTCAATCCCCATCCACCAAACTCACCGATCGGGTTATAGTTTCGTACCTGAATAGCACGGATATCTGCCCAAAGCGTCCTTTTACGATAGAAATTAAATGGGAAAAAATAGACTTCAATTCCATCTTCACGAATAATAGTTTTTAATCGTAGTATGCCAAATAACCCCCACAATACCAAATTGATCCAAAATCCTGGTAATTGAAATAATGGAACAAAATCCAACTGCAAGATATCATGCCAGTGCACAGAAAAACTGGCTACACTGACCGTTAAAAGGATCAAACATAATAACCAGCTAAAAAAAGATTGGCTTTCGGTAAAAAGCGTATTATTTTTCATCATGACATCATTCTTTGTTCATCAATCATTCGATTTCCCTCGCCACTAAATATTTCTATTTCTGCCAACACTATTTTTATTCATAAGAGCTTTCATTTTTTGAATCAGATCATCCAGGATATTACGAACTGTCGGATAGGATTTTCCCATTTGGTTTGCCATTTCCTTTAAACTTCCTGAGTGTATCAAAAAATTCAGAACAAATTCTTGCTCCTCAACAGTAAGTTGCATTAACACGGGTAATGAAAACTTTCCAACAACTTCGGTTTCACAGGAGTCACACACCAATTTAGCGACTTTTAACTTCGCTTCACAACAAGGGCAATCAACCGGTATTTTTTTCATTAAATAATAACTATATTAATATTATTAAATATAACATTAATAATATTAAAACAAAACACTATAAAATCAATATTTTTTAAAAACCACTGCTTAATGATATATTTGTACCATTAAATAACATTTATGAAGAAGTTTTTAGGCTATTTCCTATCTATAATATTTTGGCTTTGTTTTGGTTTATCCTTGATTATCTTCCACCCTATACAGTGGTTATGTTTAAAGCTGGGTGGATATAATGCACACAAAAAGAGTGTGGATATATTAAATGCCTGTCTCGTTGCCTGCTATTACACCCTATTCAATCGGGTGACGTTTATCGACAATAAAAATATTCCAACAGGGCAACCCATAGTCTTTGTAGCCAATCACCAAAGCACCTTTGATATTCCGCCAATGATCTATTTTTTACGCAGGTTTCATGGGAAATTTATTTCTAAAATTGAACTTGCCAGCGGTATACCTAGCATCTCCTTTAACTTAAAACATGGTGGTGCCGCAAATATAGATCGCAATGACCCCAAACAGTCTATTGCTGAGATATTGAAGCTTGCGAATAATATGAAAACCAAAAACTGGTCCGCGTTTATTTTTCCAGAGGGAACAAGATCGAAAACCGGAAAAATGAAGGCCTTTCATGTTGGCGGAATTGCCACATTACTAAAGAAGAATCCGAACGCACTCGTTGTTCCTATCGCCATCACAGGATCATATGAAATGGTACAATATGGGATGTATCCATTAACCCCATTTCTTCATATGACCTGGGAGGTTCTAAATCCTTTGGATACGGAGGGCAAGAATATTGAAGAGATCGTTAAATTAGCTGAGGAAGCTATAAAACTAAAGGTCGAAAAATTGCAGTAAGCTACTTGACCTGCCTTCCTTTCCAGTCATACTTCCCAACGTTACCCAATATGCCGATATAAGCTAGATAAAGGATATGAGCCAGGCTTAATAAAGGAAGATACCATAAGAGTTCATTTCTGCTTGCGAACCTGGTTAAAGGTTGAATAAAAAGAAATTCGACAGTCATCTTCAATAACAACGCGAACAGTACTACCCAAGCAACAAATTTCACACCACAGAGCGCAAGAACTGCAGCAACCAATATCAATAAGTTGAAAAACCAAATGGAAATCCCCAATGCGATGACACCTTTATTTTTATATTTGGTACTTTTTGAAGCCCAGCGTCTACGCTGACTAATGAATGATTTCAAATCTGGTTTTGCATCTGTATAAACAACGGCATCTTGTGATTTACAAAAGATTATACGATCGGGATATTGTTCTGCTACCTTATGTAAAAAAAGTTCATCATCTCCGGATGCAAGCTCATCAATCCCTTTAAATCCGCCCATTTGTTTAAAAATATCCTTTCGATAGGCCAAATTCGCTCCATTACAGGTCGTTGGTTTTTTATTACCAATACCTGCAGCGCCCAAACCTATCAAATACAAAAATTCCAGGGTCTGCAGTCGTTCAAAAAAACTCTTTTCTTCTGAATACACTACTGGAGAAGATTGTAGATAGGCACCTTCTTTCTCAAATGAACTGATAACTGTCTTTAGCCAGTTCGACCCCATGCGGCAGTCAGCATCTGTAGTGATAATAATTTCGCCATGACAGCAATCTATCGCTCTTGAAATTGCTAATTTCTTGTAGGAATTCAAACGGCCATTTTCGTTCAATTGAATCAGCTTGACACCTTTTTCTTCATATTCTTTCACAATCAAAGACGTACTATCGTCCGAATGGTCATCGATAATAATTAACTCCAGGAGCTCTCTAGGATAATTTTGCCCTAGTATCGATTCAATGGTGCGCCTAATATTTAACTCCTCATTCCGCGCTGCGATAATGACAGATACAGTCATTGTTGGCCTAACAGTATTGTTAGGCTCCGAAAGCAAGAACCAGCCTCTGCGCATCCATAAAACTAGAATTACGTATACGCAGGCAAAAATGATCAATAAATAGTTAAGAATTTGTATCACCGAAAAAATTTATCTTAAAAACAAAAATAGAACCAAATATAGCTGGAAGAATCAAATTGACGAACCAAATACAGGAAACAATAGCCATTACAGCAATTTCCTGTGTGGTAATATAACTATATAGATTGCTTGCAACGAAACTTCTAACACTGAAATCAAAAATATCCAATGTAGGTAGCGCTGCCTGCACAAAAAATAGGATAAAAATCATCAGAACCATGGATAAAAGCGGTAACTCAGGTAGCGTTAGCTTCATCAAGATGATATACTGAGAAGTAAAAATGACAAATCGCGCCAAAGAATTTAAAAGAACAATACGGAGCTCGCGCATTGAATAGTGTTCCAATACTTCAAAGAAAGGCTTAATCCGTTTCAAAAACTTAATTTTGCCGACCAATAAATCGATCCATTTTACATTGAAATATAAGATGACAAATCCTCCGGCATAAATAATTGCAAGTAGCCATACACCAAATTGTACGGTTAAAGGAGTTGAGAGAAATTTACAGATAAACCAAGCGATACTTAATGATCCCGCAACGCTTGTGAGCACCAATTGTGCAAATAATCCAACGCCCATCGCCACGGCTCCTTTTGCCCGATGTTGAGGCTGTAAAAAAAGAACGCGTCCACCATACTCTCCAATCCTATTGGGAGTAAAAATAGCCCAGGTAAGTCCGCAAAAAACGGATTGGAAGGCCTGCCAAAATGAAATACGTTCCAGTTTAGAGGCAAGATACTGCCATTTAACGACTTCAAGCAACCAATTTACAAGCATTAACACCACGATCAAAACCAGGGTCCAAACAACAGAATGTTGTTCTAAACCTGCTACTAGGGTTTTAAACTTCGCAATATTACTTTTATCAGATACTTTCACGGCAATATACCAGGTCGCCAGGGCGAAAACCAGCATCTTCAATAAAAGACTGATGTATTTTTTTTGTCTTCCAGTCAACTTTCGATAATTAGAGAGCAATGTTACTAAATTTTAGCCAAATGATTAAGTTTTGTCGAATGCAATCCGCGAATAAAACGCAAAATTTGTAATATTGTATATGCAGAAGGAAAAGGCGAAAGAAAGAATAATTTTAGGGATCGACCCCGGTACCGTTGTACTGGGATATGGTATCATCAAAGAAGTTGGCAATAACATATCCTTGATCTCAATGGGGGTCATCAAAATGGGACATTTAGACGATCATGCTCTAAAACTACAACGTATTTTCAAAAAAACTTCGGCTTTAATGCAGGAATATAATCCCGACTGCGTAGCCCTTGAATCACCATTTTATGGCAAAAACATACAGGTCATGCTCAAACTAGGGCGAGCTCAAGGTGTTGCTATGGCGGCGGCGCTGGCGCAAGATATTCCGATCTTTGAATATTCTCCAAGAAAGATAAAACAATCCGTTACAGGAAATGGAAATGCGACAAAGGAGCAGGTTTCCGCTATGCTAAAAAATCTATTAAAATTTGAGGAAACACCACAATTTTTAGATGCCACCGACGGATTGGCAATTGCTGTCTGCCACTCGTTTCAGAAAAATGCAGTATCAGGCAACAGTAAGTCGTACACGGGATGGTCCGCCTTTATCAAAGATAACAAGGATCGAATCAAGTAATCACATTTGCACCTGACGAATCACATTCTTCACATTCAATTCCACAATATCCGTCATCGTTTTACACTTGAGGTAGGAGTTGTTCTGATAAAATTCAGCATAGCCCTCACGTAACTGTTTGATATTCTCCTGGGTCGAGAGCACCTGCGTTTGCGAGGCATCCCTCAGATCAGCGATCCGATGTCTTTCGCTTCGAACTCTATGCACAATAGAGGAACGCTCCTCTTGTTGGTATTGCAGTACTGTTTTTTCATTGAGATGTTCCATCGCCAGTTTGACATAGGGAAGATTCTCCTTAAAAAATTGCGGCATATATACCTTCGGATTTCCTTCATAAAACTGCTGGTCAAAATCTATTGCCCGAATTCGAAACTGGAAATCATCAAAATCTGGTGTAATCTGCATCACGAAATTGTATGCCCGCATATCCCCCAACAACGTAATAATACATCGCTCATTAAACTTGACAAATTCTTTGGAAATCCGGGTCAGATTATAATCAGGCGAGAACATACGTGTTTTCGAAAAAGTGTCTCCCGGAATTCCAACAATATGTTCCTCAACCAAGGTATCATGGTCTACCATATAATTCACCTGATTGGGCGACAATATTTCTTCCAACTCCAGTCCATATATTCTTGATGCATCGGCCTGCTTGATGTAAAAATAATCATACACATCATTTAAACGGTTCACGATACGAATACGAAAGGGTTTCGTATTGCCAAAGCCGCAGTACTCGACACGATCAATATATTTATGCTGGACGATTCGCGTATTACCTGATGCTTTCAATTTAGCATAAATCACCTTCAACCCGTCATATAATTGGTCAATGAGATATTGTGGATACAGTGGAGTCTCCCAAAAAGTATCGTTGCCAAATTTATCCATAACAGGTACTGTCTCCGTAAAATTCAGTAGATCCTTATATCCTATAGGCAATTTTTCATCTCGCTGATACAGCTTAAGGTATTTATGAAGTCCTTCCCCTACTTCAAAAATCGGCTTCTTTTTCGAAATCTTTACATCTTGAACTTCTTCCATCGCTATTCCGTATTTGATTTTTCGTTTACTCAAACATCACACGGTTGGCTACATTTTTAACCTAACAACCGCTAAATACGAACTGATTAGATTGTTAATAGGCCAACTGCATTTCCTACTTCTTAAAAAGGCAATACTAAATTAATTTATCATAATCCTGATTTCAAACATGAAAACAATCACTTAACCTATAATAAGATCACCATGAAACAATTATAATCACTTTCAATCAAAAACATATAACATTATCAATATGAATAAGTATTTTTTATTAAATTTACATCTATAAACCGAAAATTCTTAGTAATTTTGAAATAAATTTAATTACTTTAGCTATTGGTCCGATTTTGATGCAACGGCCAATTAATGAACACAAAAACCATTGTTAATGGAAAATCAATATGCAAACTATGATCTAGACAATTTGGATATCCAAATCTTGTCTATTCTAATGAACGATGCCTCTATTCCTTATACAGAAATAGCAAAAAAGCTAATTGTATCAGGTGGTACAATTCACGTTAGAATGAAGAAGATGGAAGAATTAGGTATCATTAGAGGGTCAAATCTAATTATCAATCCTCAAAAAGTCGGATTTGATATCACGGCCTTTTTGGGTATCTATCTTGAAAAAGGTTCACAATATGCAGATGCGGTAGATAAATTGAAAGAAATCAAAGAAGTGGTCGAATTACATTATTGTACTGGCCAATACAGTATTTTTGCAAAAATCATCTGTAGAGATACAGTTCACCTCAGAAAAGTATTGAATGAAGATATTCAATCCGTACCTGGGATTCAACGTACCGAGACGATCATCTCTCTCGAAGAGAGTATCAAACGTCAAATCAGCTTAGTCTAGTATAAAAAAAGCTTCCATAAAAATGGAAGCTTTTTTTATACTATCTGTTCTAACATTTCGATATAGAGATCGATCCCTGCTCTAATTTCATCGATATAGATAAACTCATCCGCCATATGTGACCGAGCGCTATCACCAGGCCCCAACTTCAGAGAAGGGACAGGAATAAGAGCCTGATCGCTCATCGTCGGCGATCCATATACCTTACGCCCCAGGACAACACCTGCTTTGACAATTGGATGCGTTTCAGGAATAGAAGAAGACTTCAGACGCGTCGATCTCGCTGTGACCTCTGATTTTACATGAGACTTGATAATATCCAACGTCTCTTCATTCGAATAAGCATCTGTGGTTCTGACATCGACAACAAAGTTACAAGTAGCCGGTATCACATTATGTTGTGATCCCGCCTGAATTACTGTCACCGACATCTTAATCGGGCCTAAGGTTGACGAAGTCCTTTCAAACGTATAATTTTGAAACCATTCAATATCCCTAATCGCTTTGTAGATTGCATTATCGCCCTCATTACGTGCGGCATGTCCAGCTGTCCCTAATGCTGTACAATCCAACACCATCAGTCCCTTTTCTGCAATTGCCAAATCCAATAAGGTAGGTTCACCCACAATTGCAAAATCAATTGAACCGATATCATCCAAAACAGATTCTACACCGTTCTTACCTGAGATCTCTTCTTCGGCACTAGCGACAAGACAGAAGTTATACTTCAAGTCCGTATGCTGGTAAAAATACAAAAATGTAGCTATCAATGATACCAAACAGCCTCCGGCATCGTTGCTCCCCAATCCGTACAATTTACCTTCCTCTACAGTCGCCGCCAAAGGATCTCTTGTATAACCTGTATTTGGTTTTACTGTATCGTGATGGGAGTTGAGTAATATCGTAGGTCTGGTGCTATCATAATGAGCGTTATATACCCAGACATTATTGCCTTTTCGATGTGTTTTGATATCACGCTCCTGAAAGAAGCGAACAATTAAATCCGCTGTGAACTCTTCCTCTTTACTTAAAGACGATAGTCCAATTAATTGTTTTAAAAGGGCCAAAGCATCTTCAAATAAGCCCTGCTTATCCTTCATGGTATAGTCCTCCTGCTTTATCCGCAGATAGTTTAATTCCTTTTATAAAAGCAGAACTAAAACCATTATGTTCCATTTCGTTCAATCCCGCTATTGTACAGCCCTTCGGTGATGTTACCTTATCAATCTCTCCTTCTGGATGAGCATTGGTGTGCAATAACAAATCAGCAGCGCCTTTTGCAGTTTGAACCGCCATCTTTAATGCATCATGCGCATGAAATCCGATTTCAACTCCACCTTGTGAAGCAGCACGAATCGCACGTAGGAAGAATGCGATACCGCAAGCACACAACGCTGTTGCCGATGTCATCAGGTCTTCATTAATTACAACCACTGAACCAACAGTTTCAAACATCTTCTCAACCTCTTTCAAACTATCCTCTGAAGCATTGTCACTGGCAATACACGTCATTGATTGCGCTATTGCAATTGCCGTATTGGGCATTGCTCGTATCACTGTGGCATCTGCCCCCAACTCTGCTTTTAAATCGGCACAAGAAACTCCCGACACAATAGAGACAAAAATCTGATTGGTCTTTTCAATTACAGGAGCCACTTCCACCAATACCTTTTTTAGTTGTTGAGGTAGGATTGCGAAAACAACAATATCAGCCCCCTTTACAGCGAGTTTATTATCATTACTTATTGAGAAGCCTTGGCGCGCTTCTTCGGCCAGTGCATTCAAATTTCTCCTCGTCAAGGTAATATCGGCAGCATGGGCAAATTCACTTTTTACAAGTCCTTTTGCCAAAGAAAGACCGATATTACCGCTTCCGATAATGGTGACCTTTTTCATAGCGATCGTTGGGTTTAGGTTAGATTTTTATTTTAATGTCAAGCAAGTGCCAAATTGTCCTTGTTGAAACAAATGCAGATTATTAGCATTTCCAATATAGACCTCTTGAACACCTTTATTTATAGCATTGAATGCATTTTGCAACTTAGGGATCATCCCGTCATTCACCACGTCGGACTCCTTAAGATGTTCAAACTCTTCTGACTTAATCGTTGGGATTACTGAATTCTCATCCGTTACATCGCGTAAAACGCCGTTCTTCTCGAAACAATAAACCAAAGAAGTTTCATATAATGAAGCCAAAGACACCGCCAATGAAGAAGCTATAGTATCCGCGTTGGTATTGAGCAATTGTCCAAGGCCATTGTGTGTAATAGCTGAAAACACAGGAACAAACCCTGCTTCCAAAAACTTCTTGATGGCCAGGGTATTTACAGAGTCATGCAACAAATCACCTACAAAGCCATAATCGACATCTTTTACAGGACGCTTTATAGCTTTTATGACATCCCCATCAGCTCCGGTTAATCCAACAGCATCGCATTTCAAATTTTGCAACTTAGCAACGATTGTCTTGTTTGTCAAGCCAGCGTACACCATTGTTACAATGCGTAACATTTCCTCATTTGTCACACGACGCCCTTCTATCATTTGGGCTTCAATTCCCAGTTCACTAGCAAGGCGAGTCGCTATTTTACCACCGCCATGTACAAGAATCTTTTTCCCTGACAATGCAGAGAACTTTTCTAAAAAAGAATCCAATTGGCGTTCATCATCAATAATATTCCCGCCAATTTTAATTATATTTAATACACTATTAGCCATTACGCAACTTTTCCCAATAAAAATAGTTTTTCAATAATTTATAGGATTGGACTATGCCAAATCCTCTAACATACGTTTCAAAACAACCTGAGCAGCCCATACGCGGTTGCTAGCCTCTTTAATCACGAGTGAATTTGGTCCATCTAAAATCTCAGAAGACAATTCAAGATCTCTTCTTACTGGCAAACAATGCATTACTTTGGCATCATTCGTCAAATTGAGCTTCTTGTTATCCATCATCCAATCTTCATCAACACCATATACCTCGCCATATTCTTGATAAGAAGACCAGTTTTTCACATAGACAAAATCAGCATTCTTTAAACTTTCCCCAAGATTATTAGATATGGTTGCTCCAGCGGTAAATTCTTCACTTAACTCATAGCCCATAGGCTGAGCTATCGTAAAATCGACCAATCCCTCTTCTTGTGCTTTGCACATCCATTCTGCGAAAGAATTAGGTACTGCCTGAGGTAATGCCTTAACGTGTGGGGCCCAAGCCAATACCACTTTCGGCTTTTCAGTCTTCTTGTACTCAGTGATGGTAATCATATCTGTCAAACTCTGCAGTGGATGGCGTGTTGCACTCTCTAAGGAAACAACAGGAACACCACAGTACTTAATGAATTTGTTGAACAGGTCTTCGCTATAATCCTCTTCACGATCTTTCAATTTTGGAAAGGAACGTAGTCCCAAAATATCACAATACTCGCCCATAACAGCAGCGGCCTCGCGGATATGTTCAACAGTTGTCCCGTTCATCACAACACCATCCTGTGTTTCAAGCGCCCAACCATCTTTATCCATATTCATGACCATCACATTCATGCCCAAATTCATTGCCGCTTTTTGTGTGCTCAAACGCGTACGCAAACTCGGATTCAAAAATACAAGTCCCAACGTTTTATGTTGACCAAGGTCCTGATTGTCATATGGTGCCGCTTTCAAAGCTAACGCTTCTTGAACAACGTCTGCTACACTAGACACATCCTTAACAGAGAAAAACTTTTTCATCTATATCTATTAATTCGAGTGTATTTTCAACGGGCAATCAATAGGCCTGTCACACTCAGTATATATTCTAACTACTACAGCGCAATCAAATTTACACTAGCCAACGTGCGGCTGTTGGACAATTTAATCGACAGCTTTAAGGTTCTATGCAACCGTTACTGCTTTGATATGTGCTTTCAATGCTGATAAAAACTGATCAGCATGATCTTTCGTAATATTCAAAGCAGGCAACAAGCGAATTACGAAAGGTTTAGCCTCCCCTGTAAAGATACGGTTCTTTAGCAAAAGATCTTTCTTTACATGAGCCAAAGATTCAGGTAGTTCTATACCGATCATTAATCCTCTTCCCCTCACTTCAACAATATCTTCGATTTGTTTAAGCTCATCAATAAGATATTGTCCGACTTGCGCCGCATTCTCCATCAACTTATCTTGTTGGATAACTTCCAATACAGCCAGTGCGGCAGCACATGCGAGATGATTGCCACCAAATGTCGTTCCCAGACTCCCGTAAGTCGCCTTAAATTTGGGCGATATACTGATTGCACCAATTGGAAAACCATTGCCCATCCCTTTTGCCATCGTGTAAATATCGGCTTCAACGCCCGAATAATCCTGCGCATAGAATAAGCCTGTTCTTCCATACCCACATTGTACTTCATCTGCAATAAACAAGGCATTATATTGATCAGAAAGAGAGCGAATCAACTGAAGAAACGATACTGACGCTTCCCTGATTCCACCTACGCCCTGAATACTTTCTACGATAACAGATGAAATTTCATTACCATATGATGCGAAAGCCTCCGTTAAAGCCGCTTCATCATTGAAAGGAAGAAATACAATATTATCGGTCTCGTTGACAGGAGCCACGATACTCGGGTTATCTGTTGCCGCTACGGCCAATGAGGTTCTTCCATGAAAAGCTTTTGAAAACGCTACGACCTTTTTCCGCTTATTGTAAAAAGAAGCCAGCTTCAATGCGTTTTCGTTTGCTTCCGCACCCGAATTGCAAAGAAATAAATCATAATCAACCTTTCCCGAAACTTCCCCTAACAATCGGGCAAGTTCACGCTGAATTGGAATCTCGACAGAGTTGGAATAGAACCCAATACGGTTCAATTGTTCTGTGATGCGTTGTACATAATGTGGGTGCGTGTGTCCGATCGATATCACAGCATGGCCACCATACAAGTCCAAGTAAGCATTTCCTTCGGCATCCCACACCGTTGATCCATTAGCCTTTATTATGTTAATGGGATTAATGGGATAAACATCAAATGGTTTCATCTTAATGAATTATAGATTGATAAACGAAATAGCTAGTAATAGAAAAAGCTATCAGATTTTAGCAATACAAATATATTAGTTATAACGGTAGGAATGGTCATAAAATAAAAAAAGTCCCCTTAAAAAGAGGACTTTTTTATGCTAGATCAGAAGAAGACTATTCTCCGTCTACTTTTTCTTCACCTTCTACTTCAGCTTTAACTTCTGCAGGAGCTTCAGTTTCAGCAGTAGCAGCTTTTTTAGCACCACCACGACGACGAGTAGCTTTTTTCTCAGCAGCAGCAGCTTTTTTACCGTAGATTTCGTTGTAATCAACTAGTTCGATGAAAGCCATTTCCGCGTTATCACCTAAACGGTTTTCCATTTTGATGATACGAGTGTAACCACCTGGACGGTTAGCTACTTTTTCAGAAATTTCGCGGAATAAGATAGAAACAGCGTCTTTATCTTTCAAATAAGCGAATACTGTACGACGAGAGTGTGTTGTGTCGTTTTTAGATTTAGTAATCAAAGGCTCAACATACGTACGTAATGCTTTAGCTTTAGCCAAAGTAGTTGTAATACGTTTGTGTAGGATTAATGATGTTGCCATGTTAGCCAACATTGCTTTTCTATGGCTATCCGTACGGCCTAAGTGATTTACTTTTTTTCCGTGTCTCATTTTGATTTTATTATACTAATCGTACCGTTTTTGTATATGCCATTTATGTGAACATCACATATCCAGACAGCCAAAAGGAATTACGACTAGTGGTCGCTTAATAAATTATTATTCTTCGTCTAATTTGTATTTTGCCAAGTTCATTCCGAATGATAAACCTTTCGATTTAACCAACTCTTGGATTTCACTTAACGATTTTTTACCGAAGTTTCTGAATTTCAACATATCAGCTACGTCATAAGTTACTAACTCAGCCAATGTGCGAATATCCGCAGCTTTCAAACAGTTCAATGCACGAACTGAAAGATCAAGATCTACTAATTCTGTTTTCAAGATCTTACGCATATGTAAGATTTCTTCGTCAACAACTTTAGTTTCTTCTTTCGTTTGAGACTCAAGAAGCATATTCTCATCAGAGAATAAAATAAAGTGTTGAATTAAGATCTTAGCAGCTTCTTTCAAAGCTTCTTCGGGGTGAATTGAGCCATCAGTAGAGATATCCAACAACAATTTCTCGTAGTCAGTTTTTTGCTCTACACGGTAATTCTCAATGGTATATTTAACATTCTTGATCGGAGTAAAGATCGAATCGATTGCGATAACACCTACTGGAGCATCAACAACTTTATTCTCATCAGCATTTACGTATCCACGACCTTTGGCAATACTCAATTCCAATTCAATTGTCACTGAATTATCCATGTTACAGATTACCATGTCTGGGTTTAAGACCGTAAAGTTATTAGAGAATTTTGTGATATCACCAGCTAAGAACTGCTCTTGACCATTGATTACTACAAATACCTTTTCGTTGTCACCAATCTCACCTGTTTTTTTGAAACGAATTTGTTTCAAGTTCAAGATAATTTCAGTTACGTCTTCAACAACACCTTTGATCGTTGAAAATTCGTGCGAAACGCCAGAAAACCTTATCGACGTAATTGCATATCCTTCTAAAGAGGACAATAGAATACGGCGCAAAGCATTACCAATGGTTACACCAAAACCAGGCTCCAATGGACGAAATTCAAACGTACCATCAAAATCCGTAGATTTTTCCATGATAACTTTATCCGGTCTTTGAAATGCTAAAATTGCCATTTATTTTCTTTTAATGTTTTATTTGTAATAATAATTGTAATACAATAGAAGATGCATACCCCAAAAACTGGACTATGCATTCTTCTATTTTATTTATTATTTAGAGTATAACTCAACGATTAAGTTCTCTTTGATGTTTTCAGGAATGTCAGCTCTTTCTGGATAGCTTAAGAAAGTACCTGTCAATTCTTTCGCATTCCACTCTAACCAAGAAAATTTGTTTACAGTACGACCTGCAACTGAATTTGTGATGGCTTCAAGTGTTTGAGAACGTTCACGAACTGCTACAACGTCACCTGGACGCAAGCTATATGATGGAATGTTAACAACTTCGCCGTTAACAGTAACGTGTTTATGGGATACCAACTGACGAGCAGCGGCACGAGAAGTAGCGATACCTAAACGGTAAACTACGTTATCCAAGCGAGCTTCTAACAATTTCAAGAAGATCTCACCTGTAATACCTTGTTTAGAGGCAGCTTTAACAAATAGGTTTGAGAACTGACGCTCCAATACACCGTAAGTGTATTTTGCTTTTTGTTTTTCTAACAACTGAATAGCATATTCAGATTGTTTACCTCTGCGTTTAGAAGCTCCGTGCTGTCCAGGAGGGTAATTTTTCTTTTCTAACGCTTTATCTGGGCCGAAGATCGGCTCTCTAAATTTACGGGCAATTTTGGACTTAGGTCCTGTATATCTAGCCATTTTCTTTTACAATTAAAGTATCTATCAGCCTATAGCCGATGAATCTTATCTTTAAATTAATTAAACTCTTCTGCGTTTTGGAGGACGACAACCGTTGTGAGGAAGTGGAGTGATATCTTTAATAGTAGTCACATCGATTCCTACTGTTTGCAATGTTCTGATTGCTGATTCACGACCAGCACCAGGTCCTTTAACAAACACTTCAACTTTACGTAAACCCAAGTCGTGAGCAACTTTTCCACAGTCTTGTGCAGCTTGACCAGCAGCGTATGGAGTGTTCTTTTTAGAACCACGGAAACCCATTTTACCAGCACTAGACCAAGAAATAGTTTGACCTTGATTATTTGTCAAAGTTACAATGATATTGTTAAACGTTGCGTTAATGTGAGCCTGACCTACAGGTTCGATAACAACGATACGCTTTTTTGCAGCTTTTTTAGTTTTAGCCATTTCTTATTTATTATTTAGTAGCTTTTTTCTTGTTTGCAACTGTCTTACGTTTACCTTTACGAGTACGTGAGTTGTTTTTAGTACGTTGACCACGAACTGGTAAGTGTTTACGGTGACGCAATCCGCGGTAACAACCGATATCCATTAAACGTTTGATGTTTAATTGAATTTCAGAACGCAATGCACCTTCAACTTTCAATTCGTCGTTAATGATGGTACGAATTGCTGCCAATTGTTCATCATTCCACTCTTGTACCTTCACATCTTCGCTGATACCAGCTTTTTCCAAGATATATTCAGCTCTTGTACGACCGATACCAAAAATATAGGTAAGGCCGATCACACCTCTTTTGTTTTTAGGTAAATCAATACCTGCTATCCTTGCCATATAATATTAAGCTATTATTTTTTAAATGAATTAACCCTGACGTTGTTTAAACTTTGGGTTCTTTTTGTTGATTACAAAAACTTTACCTTTACGACGGATGATCTTACAGTCCGCGCTACGTTTTTTTATTGATGCTCTTACTTTCATGATATTTATTTTTTCAAAAGCTTGCGCTAATACAAGGACTTACAGCTATTTATAGCGATAAGTAATCCTTCCTTTAGTCAAATCATACGGAGACATTTCCAATTTAACTTTATCACCAGGTAAAATTTTGATATAGTGCATACGCATTTTACCAGAAATATGGGCAATGATTTCATGTCCATTTTCCAACTCTACCCTAAACATAGCATTAGAAAGTGCCTCTCTAATTATACCGTCTTGTTCTATTGAGGCTTGTTTAGCCATATATTCTCGATTAAATTTAATTTAAAAGCCTGCGAACAGGAGTGCAAAGATAAATAAAAATAATTGAAAACCAATTACTTTTTACCCAAAACTTTCTCTACATGTTCGAATGTCAGCAACACATCTGGTTCTCCTTTTCGGATTGCAACCATCTGTTCGAAGTGCGCCGATAATTTCCCATCCACTGTACTTACTGTCCAACCATCATCCCAAAAACGAACACCTGCGCGCCCCGCATTGATCATCGGTTCGATACAAATAACCAAACCTTCTTCCAATTTAGGACCAGCACCACGTTTTCCGTAGTTGGGAACTTCAGGTTTTTCATGTAAGTGGTACCCTACTCCGTGTCCAACTAGCTCGCGAACAATTCCGAATCCGAATTTGTTTACGTACTCCTGAACAGCCGAAGAAATATCTCCAACACGTTTACCAGCCACAGCCTGTTCAACACCTTTGTACAATGATTCTTTTGTTACATCCAATAACAACTGAGCTTCCTCAGATATCTCGCCTACACCAAAGGTATACGCTGAATCACTGATAAACCCATTCAAATTGACACCACCATCGACCGAAACAAGATCTCCATCTTTAATTTCATAATCGCTTGGAAAACCGTGTACAATTTGATCGTTAACAGATATACACAAAGAATATGGAAATCCGTGATAATTTAGGAACGCAGGCGTTCCACCGTTATCATGGATATACTCATAAGCTAATTTATCAAGAGATATAGTCTTTACCCCAGGCTTAATCACTTTTGCGATTTCACCAAGCAATTGCGAAAGCACATCTGCTGACTTCCGCAATTGCTCTATATCTTCTGCTGACTTATAAAATACTTTAGACATCTAAAGAAATTAAATTGCCGAATGATCCATTCCCTCAACAGACGCGGCCGAACGACCTTTAATACGACCTGTTTTCATTAATCCATCGTAATGACGCATCAACAAATGAGATTCGATCTGTTGCAAAGTATCCAACACCACACCTACTAAAATCAATAATGACGTACCACCGTAGAAGTGCGCAAATTGATTATTAATACCAAACAAACTTGCAATAGCAGGTAGAATAGCGATAATCGCTAAGAAAATTGCACCTGGAAATGTAATATTTGATATTACGCGGTCTATAAAATTACTAGTTTCCAATCCGGGTTTAATACCTGGAACAAAACCTCCATTTTTCTTCATGTCATCCGACATCTGTTGCGGATTCACCATAATTGCTGTATAGAAAAACGTAAATGCGATAATTAACACCGCAAATGTCACGTTGTATGCAACAGAAGTATAGTTACTCAACGAAGTCAAAAATTCCGACTGAATATTTGGGAAGAATTGTCCTAAACTCATCGGCACAAACATAATTGCCTGTGCAAAAATGATAGGCATTACACCTGCAGCATTTACCTTTAAGGGTATATACTGACGTACTCCACCGACTTGCTTGTTTCCAACGATTTTCTTCGCGTATTGTACAGGAATCTTACGAACACCCTGTACGATCAAGATCGTAAAGATCACAACAAAGAATAACGCCACAAATTCAAGCAACAATGGAATTGGACCACCACCACCTTTCGCCATTCTAGAAACCCATTCCGCAGTGATACCACTTGGCAATTGAGCGATAATACCTGTCATGATGATCAAAGAAATACCATTACCGATACCTTTATCCGTAATTTTTTCCCCTAACCACATCACAAATAAAGTACCGCCTGTCAAAACTATGGCAGTTAGAATAGTGAATAATGGGTCTGCGATTGTCTTAGCACTTGGCTCGATTTGAGTACGTACATAAGCAAAAGCCTGAAGCAAAGTAATCCCTAAAGTTAAATAGCGAGTAATCTGATTCATTTTTTGACGACCACTTTCCCCTTCTTTCTGCATCTTTTGGAAGTAAGGAACCGCGATGCCCAGCAATTGAACAACAATGGATGCCGAGATATATGGCATTACCCCTAAAGCAAAGATAGCCGAACGAGAGAAAGATCCCCCCGCAAACATATCCAATAAGCCCAATAAACCCTCTTTTTGACCAGAAGCCAAAGCATGAGGATTTACACCTGGTAATACCACGTGACATCCAATACGGTAAATCAAAAGAAAAAGTAAGGTATTTAAAATACGCGTACGTAAATCATCGATTTTCCAAATATTGGTTAAGGTTGTGATTAGTTTCTTCATTTATTAAATTTTAACGATAGAACCGCCTGCAGCTTCAATCGCTTTTTGAGCAGAAGCAGTAAACGCGTGCGCTGTTACTTCAACTTTAGCTTTCAACTCACCGCGACCCAAGATTTTAACTTTGTCATTTTTAGACACTAAACCATGAGCTTTCAATGCGTCGAAATCTACAGCTGTTAAATTGTGTTTCTCGATCAACGCTTGTAAAGTATCTAAGTTTACACCATTATACTCAACACGGTTGATGTTTTTGAAACCAAATTTAGGCACACGACGTTGCAAAGGCATTTGACCACCTTCGAAACCGATTTTCGTAGAGTGACCTGAACGAGAACCAGCACCTTTGTGACCACGTGTTGAAGTACCACCACGACCAGAACCAGTACCACGGCCAATACGTTTGCTACTTTTTACTGCACCTTTTGCAGGTTTTAAATTACTTAAGTTCATTTTAAACTAAATTGTGCTAGCCCTTCGCTCTCACTAAACAGGTACTAGCGATTAAAAAATAATGATTATTAATAACAAGTAATGGAAGAAGCCCAAAGACCTCTTCCATATGCTAATATTAAATAGTTTCGATAGCTACTAAATGGTTTACTTTACGTACCATTCCAATAATTGATGGAGTAGCTTCAACTTCTACTGAGTGGTTGATTCTTTTCAAACCCAATGCCTCAATAGTTTTCTTTTGGCGCTCGCTTCTGTCGATAACGCTCTTTATCTGGGTGATTTTAATTTTTGCCATGATAATTAACCGTTAAATACTTTATTTAAATCGACACCGCGGTGTTGGGCTACTGTATATGCATCGCGCATGCTTGCTAAAGCTGTTACAGTTGCTTTTACCACGTTGTGTGGGTTAGAAGAACCTAATGATTTAGCCAACACGTCTTTGATACCAGCAGACTCCAATACTGCGCGCATTGCACCACCGGCTAAAACTCCTGTACCTGCGATAGCTGGTTTAACCAAAACTGAACCACCAGAATATTTACCATATTGCTTATGTGGAACAGTACCTTTGATAATAGGAACTTTCACCAAATTTTTCTTTGCGTCGTCAATACCTTTCGTGATTGCTTCTGTTACCTCTTTAGCTTTACCTAAACCGTAACCAACAATACCGTTTTCATCACCTACTACAACAATTGCAGAGAAGCTGAAAGTACGACCACCTTTAGTAACTTTAGCTACACGTTGGATACTTACTAAGCGATCTTTTAATTCAATTTCGCTTGATTTTACTCTTTTTATATTGCTTAATGCCATTTCTTTCTATGATTAAAAGTCTAAACCGCCTTCGCGAGCACCTTCAGCCAAAGATTTGATACGGCCATGGTATAAGTACCCATTACGGTCAAAAACTACTTTATTAATACCTGCTGCTAATGCTTTTTCAGCCACTAATTTACCTACAGCTTTAGATTGATCAACCTTGTTACCAGATGCAACAAACTCTTTTGACAAGCTAGATGCAGCAACTAATGTTTTACCTGCATTGTCGTCAATGATTTGCGCATAGATACCTTTGTTACTTCTAAAAACCGATAAACGTGGACGTTCAGACGTTCCAGCAAGGTTTTTTCTGATTCCTTTTTTGATTCTCTCTCTACGAGATGCTTTTTGTCCTGCCATGATTATTATTTTTTAGCTGATTTACCTGCTTTTCTTCTCAATACTTCACCTGCAAACTTAACACCTTTTCCTTTGTAAGGTTCTGGTTTACGGAAGCCACGGATTTTTGCCGCTACCTGTCCGATCAATTGTTTGTCAGCACACTCCAAAGTGATTGTAGGGTTTTTACCTTTATCAGCAGTAGTTGATACTTTAACCTCTTTTGGCAATACAAAAACAATCTGGTGAGAGAAACCTAAAGTTAACTCTAATACATTACCAGTACTTGAAGCACGGTAACCCACACCGACTAACTCTTGCGTAGTTTTGTAACCTTCAGTCACACCGTGAACCATGTTAGCCAACAGGGAACGGTATAGACCGTGTAATGCTTTGTGTTTCTTTTGATCAGTTGGACGTGTTACAACGATATTGCCCTCTTCTTGAGCAATCGTGATGTCACGATCAACTTGTTGTGTTAATTCGCCTTTAGGACCTTTTACTGAAACTAAGTTTTTGTCCGAAATAGTAACAGTTACCCCAGCAGGGATAGCGATAGGCGCTTTTCCAATTCTTGACATTTCTTTGTGCTTTTACCTAGATTAATAAACGTAACATAAAACTTCACCACCAACATTTTGAAGTCTAGCTTCCTTATCTGTCATTACACCTTTAGATGTTGACAAGATAGCAATACCTAAACCGTTCAAAACACGAGGCATAGTATCAACGCTTGCATACTTTCTTAAACCAGGTTTACTCACACGTGTCAACGTACGAATAGCCGGAATTTTGCTAATTGGATTATATTTCAATGCGATTTTGATCGTACCCTGTACGCCATTCTCATCGAATTTGTAATTAGCAATGTAACCTTTGTCAAAAAGAACTTTCGTGATCTCTTTTTTAAGGTTCGATGCAGGAATTTCAACAACCCTGTGGTTGGCCTTGATGGCATTCCTTACTCGTGTAAGGTAATCCGCAATTGGATCTGTAGTCATTATATATGAAAATTTGTGACAGCGGTTTCCCTCCCAACCATTGGTATGGGACCTTCTATCTGTTAAACAATTTTAAAATGCAAAAACCCCGGCAATCCTAAATTGAATTGCCCGGGCAAAATTAAGTATTTTTTTTTAATTACCAAGAAGCTTTTTTCACCCCTGGGATTTTGCCATCTAAAGCCATCTCACGGAATGTTACACGAGAGATACCGAATTGACGCATATATCCTTTAGGACGGCCAGTCAATTTACAACGGTTGTGTAAACGTACTGGAGAAGCATTTTTAGGCAATTTATCTAATGCAACGTAATCGCCAGCAGCTTTTAATTCTGCACGTTTTGCTGCATATTTAGCTACCAATTTAGCGCGTTTTACTTCGCGTGCTTTTAATCCTTCTTTAGCCATTGTTATTAGTATTTTGATTTTTAAATGGTAAACCGAATTGTTTCAACAATTCTAAAGCTTCAACATCATTTTGAGCAGAAGTCACGAAAGTGATATCCATACCTTGGATCTTGTTGATTTTATCAATGTTGATCTCAGGGAAAATGATTTGCTCAGTGATACCTAAGTTATAGTTACCACGTCCGTCAAAGCCTTTATCGTTGATACCGCGGAAGTCACGAATACGTGGAAGCGATACAGCTACTAAACGATCCAAGAATTCAAACATATTATTGTCACGCAAAGTAACACGTGCCCCTACAGGCATACCTTTACGTAATTTAAAGTTTGAAATATCTTTTTTCGATTTTGTAGCAACAGCTTGTTGACCTGTGATTAAAGTCAACTCAGCAATAGCGTTATCGATTAATTTTTTGTCAGCTGTTGCAGCTCCTACACCTTGTGAAACAACAATTTTCTCAAGTTTAGGAACCTGCATAATACTTTTATACTGAAATTTTTCTTGAAGTGCTTTACGGATTTCCTCCGCATATTTCACTTTTAATCTTGGTACGTAAGTCATTATTTAATTTCCTCCCCTGATTTTTTAGCGTAACGAACTAATTTACCATCTGCGTTTAACTTACGACCTACACGTGTAGTTGCACCTGTTTTAGGATCGATAACAGCTAAATTAGAGATGTGAATACCAGCTTCTTTCTCAATGATACCACCATTAGGATTAGCTGCACTTGGTTTAGTGTGTTTTTTTACGATGTTAGCGCCCTCAACGATAGCTCTATTTTTATCCACTAAAACAGTTAATACTTTTCCTTGAACACCTTTAGAGTTACCAGCGATAACTTTCACTAAATCACCTTTTTTAATTTTGATTTTGTGCGTAGTTGTATTTGTTTTCTGTGCCATAATTATAAAACCTCCGGTGCTAATGATACAATTTTCATGAACTGTTTCTCACGCAACTCTCTAGCAACAGGGCCAAAGATACGTGTACCACGTGGTTCATCATTATTATTTAATAATACAGCGGCGTTGTCATCGAAACGGATATATGAACCATCTTTACGACGGATTTCCTTTTTCGTTCTAACGACTACTGCTTTAGAAACGGAACCCTTTTTCACGTTTCCTGAAGGCATAGCGCTTTTCACCGATACAACAATCTTATCTCCGATTGATGCATAACGCTTGCGCGTACCGCCCAATACACGGATTACTAAAACTTGTTTAGCACCGCTATTGTCAGCTACATTAAGTCTTGATTCTTGTTGTACCATGTTATTTAGCTCTTTCTATAATTTCTACTAATCTCCAGTTTTTTGTTTTACTCAGCGGACGAGTTTCCATGATTAATACCGTATCGCCGATACCGCAGGTATTAGTTTCGTCATGAGCTTTAAATTTAGTAGTTTTTTTAACGAACTTACCATAGATCGGGTGTTTCACTTTACGTTCCACTGATACCACGATAGATTTGTCCATCTTGTTGCTAACTACTAAGCCGATTCTTGTTTTTCTTAAATTTCTTTCCATTTCGACTTTAAATTTTACGCCTCAGAGGCTGTTTCATTTTTAGCTGCAGCTTTGCGTGCACTGATCTCTGTACTGATACGAGCGATAGTTTTGCGTGCTGCTTTGATCACGTTAGGGTTCTCAATAGCTGAAACAGCATGTGCAAATTTCAATTTTGTAAGGGCTGTTTTCTCTTCTACAAGACGAGCTTTTAAGTCCTCATTAGATAATTCTAAAATTTCTGAATTTTTCATGTTTTTTCAGTTGTTATTTGGGTTATCATCGTTTTATATATAGCGTTAGGGGTAACGGCCCTAACGCTTAAATGATGACATTACCAAGATTTTTATGCTTCAACGTAGTCTCTACGAATCACAAACTTAGTTTGAACCGGAAGTTTTTGAGCTGCAAGGCGTAAAGCTTCTTTGGCAATTTCCAAAGGCACACCTTCTGCTTCAAATAACATACGGCCTGGGCGTACTACTGCTACCCAGTATTCTGGAGCACCCTTACCTTTACCCATACGTACCTCTGCAGGTTTTTTCGTAACAGGTTTGTCAGGGAAAATACGAATCCAAACTTGACCTTCACGTTTCATATAACGTGTAACCGCAATACGAGCTGCCTCGATTTGACGACTAGTGATCCATGCTTGCTCCATTGTTTTGATACCGAAAGAACCGAAAGCTAACTCCGCTCCACGAGAAGCGTTACCTTTCATGCGGCCTTTCTGCATCTTTCTGAACTTCGTTCTTTTTGGCTGTAACATGTTCGTATACTTTTTAAATCTGCTTTTTCAGCAGGTTTTTGTTGTAATCTAAATAACTATTAATCTTTTTTCGGACCACGGTTGCTTCCACCACGGTTGTTTCCACCACGGTTATTTCCACCGCGACCACCTTTGTTGTTACGGTTGTCACGACGTTCGCCACCACCTTCGTGGTTGCCACGTGATTTTACACCAGATGCTTGACCAATGTTTGGAGATAAGTCACGTTTACCGTAAACCTCACCTTTACAGATCCAAACTTTGATACCAATTTTACCGTATGTAGTCAATGCTTCAGCTAAAGCGTAGTCGATATCAGCACGCAATGTGTGTAAAGGAGTTCTTCCTTCTTTGTATTGTTCAGTACGCGCCATTTCAGCACCACCTAAACGACCAGAACACATGATTTTGATACCTTCTGCACCCATACGCATTGTAGAAGCGATTGAAGTTTTCATTGCACGACGGAATGAAATACGTGCCTCTAATTGTTTAGCGACACCTTCAGCTACTAACTTCGCATCTAACTCAGGGCGTTTGATCTCGAAAATGTTGATTTGAACATCCTTTTTAGTCAGTTTTTTCAACTCTTCTTTGATCTTGTCAACTTCTTGACCACCTTTACCGATAACGATACCTGGACGAGCAGTGTGAATTGTAACAGTGATACGTTTTAAAGTTCTTTCGATAACAACTTTAGCTACACCACCTTTTGCAATACGAACAGAAAGATATTTTCTGATTTTTTCGTCTTCAACTAATTTATCGGAATAGTTTTTACCTCCGAACCAGTTAGAATCCCAACCTTTGATGATTCCTAATCTGCTACCTATTGGATTTGCTTTTTGTCCCATTTCTCAATAAATTAGTTTTGTTCAACGTTTAATTTGCTATCAACTACCAACGTAACGTGATTTGAACGTTTACGAACTCTGTATCCGCGACCTTGAGGAGCTGGGCGCAATCTTTTCAATTGACGACCGCCACCTACTGATACTTCTTTTACAATTAGTTCGCTTTCTTCCACTGATTTACCTTCGTTTTTGGCTTCCCAGTTTTTGATTGCAGATAATAATAATTTTTCTACACGAGCAGCAGCTTCTTTACTTGAGTGTTTCAAAATGTATAATGCATTTTCCACACGTTGACCGCGAATTAAGTCTACCACTAAACGCATCTTACGAGGCGAAGTAGGGCAGTTCAATAATTTGGCATCCGAAGCTCCTCCTTTTTGAGCTTTCTCTTGCTCTTTGCGTTGTCTAATTAAGACAGACTTTTTAAGTTTTTTTGTTGCTTCCATTACCTATTATTTTTTCTTTTCTGCGTGGCCTCTGAATGTACGCGTAGGCGCGAATTCACCAAGCTTGTGACCTACCATATTTTCTGTTACATAAACAGGGATAAATTTGTTCCCGTTGTGCACTGCGAAGGTATGGCCAACAAAATCAGGTGAAATCATTGATCTACGAGACCATGTTTTGATAACTGACTTTTTGTTAGTTTCATTCATAGAAAGAACTTTTCTTTCTAAGTTGTGATCGATATAAGGACCTTTTTTAATTGAACGAGCCATTATTTTTTCCTTCTCTCAATGATGTAACGATTCGATGTTTTCTTCTTGTAACGTGTTTTGAAGCCTTTAGCTAATACACCTGTACGTGAGCGTGGGTGACCTCCTGAAGTACGGCCTTCACCACCACCCATAGGGTGATCTACTGGGTTCATCGCAACACCACGAACTCTTGGACGACGACCTAACCAACGTTTGCGACCTGCTTTACCTAACACTTGGTTAGATCTTTCATGGTTCGATACCGAACCAATTGTAGCAACACAAGTCAATAAGATCATACGTGTTTCGCCTGAAGGTAATTTGATGATGGCATATTTACCGTCACGAGCAGACAATTGAGCATAAGTACCAGCCGAACGAGCAATTGAACCACCTTGACCAGGATTTAATTCAATGTTGTGGATGATAGAACCCAATGGAATGTTTGCTAATGGTAATGTATTACCAACTTCTGGGGCAACTTTATCACCTGCGATTACAGTTTGACCAACTACTAAACCAGCTGGAGCAAGGATGTAACGTTTTTCACCATCAGCGTAATGCAACAAGGCAATACGAGCAGTACGATTTGGATCGTACTCGATAGTAGCTACTTTTGCAGGGATATCTTTTTTATCGCGTTTGAAATCAATTAATCGGTATACTTTTTTATGTCCCCCACCGAGATAACGCATAGTCATTTTACCGGAGTTATTACGACCGCCTGATTTCTTGTTGATTTTTACTACTAACGATTTTTCAGGAACGTTTGTAGTAACATCAGAGTAGTCAGCGCCTACTCTAAAACGAGTACCAGGGGTTACCGGTTTGAATCTTTTAACTGCCATTTTTTATTATATAGTACTGTAAAAGTCAATAGTTTCGCCGTCTTTAATAGTAATGACAGCCTTTTTATACTTAGGAGCTCTACCAGATACGAAACCTGCTTTTGTGTAACGGCTTTTTGCTTTACCAGCTACTACTGCAGTGTTTACAGCAAGAACTGTAACACCAAACATAGCCTCAACAGCTGCTTTAATCTGGATTTTGTTTGCTCTGTGATCTACTTTGAAAGCGTAACGGTTTAATTTTTCCGTTAACAAAGAAGCTTTCTCAGTCAAGATAGGTTTTTTAATAATTTCCATATTACTTAGCTAATGCTTCCTCCAAAGTTTTAACAGAATCTGTAGTCAACAATAATTTTGTTGCATTTAATACATCATATGTATTTAAGTCAGATGCAACAATAACTTTTGCTTTTTTCAAGTTTCTGCTTGATTTATAAACAATTTCATCGTAAGCTGGCAATACCAACAATGTTTTCTCATCAGCTACGTTCAACGCATTTATTAAAGCAACATAATTTTTAGTTTTGATAGCATCGAATTTTACTTCATCCAATACCACAATGTTATTATCTTTTGCTTTGTAAGATAACGCTGATTTACGTGCCACTTGTTTCAATTTTTTGTTCAATTTGAACGAGTAGTCACGAGGTTGAGGACCGAATACACGACCACCACCATTAAACAATGGAGATTTGATAGAACCCGCACGAGCACCACCAGTACCTTTTTGTTTGTGTAATTTACGAGTAGAACCCGCGATTTCGTTACGTTGTTTAGATTTGTGAGTTCCTTGGCGTTGGTTCGCTAAGTATTGTTTCACATCCAAATAGATCGCATGATCGTTAGGCTCTAACCCAAATACCGACTCAGGAAGTTGCACCTTGGCACCTGTTTCTTTACCTGATAAATTTAAAACTTTAACTTCCATCTCTACTATTTGTCTACGATTACATAAGAACCTTTAGCTCCTGGAATGGAACCACTAACAACGATAAGGTTTTGCTCAGCGTAAACTTTCAACACCTGTAAGTTTTGAACTTTAACTCTGTCACCACCTGTACGACCAGCCATGCGCATACCTTTGAATACGCGTGAAGGCCATGATGAAGCACCTAATGAACCCGGAGCGCGTAATCTGTTGTGCTGACCGTGAGTCGCACCACCTACACCACCAAATCCATGACGTTTCATTACACCTTGGAAACCTTTACCTTTTGAAGTACCAACTACATCTACGTACTCACCTTCTTCAAAAAGAGTAACGTCAACTACGTCACCAAGTTGTTTTGCATCTGGGAAAGTTTTAAACTCTACCAACTTACGCTTAGGCGTTGTGTTTGCTTTCGCAAAGTGCCCTTTCAAAGGAGCTGTCGTGTTTTTCTCCTTAGCTTCGTCGAAACCAAGTTGAATTGCCGAGTAGCCATCCTTTTCTTCCGTACGTATCTGCGTAACCACGCACGGCCCAGCCTGAATCACTGTACAAGGAATATTTTTCCCATCAGCGTTAAACAGGCTCGTCATTCCTACTTTTTTTCCAATAATACCTGACATGTTGTAAATTAATTAATTAAAAGTCCTTCGAAGCAGTAGGGCTTCGCTCAAGACATACTATCCCCATTAAGGGACTGCAAAGTTACAAACATTTTTATAACTGTCAAATAATTAGTGAATTATTTTTTTTATTTTCTACTTCTTTTTATCCCACCCTCCTATTTTGCGATTTATCCGCACAACATTCCCTACATCAAATAAATGCTGCTCCAAAAAAATAAAATTAGTATTCCGAATTTATACTGCCATACAGCTGTCACAAGCTGCAGTAATTTTGAACTGTCATACAACGCAGAAGGCGATGTATTGCTTACTAAAAACTTTAAATACGAGCATCATGAAAACAGAAATCATTTCCAAGAACGAGCTACTTCAGCATTGGTTAGGTCACAGAAATCTAACGAGACAGACTATTGAAAAATTTCCAGAACAGGAATTGTTCAACTATAAAGTAGAAGGCATGCGCACTTTTGCAGATATCATTAAAGAACTATTAGGTATTGCTGTACCAGGTCTCCGGGAGATTGTGAATAATAAAAGTGGTGAACTGAACGAAAATTTCAGTTATTCAACCAAAGCACAATTGCTTCAGGCCTGGGATGAAGCTACTCCTCAGATCAGTGAACTGTTCAATCAAATCTCTGAAGAGCGCTTTGCCGAAGAGTTCAACCTATTCGGCCAATACAAATCGCCCATTATCCACAGCATATTTTACTTTATCGACAATGAGATCCACCACCGCGGTCAGGGATTTGTTTATCTAAGATTACTTGGAATAGAACCTCCATTTTTTTGGGAAAGAGGTTCAATAGATCATGTCTGCAATGAAAATTCCTTCTTAACAGCGCGCTGAAGCTTATTTTAGTACAGCCTACAAATGACTTGTTCGGTACCTGTCCTTTCAGCCGAACAAGTTTTTTTGCGTACAATAGCTGAAAGCTTGATTTCGTCGTTTTTGACTAAACCTGCTCCAATGCAGTTGAGAGCAGCCGCTTTACCACCTCTTTTAACGATTCGGGTTCAATAATTGTTCCTTTATCGGCAAACATCAGATACCAGCGCGCAAAGCCGTTCTCCATATTAATGCATTCGAAATGCATCTCTACATAATCATCGGTGACCGTTTCTTTTTGGAAACCAAAATAGTGACGATCCCATTCCATATAGCGGGCCATATCCTTGTCCACTTGCACGACAACTTTTGTCGTGGGAACGTCATGACGTTTATTCAGAAAAGATGAAAGTTCAGGATGCTCCTTTGCAAAGTCATCGGCAAGTATTCTAATATTGTTTATTCTATCCAAACGGAATTGCCTATAATCTTTCCGTAATCTACAAAAAGCAAGGACATACCAAAATTTGCTCTCCACAAAAATACCCACAGCTTCGATTTCACGCCTTTCTGGAGTTTTATCGGAAGGTTTGGAATAATAGATTTCCACACATTTCTTTGCAGCGATACTTTCAATCAATATATTCGTGCCATGGGTTAGCTTCTCATTGAATTGATGACGCCCACCGCGCACCAGAAAGTTATCCCCTACTAAGGCCACCTGTTCCTTTTCATTAACCCGTAATATGGCTTTCATCTTCAGTAATGCCGTGGTAAAATGATGCGCAAGATTCCGATCTGTATACTTTTCCACCAGTTTCTCCGCTGCCACAAAACTCAATGCCTCCTCTCGGGTAAATTGTAGGGGCGGCATCTTATATCCCTCCACCAAAGAATAACCGCTTCCCGCTTCACCATAAATCGGAATTCCAGCTTGCAGCAGGGATCTGATATCACGATAAATCGTACGCTGACTAACTTCATAACGTTCTGCCAAAGCGGCGGCAGTGACCACAGGTTTTGCCTGTAGATGCATGTAAATAGCAAGTATACGGTCGAATCTCTTTTGAATATCGGTCATTGGGATAAAGGTACGAAAAGACCAAATGATTTAGGAATGAATTTTAGTCACAAAAAAGGTATCATTTTAAATAATGAACACGACAGATACATTGCATAAACGTATTTAATTCTGCTCGCCTATCTTTATCGGACATGTGTATCAAATATAAAACCTACTTGTAACTTGCTTCTTCAGGAGTAAATAATTAACAAGTTAACATCAGATTCCGAATTAAAAAAGGAGTAACACTATTTTTATGAGGGGTTAGCAGGGGGTTAACA